>NZ_JBLWTZ010000022.1:0-51740 GCF_048269885.1 Tenacibaculum sp. | reverse complement strand
TGTAGTTCCATTGTCTAAACTAAACTGGTAATCATTATTACCCGAAGTTACATTCACGGTTAATGCACCGTTTGAACCATCGTAACAAACTACCGGTGTTACAGTAAAAGCAACTGTAGATGGGTCGTTTAAAGGAACACTTACTGGTATACAGTTAGTTCTTGCTATGTTGATTTGTACATCATCTATAAAGTTACCTACAGTTCTATTTCCTCCAGCAGTAGACACTGCGTCGAAAGCTATAATTGTGGTAGATTGTCCAACAGGAACTGTATAGGTACCAGTATAAACTCCCCAAGCTGAGTTTCCATCTGACATTGTTTCAACCACAGATGCCGTAGCTAAGTCGTCTCCTATTTTTACGGTAGCCACATCAGTACCGCTTCTACCTCTATGAGCAACAGACCAAGAAATTACATCTCCTGGTTGTGTGCAGTACTCTTGATATAATGAAGAAACCGCATTAGCATTTAATTCTGCAAAAGAATTTCCTTCGTGTGGAGTTACTCCATTAAACCCATTATACCAAATTTCAATTAAGTTATCAGCTGCCGTAGAATCCCAACCAGGTACATCGTCTTCATTTATTAACCTATAGGTGGTTGCTGTTTCTGTAGGTTGTTCGAAACCTCCATTTTCAAATAAATTAGCAGTACATCCACATTCATTACAATTTCTACTATCTCTGACCATTACAATATAGTCTGTCGCTCTTGGCGGTACATTTGTAAAAGTTGGTGATGTTTGCCAAGTAGCTCCACCATCAATACTAAATGTATATGGAGGGATTCCTCCTGTTGCTGAAGCTGTTATGGTTCCTGTGGCTGTATTACAGGTTATTTCTTGAGTTACTGATGCAGACAAGGTCAACTCAGTTGGTTGCCCAATTGTAACATTTCCTAAGTCTATCTCACACGTTTGACCTCCATCAGTTTCTCTTATTGATACATTGTATGTACCTGCGGCTAAACCTACAACTCTATACGGATTATCGGCTGTAATCGACCACGTAATTCCTCCATCTACAGAATATTCAAAACTTCCACCAATTACATTGCTAGCTGAGATTGTTACACTTCCGTTATCTGACCCGAAACATTCACTATCTGAAGAAGCTATAATACTACCCGAAAACTCTTTATTACTTTCAATAATAAAATTAACCTGTGTACTACAATCTTGCCCCTTATAATATACTAAAATCTTATGAGGCCCTGGAGCTAAATTAGGAAAGTTATTAATGTTGGTTGTTGGTCCGTCATCTAATGAATATTCAAAATTATTTTTTATTTCAGAGGCTGGCCCTAACACCACATTTCCTGTTCCATTACAATTATATGTTATTGCTGGCACTAAATTAGGCGCATTCGGAGAATCTTCAATCGTAATATCTCCAGGTATTTCATATACACATCCATTTGCATCTCGTATATACAAACGGTAAGTTCCTGGAAGTAAACTATTAAATACAGCTTCGGCAGATCCTCCTGAATCAAAAGAGTAGTAATTAATACTTGTTACATTTCCACTAGTATCTACTGTACCTATACCGTAGGCATAACCTAAAGTTCCTCCAGTTTCATTAAAAAACCTAATTTTTCCTCCTGCACCACAATTGTAATCTCTTTCTTTAACTACCTCTGCACTAAGTGGTTCAGGCTCTGTTATTTCAATATTTGAAATTTGATATAAACATTGGTATGCGTTCTTAGAAGCCCTAATGTATATAGTATAATTTCCAGCTGATAAGTTTGAAAACGTTCCACTGGTGTACCAATCTGTATTATTTATGCTATACTCTATAGCATACCCTAAATTATCACTAGTTTGAACATTGATAATTCCATCATTAGCACCATTACAAGTTACATCTGTTTCTGAATGAGTAAAAGCTAATTCTGGCTCTACAGTAATTTCTACCGGGTCTGAAATTGTATAACAGTTATTATCATCAATAACAATAAATCGATATATTCCTTCACTACCAACAGGCACATTGTAGGTGTATGGGTTTGTTGCTGGTGTTAAAAACGCAGTATTAGGAATGTCTGATGGGTTTGTATATAAATCTGTTCCCTGACTCGTCCATACAGCAAAATTATAATTATTACCTGACGATGTGTCTAATGTTCCTCCACTTGCAGTTAACTGAATAATTCCGTCTGAACTTCCTGATTCGCAAGTTATATCTTTAGTTTTTAATGCTGTAAGTAATAACTCATCTGGTTCATTAATAACAATCGTTTCTGTAGCGGTACACTGAGGTGTTGTAACTCTCACTGTGTAAGCCCCACCATCTGTAACATTAAAAGTAAAATCGTTATTAGCAGTTGGACCTTCTATTCCTACTACACTTCCACCTTGTAATAACTCGTAGGTATAATCTCCAGAAACATTATTTACTTGAACTCTTATTTGTGCTGAATCATTAAAACACTGCATAGGTGTTGTAATGACGTCCATATCTATGTCATTTTCCTGAATATTAATAGGAGGAAAAGTATATGTACATGAAGCAGCAGACGCACTACTTACACGAATTGAAAGGTTATAGTTTCCTGCAGCTGTTAAATTTGAAAAAACATTACTATTTTGAAAAGGAGCATTATAACCTCCTGGACCTGTTAAACTGTATTGATAACCTGCTGGTATATTGTTTACTGTAATAGACCCATTGTTACCACATAAAATATCCTGTGTAATAAAGGAAGGGTTTAAAGTTGCTTTGTACACATTGAAGTAGTAACTTTTAGGGCATCTTCCATCATATAAAACATCTAATCGATATTCTCCAGCATCTGCAAAGTTTCTAGAAAATTCTCCGCTTCCTACCTCATTCCATGTACAGCCTGTATTTATATTAGGACATCCTGATTCTGTTACATCGGTACAAGAAGATTCATCCAATTTAAACCATTGTACTGTTGTAGCTGAAGAGGTATCAAATGGTAAATTAATAGTTCTAGAACCACTATCACCACATAAGTAAACTTCAGCTAACTCTTCTCCATTACTTGCACAAGTTAATACTTGGTCTGCAAATGGTTGTAATGGATTTGGTTCTGAATTATATCCTACAACATGTATGGTTTCTTCAGCATTTATACATCCTGATGCTACTGAGGCTATCTTATTAACTGTGTAAGTTCCTTCATTAGTTACATCAAAAGATGGTACTGTGGTAGTTCCTAATAAGGTTCCTGAAGCATCTCTCCATTCGTACGATTCAAATCCAGCACCAGCAGTTAATGTTATACTTCCCCCACACATTACTTGTGTGGTTTCAAAAGAACACCCACTTGTATCAACTAAAAAGTTTGAAGTACCAACTATACCAAAATTACAATCATCTAATCCCGAAAAACTAGGCTCATTATTAATAACTACTCCTCCTCTAACTCCTTCGTATCTGGCAAAAGCTTGATTTCTAACTTCATTAGAACACACATCTCTTAATTGACTACAGTCTGTTACTACTTGAACGTGCATACGAATATTATAAAGGGCACCTCCCTCTAAAACCATATTATCTGGTACTGAAATCTCTAATTCAGCTCTATTATCATTAGCTGCGCTTGGTGGATCGTATGCTGTTATAGATACTCCTGGAGGTAAATCTATATCAAAACGTGTTCCATCTGGAGCAACAGAGCCATTTGGTGCTGTAGTTGTTAATAAATCTACATTTTTTGGTAATCTATCTGTAATTATTGTATTTCTTGCATGATCTGTTCCTACATTTTGAAAGCTTATGTTATAAAATAATTCATTTCCTAAACCTACAGGTGTGCCTTGTATATCATTTCCACTAGCATCTTCAATTGTTTTAATTAATTGTACTTTTGGTTCTATGATTTCAACAGCCAAGGCATTTAAAAAAGGCCAGTACACATCTCCACTAGTTGTAAATTTTACTTCTGCAGAAGTTTGTCCGTTGGTTATGACACTGTTATTAGGGTTACTTAACTGATATAAATCTGCATCGAAACCTAAGGTGTTTTCACTATCAGGGGTTCGTGATGTTACATATTGATCATACCTAGTAATACTACCATTAAAAAAATTACCACTTGGATTTGTATTAGGAGTAGATTGATTTATAAAATTACCAGCTGTATTTTTAATTTGAAATCTATCTCCATATATACTTCTATCTCCTTCTAAGGCTGCGGCTAATAATGTTGCTCTAACTGGTGCTGGATTCGCTGGGTTTGGCCCTACAGGTACTGTTGTAAATCCAGAATATGATAAATTTACATTATTCCCATTACGTACATCTGCAAAACCATCAAAAATAGATATGTTTTTACTTGACTCTGTTTCGTTTTCATAAACTACGACCATTGTCCAACCTCCAGAACCTCCTAGACCACCTGAATAATCTCTTCCTCTTGTTGCTCTAATGTTAGCTGCTACATAAGTACCATTATGCCCTTCCGGGTTTACAGTTGCTAACCCTTGAATATCTGAAGTAATGTCTTTATAACATATATAAGCAACACCATTATCATAAATTAGCTCCCTCTTTGTAACATCACTCGCATCTGCTTCTATATCTTGATAATTTCCTCCTGGTAATTTGAATTTTATTTGATATGGATTATATCTCCTACTTTCTCGTCCCCCCCAAGTTTCGTATGGATAAACACCAGCCCAATACAATCCTGCATATACTACTCTAGAACAACTTGGTAAGTTTAACTCATCTGAACTTGATGAATCTGTAGAAGAATCCCCATCAATGTCAATATACTGCATATTAACAGTTCCGTTTGAACTAGATCCATCGTAAGGGTCTTCTGGGTCATACCCCCATTGATCAATACTTAAAACATTATTGGCTATAAACGTAATATCACCTTTAATATTAATACCTCCTGAACTTCCATCTGGCTTAACAACTCTCTGATCAAAATAAGGCGTTGATGGCGGTCTTAATGCCTTCTCTTTAGGAAGCCTTTTTATTAGTTTTTCATAACCTACCGTCTCATCTAAAACTACTTGTGATGGTTTTGATGTTGGTTTTTGTTTCTCCTGAGAAAAGCAAAAAAAGGTTTGTAATACAATTATTAGTAGGGTAATTATTCTCTTCATAATATCAATTGGGGAAATTAATTAATCAAGTTCTTTTATTTTATTATATTATTTAATTTGAATGATTGCTTTACGATCATAAAAAGCACCATTTAAATTTGTATTGTACATTTTAATCGCTTCCGATCTATCTGTTGTTTTAAATATATATATATGCATGTAGCCTGTTTTTGGATCTACAAAATAATCTGCATCTATGTCATCGTTTCTTAATTCATCTACATTTCTATCAGCTAATGCTTTCTGAGAATTTACGTATACTCGTAAATAATATCCGGGCTCAACTCCTTCGGCCTGCATCGGATAAACCCTCGCTGGTGGTTGAGTTTTTGGCTCTTCATAACTACTAAGCTCTCCTCCTAAGGTAATTTTAACTACGTACACAGGGTCTTTAGTAGTCTTATTAACCTTTATTGTAGAATTATCTTTTTTCTCATCATTCTTTTCAAATAAACGTGTTTTATCATTAAAATCGTCTACCTTTTCTTCTGCCTCCTCTTCTTTAGCAAACCTATCTATGTATACATAGTATAATTTTTTATTAGGTTCAAATACATACTTAGCTTCAATATCTAATCGGGCCCATTTATCTATCAAAGCTTCTGCATTTTCTTTACTTCTAAACTGGTCTGAAACCACATAATACATAGTTCCTCCTCCACCAGAGCGAGTTACAGTACTCTTACGCCATGGTTTATTTGATCTTCTTCTTAATGTGGTATCTTTTGTTTGAGCACTATCTTTAATAATTACTGTATTAGTATTGGTAATTACTTTAGGAGCCGGTTGATTTTTCAGTATTCGTAATACTTCATCTATCTTTTTATTTAGTATATCAATAGAATCCTGTGCTTGTTGAATCTCGTCAGATAAATCGTTATGTTCTGGGTTTTTATATTCTATTTCTTTTTTAGGTGTTCTTTCTGGAAGGTTTACTTTAATATTTCCTGTTCTCCTCTTAGGTCGTTCTCTTGTAAACCTTTTTTTACCAAAATTATAAATAAGTCCAACTTCATTTGTTGCTGCAAAACTACTTTTTTCGTAACTAAATCCTATCGCTAAATTTTCTGAAAGGTTTATTCCAACACCAGCTGAAATACCGTAGGTTTTATCATAACCAGCTTTTAACCAACCTGCTTTAGGTAAATCTATAATAGCATTGGCTCCATAACCAAACTCACCCTCTCCTGGTTTTCTCGCCATTGCTAACATTCGTATATCTGCTCCTTCAAAAAGTCCTTTAGCATAGGTAAGTTCGTATGAATACATTAAATGCCCTGAAAATGTTTTCTCTCCAAAAGAAGTAGCCATTTCGCTTTTTTTCATATTGAAGTCTAACAAATTTTCAAAAAACACGCCTACATCAAATTTCCCTATTGACAGGGTAATTGCTGGTTGAAAATTTACAACTGGTATGTCTTGATAATTAGCTATTTGAGGTTCTGGGTCGGTTGAATTTACTTTTACGCCGTCTGCACTTCTTCTACTGTATAAAAAGTTAAAACCAAAGGTTAAATCCATCGTTTCATTTAACTGCAAACGATGCGCATAGTTTGCTAGCGCACCGAAATCTTTAAACACTCCTACTTCTTGTTGGTAAATTGCCAAACCTGCTCCTACGTTTTCCCGCATTTTTCCTGAGTAGGCGGCTAAATACAATCTAGGATTGTCTTCAAATTCAACATTGCTATTCCTTACAATAGCCGAAATTGATGTTTTATTTTCTCTCAATGCAGAGAATGTAGGTACCGTTAAAAAACGATTAAATTTCATGAAGTTACGAGAGCTAAAACTATTGTATTGCTGCTCACCACCAGAAAATTGTGCTTGTACAACAAACACATTTAATACGAAAATAATAAATAAAGTAATTTTTTTTATCATCTAAATCTAATCTATTACCGATATAGTTCCTGCTTTTATCAATTTATCGTCCTTAATAATCTTATAGTAAAATATCTTCTGATTACCTAGACTTTCCATGGGCCAATCATTTTTATAATCGGTTGTTTTTAAAATTTCTTTTCCGCTAGAATTGTACAAAATAACTTCCACATTAGGTTGGTAGGCATAAGAGTTTGACAATTTCCACGTATCGTTAGCTCCGTCTTGATTTGGCGATACAATATTTGGAACTATTATTTGCCCATCTGGCTCTACCACCTCTACTGTTCTTATCACAGAACAGTCTCCTACCTTTACTGCTACTGTATAAAAACCTAAAGAGTTTACTGTTAATTCTTCCGTTGTTGACAACAAAGCTCCTGAAATATCTTCTCCTTGATACCATTCATAAGACTCTCCTCCTGATGCTGTTATAGTTGCACTTCCTCCATCTTCCATTACAACAATCTCAGAAGGTGTAATTGTTACTGCTGAATCATCAAATAAAATTACCTCTATCGGTGCTAGTTCATTATCACAGCCGTAGCCAGAATACTTCAATACATACTCTCCTACTTCTGTTACTATTAGATTTTGAGGATCAATTGGAGTAACATCATCTGTACCATCTTTAATCCATTGATACGTATAACCTGCTAAATAATTATTTATTGTATACGTTATAGAAGAACCCGCACACAATGAGTTAGAAGTTGAAGTGCTACTTATTGCTGGCACTTCAGCTAGCTTAATTATTAGCTCATTTGACGTACTTGCTATGCTATTAAAATTTACACTTAATGTGTACGTTCCATTATCCGCATATGAATTTACTGTATATTCATTGGTTGTAACTCCAGTAGTTGCGCCATCTTTATTCCATTCAAAACCTAACATTGCAATTTGATCCGATGTTAAATCATAATTATTCCCATCCTCTCCTTCAGCCACAACACCTACTATACTTAATTTCGTATTAGACGTGTTACACTCTTCATAATCTGTTTCTGTTCTAATTGTTGCGTTAAATGAAGTTACATTTAACAGTGTAAACTTTTCAGAATCTACAACAGCATCACAAGACGAGCCACTACTTTTAGTTACCCTAGCATAATAGGTCCCTGGCGTTGATGCATTTATACATAGTTGATTTCTAACAGCTGATCCCATTGTTGAACCATTTCTAAACCAATCAATTGTAACTTCAGCAGGATCTGCATCATGTGTTATACATAACTCCTTTGTTTCTCCTAGTAGTATAATTCTTTTGAGAGCTCCTTCTGTATTTACAGAATACCCTGCAGTGGTTTGTTGTTGCAGTACAACATTATTCGACGTTGTTGTACACGTTCCTGTGTCTATTTCTAAATAATAAGTCCCAAACTGTCCCGATGTCGGTGTTGTATAGGTTGATAAATTAGAGGAATGAACTAAAACCCCATCCAAATACCAGTTATAAGTTAACCCAGAACGATTTGTGTTTGCTTCAAAGGTATGTGACTCATCTCCACAAATTTCTACTGTTGAAGGACCTTTAATTTCTTTGGCTGCATTGTCTAAAATAATAACATTAGAAATTGTTGACTCTTTATATCCACATTCTCCATAATCAATTTTTACTTGATATTTTCCAGACTCCGTAACTTCCAATTTAGGCTCTTCTGTTGTGGTTAATAAAACATCATCTTTAAACCATTGATAAACTCCATTTAGATCAGTGTTTAATATAAGTTCAGCAGATCCACTTCCACAGAGTACAACATCGTTATAATTATTTAACACCAGGTCATCAGTAGAGAATTTGTAGGCTGCAAATGAATCTGAATCAGGTCCTATCATTGCTGGTGAAGTTGACACGAGTCTCAGCTTGTAATTAGTTCCATATGTATCGTCAGGTAATCTAAATGTTCTGTTAAAATTAAATGAAGAGTTTTCTGTTGTAACTGTCCCTACATTACTTGGAGCTCCCCAATTTCCATCTGCATCAGATAATTCAATCGTAAACACATTATCTGTATTAAAAGATGAGCCTGAATAATTAAATTCCACCGGGAAATCCATAACAGAACCACTGCAAGCACTCGCAAACTGTATTTCAGGCTTTTGTATAGTCTGAGACACAGCACTTGTTACATATAACGTAAACGCCGCTAAAAGTAGATAAATGCTTTTAGTGTATTTTTTCATTTAAGGGATCCTTTTAAAGGGGGTGTCAAATTTATAGTTTTTCTTAACAAAATTATAATAAAACCAATAAAATTAATAGGGAAATATATAAAATCTATTTTTAACAAGCAACTAAAGTTTTCTACCGCTTTACTTTACCTAAAAAATTAATGATAAAACAATACTAACCAACCAGTTAAATTCTCTAGTACTACAAACCTCTTCCTAACATTAAATCTTCTCAACTATATTAAAAATCCACCGTATATTTGCTATCTATTTTTTCAAATCATGACTCAGAAAATCACCATAGCCATTGACGGTTTTTCATCAACAGGAAAAAGCACCATTGCCAAACAATTAGCTAAAAAATTAGCCTATATATATGTAGATACAGGGGCAATGTACAGAGCTGTTACTTTGTATGCGATGCAGCAAAACTATATTTCTGAGAATCATTTTAACCCAGAAGATTTAATTGCTGATTTACCCAATATTTCTTTGTCTTTCACTTTTAATGAAGAATTGGGGTTTGCTGAAATGTTTTTAAACGGAACCAATGTTGAAAAAGAAATTCGAAGCATTGAAGTTTCTAAATTAGTAAGCAAGGTTGCTGAAATCTCTGAAATTAGAAAAAAGTTAGTTCGTGAGCAGCAAGAAATGGGTAAAAACAAAGGTATTGTTATGGATGGTCGTGATATTGGAACTGTCGTTTTTCCTAATGCTGAACTAAAATTATTTATGACTGCTTCTGCAGACAAACGCGCTACGCGTCGTTATAAAGAGTTATTAGATCGTGGTGACAAGGTGAACTACGAAGAAATTTTACAAAACGTACAAGAACGCGACAGAATAGATTCTACTCGAAAAGACTCTCCTTTAGTAATGGCTGATGATGCTATTGAGTTTGATAATTCTGACATGGGTCTTAAAGAACAATTTGAACGTATTATGCGTTTGGTTTCCACTAAAATTCAATAAAAACTACTTTTAATTATTAGTACAATAAACCCACAAAATTCTTGTGGGTTTCTTTTTGCTTTTTTTATGTAAAGTTGTAAATTTCTTACATGGAAAATCTTCAAAAAATAATCAACGTTACTCAAATACGAAAAGCAGACGAACACACTATTACTAAAAAGGGAATTACCTCTTTTGCTTTGATGGGACAAGCATCTTTAGCATTTGTAAAAGCCATTGAGCCTTTATTAAATCGCTCTCTAAAAATTGCCATTGTTAGTGGTGTTGGTAATAATGGTGGTGATGGATTTGCTATTACTAGAATTTTAAGAAGTAAAAAATATACTGTACAACCTTTTTTAGTTCAGTTTAAAGATACACTTAGCCCAGATTGTGATATTAATTTTCAAAAACTTGATGATACCATTATTATAAAGTCTATTAGTGAAGTTCCTGATTTTTCTGAGTACGACGTGATTATTGATGCTATTTTTGGTTTTGGCCTTTCCAAGCCTATTACTGGTTTTATAAAACATGTTATTGAAAGCATTAATAACGCTAAAAAAACTGTGTATGCTGTTGATGTTCCTTCAGGATTATATTGTGATAAGTTACCTGATTCAAAAACTGTTGTACAAGCAGATTTAGCCGTAAGTTTTCAACGACCAAAATTTTCTTTCTTTTTCCCTGAAAATGGAACGTTTGTAAAAAATTGGAAAACGGTTGATATTGGCTTAGATGAAGATTTTATTCAGCAACAAGAAAGCAATTATTTTATTCTGAACGATAAAATTGCTACTCTTTTAACATCTCGGTTGCGTCAATCACACAAAGGAAGTTATGGACATGCATTATTAATTGCTGGTTCTTACGGAAAAATGGGAGCTGCAGTACTTTCTTCAAAAGCTTGCTTGCGAAGTGGCGCAGGCTTGTTAACTAGTTATGTACCTAAGTGTGGGTATCAAATTATACAATCTTCCATTCCAGAAGCTATGTGCCTAACCGATGAGAATGAAGAATTCGTGACCCATCTCCCAGAAATTTCCAAATACGACGTTCTCGCGATAGGTCCTGGATTGGGTATTCATACCCCAACAGCTCAACTTGTAAAAAAACTACTCTCAGAAAGCAATGTCCCATTAGTTATTGATGCCGATGCCATCAATATCATTGCCCAAAACGAAGAATTGAAATCGTTGCTTCCTAAAAATTCTATTTTAACTCCACATATTAAAGAATTTGATAGATTGGTTGGAAAATCTGACACCTCAACGGAACGTTTTCAAAAGCAACTTGAATTTTCTGCAAGACATGAATGCATCGTGGTTTTAAAAAATGCATTTACTACTGTTTCTTCTCCTGAAGGAAATTTATACTTCAACACTTCTGGAAACCAAGGAATGGCAACAGGTGGTAGCGGTGATGTACTTACAGGAATTATCACAGGCTTATTAGCGCAAAATTACCCACCTTTACACGCTGCTTTGTTAGGCGTGTTTTTTCACGGAAAAGCAGGTGACGATGCCGCTTGTAAAAAAGGATACAATGCGTTAATTGCTTCTGATATTATTGATGCTTTACGAATAGAAAAAAGTTAGTTTTGTTTAGACGTTGATTGAACTACTACCGCTAATAACATTACCAAACCACAGCCTAAAGCATTTAACCACAAATACGGTAACCAATCGATATACCAAACTGCTATAATGATTAATTGTGTAATTATTGCTGCAATAAATACTGCATTTCCTTTTACATGTTTTATAAAAAAGGCCAATAAGAATATTCCCAGCACGTTTCCGTAAAAAATAGAACCAATAATATTTACAAGTTGAATTAAATTATCAAATAAATTAGCGACACAGGCGACTAAAATTGCCAAAATACCCCAACCTAAGGTAAACCACTTTGACATTTTTACATAATGTTCTTCGCTGTATTCTATTTTGGTATTTCGCTTATATAAATCAATAGCTGTGGTACCTCCCAAAGCATTTAGTTCTGATGCTGTAGAAGACATTGCTGCTGATAAAATTACTGCCAACAACAAACCTATCAACCCTTTGGGTAAATTATTCAGAATAAAGTGAATAAACACATAGTCTTTATCGTTTGTTTCTACCAATGGAGCTACTTTTGAAATAATAGTTTTTGCTTCTTCTTTTAGCACCTTATCTTGTTCGTTAAATTCTTGAAGTTGTGTTACGTTTGCAGGAGTTAACCCTTCAAAAATCAACGCTTTTTTTCTTCCTTCAATAAAACGATGTTGCTCTTCTAATTTTACATATTGTTCTATTGTTTCAAGGTTGGAATTTGCTATTGCTTCTCCTGATTTTGGATTGAAATTTAACGGTGACGGATTAAACTGATAAAATACAAACACCATCACTCCTACCAATAAAATAAAGAACTGCATCGGCACTTTTAACAGCCCGTTAAAAATCAATCCTAATTGGCTTTCTCGTAATGACTTTCCTGATAAATAGCGTTGTACTTGGCTTTGATCTGTTCCAAAATACGACAACATTAAAAATGTACCTCCTAAAATACCTGTCCAAACCGTGTAACGGTTATTTAAGTCCCACGAAAAATCAAGCACTTTCATTTTATCGGAAGCTCCTGCAATTTCTAACGCTTTCGTAAATGTAATATCATCAGGTAAATACTGTAATATCAAATAAAATGCGACAAACATTCCTGCAAAAATTACAGCCATTTGTTGTTTTTGCGTAACACTCACTGCCTTGGTTCCCCCAGAAACGGTGTAAATAATTACCAAAACACCAATAATGATATTCAAAGTAATTAAATTCCACCCCAAAACAGCAGACAAAATAATAGCGGGCGCAAAAATGGTGATTCCAGCTGCTAATCCGCGTTGAATTAAAAATAGAATTGCAGTTAAGGTTCGAGTTTTTTGATCAAACCTTCCTTCTAAATATTCGTAGGCTGTGTAAACTTTTAATCGGTGGTAAATTGGAATAAACACCAAGCAAATAATTACCATAGCGATTGGTAATCCAAAGTAAAACTGTACAAAGCCCATTCCGCTATGAAATGCTTGCCCTGGGGTTGATAAGAAAGTTATCGCACTGGCTTGTGTTGCCATAACTGACAAACCAATCGTCCACCATTTACTTTCATTCCCTCCTTTTATATAGTCTTCAACATTTTTACTTCCTCTGGTTTTCCAAACTCCATATAAAACAATAAACAATAAGGTTACCGAAAGAACAATCCAATCTATTAGTTGCATGGTTTATTTTGTATATATGTTAGTGATTATGTAAAATAACACGATGTATACTAAATTAGCCACTAAGACTAATGTATACTCTTTTTTCCATACATACTTTTTATCCATACTTTGTTTTTTATTAGTTGATTATTCTTTTGGTTTTTCGTAAAAACTATTGGCTAATGATGCTTCACTTAACAAAGGCATTTTAAACTGAATTGGTTCTCTTCCTGGTTCTGTTGGTTGCCCGTTTTCATCTTTAGCATACCAAGTTATGGATTTTGGTAATAACAAACCGTTAACATTTTCCCAATCGTTATATCTTATAATTTTATAAGCATCAGTTGATTCTTTGCTAAAATAAGTAACCGTATACCCTAACCATGCCATTTGTTTTGTTTCTGGATGGTAAAATATAAAATAATTATCATCTGGTGAAGTTCCTACGTTGGCTTTGTATGAAATTTTTATTCCTGGATAGCTAACTCCTTCAAAAGTCAGCGGTTTTGTTTCTGAATACACAATGCCATCATCAGCTAATACAAAAGGCATTGCATAAAAATAAAAATATAGATTGTAATAAAACTCCGGGGTTCCTTTAAACGCTGTTGAATCTTGTTGTTGTAACCACACTTCTTTTCCATCAAACCCTAAAGAATATTCTGGTGAATTCACTACTGTTTTTCGTGAATGTAAATCTGTAGTATGTTCTTCATTTTTTAGTGTGAATGACAATGTTTTCATTTTTTTCCATTGTTCAATGCCTCCATGTTTTTTTAAAACTTCTTCTAAAGCTTTTGGATATTTTGATATTGCTACCTCTTCTTTTTTAATTGTTTCCTTTTTAACTTCTTTTTTACATGCTGTTGAAACAAGAGCTATAGCTATTAGTAGTACTATTTTTTTCATGATGATTGATTTATTTTATTCTATTTGGTCGAAACTACCATTAGAAATTACAGTAAAAATAAAAAACTCTCCAAATATATTTAGAGAGTTTGTGTTAACTATAAAAATTGAATGAATTATTCATCCGTTAAGGCTTCCATAAAAGCGATTAGGTCTTTAATTTCTTTTTCAGACAAATTCAATTTATCTGATGGTAAGGTTTGATTTGGCACTTCGTACCCTAATCCTTGTCCACCACCTTCATTATAAAAATCAACTACTTGTTCTAAGGTTTCATACACCCCATTATGCATATAGGGAGCCGTTTTGGATATGTTACGAACGGTAGAAGTTTTGAAAAAGTATTTTCGTTCTTCAGTTTTAAATATATTATACGCCCCTAAATCATCATCTAATCCTGTTTCTTGTGTATTAGGAACTCCTATAGACTCTACCTCAGTCTCAGTAAAATTAGGTGGAACTGTTCCATTAAACACAGGCGGAAAGTGGCAAGTGGCACATTTTGCTTTCCCCATAAAAAGATTAAAACCGTTGATTTCAGACGTTGTTAAAGTGTTTTCCTTATTATTGATGTTTTTATCAAATTTAGAACTAAAGTCGCCCAAGCTTCTAATATAATTTGCCATTGCGTTTCTAATGTTAAAATCAGTTACTTTTCCATATAAATTAGCAAACGATTTTGTGTACACACTGTCTTTTTTTACAATTTCCGTTAAGTTTTCTAAATTGGTATGAAACTCATTCCTGTTTTCAACAACACCTACAATTTGCCCTTCTAAACTCCCTGCTCTTCCATCGTGAAAAAAAGTTTGTTGGTAAGCTGCATACGATACTGTTGGGGTATTTCTTAACTGTTTCGGAAAAGTTGCCAACCCATCAGTAAAAGCTTTGGTTTTAATATGACAAGTAGCACAACTCATCACACCATCTTTCGACAGGTTCTTATCATTAAATAACTTTTTTCCTAATGCTATTTTCTCTTCAGCCGTGGCTTTTTCTAGCTGGTGGTAATCGTTAAAAAAATCCACATTAAATGTTTCTTTAGAAAATAATGAAGTGATGTTATTGTTGAACGCCATAGTTAACGGGAATTCCACTTTCCAATCTTCTGAGGTTTTTGCCAACAACTCCAATTCTTTATGTGTGTGATTTTTTATAAAATCATAGCGGTTAAAAGACTCAAAGTCGCCTTCTTGTAACATTTTTTGAGCTGTCTGCAACTCATTTACAAAATCAGTATATAAATTATCTTTTGAAAACTCATTTTTATATGTGTTTATAATAAAGAGTAAGGTTTCGTAGGTTGTTTTTGCTTCTGATAACGATTGCTCTAATACGGGTGAATCAAAGCCTGTAATGCCTACCAAAGCTACACGAGCAATTTGGTCGCGTAACAGCCATAAAATATGATGCTTTTTTAAATACAGCCTATTATTTGCAGCTATTAACCTAAGTCTGTTCGCTGTAATTTTAACTATTTCATCTACGTTAATAGTCTCAGCTGTTTCTTCGTGCAATAATTCTTCTATAACCTGAAACCCAAAAGGACTTCTTATTTTAATATCTGTTGCATCCTCTTCTTCAACCTTTAAAATATTAGGAGCATTTAGACTCTTGTAGTTTTCTTTATCAGCAAAAGCTACTATTGGTTCCAGTAACTTAAATTCATTTCTTGCTAATTTGTAGTTTTTAAGTTTTTCTGAAACCTCTTTAACGGTACTAATTTCTTCTAAATACGAAATACAGTTTTCAAGATGTTTTGAATAATAATCTTGAACTTTCTTTACCAAAATTTGATTTTCAACCTTTGTATAGCTCACCGATTTTTCTTGTTTACAGCTAACTATAGATAGTAGAAAAAGACACATGAGAACATGTGTCTTTTTTATTTTTTGAAAATTCTTTGTCATTACCTATTTAATCCTTGAATAACGTACAATTGACTTCCTTCTTTTGATGTTTCAGCTGCATCATTTGCATTCGCGTCAGTAAATGCTCCCCCGTCTGCTGGAACCCATCCGTGGTTTTGAGTAATTAATAAGAACGTATTGCTTACGCCAATAGTTTCAGAAATATCAATCATCCCCGTAATTTCCCATGCATTATCTTGGTAAGACGCTCCATAACCTTGTGCAGAAGCCGTTACTTGATCGCATTCTAATACTCTTTTTAACTCTCCTGTTTTTAAATTGTATTGATACAAGCTTGCCGCATGATTTTTTTCTCCATCAAAATATCCGTTAGGGTCTTCTTGGATATAGGCATAATTTTCAGTCACTACAATGTTATCAGGACTGTGGAAAGCACTCGCCTTCCCATCTAACATATCGCCATCCAATACACAAGTAATTTTTGCCGCTCCAGTAGGGTCGTTTTCGTTTAATTCCACCTTATATACACGTCCGTAAATACTTCCTTTCCCCACTAAACCATCTTTTTTACGACCTGTTACACAAAAATAGATTTCACGATTATTTTGAGCAGAACCTCTTCTCCAATCAATATCCTCTAAACGAGAGAAGCCCATTACACCTTTTTCTTTTGCTTCAGCATCAAGTAAATCGATATTTTTTTCCGTTAACTCCACAAAAGAAGCATTATAGGTTGTACCTTCCTTCATATCTACTTCATATGCAATACCTTCATCCGTTACTTTCAAACCATACAATTTACCTCCTTCTAAATCTCCTCTACTCCCTACATACATCCCTAACTGACCAGAAGGAACTTCATTATCTGAATGATCATCTCCTATAAATACAACAGTTTTATTAGCATAAGCGTCTTTACCAATAGCTACAGCATTTTCTGTAGACCATTGCCCTAAAGCTGTTAACATTCTTGGAGAACTTGCTGCTGAAGCACTCTTTAAAGGATCTGTAGCAAAAACTCCTTTAGAAGCTCCTCCCCATTCTCCTCCTGATAAATACAATGGGCCAAAACCGTGCTCAGCCTCTGTAATTAAAGATCCAGAACACTGTGCCGTACTAGCTGTAGCATTTGCATTTAAAATATATTCTCCATGTACAGGTTTAAAAGTTTTATCTAAGGTAATACGAGCAATTGAATAATCTGCCTCTATATTATTTATTAAAGTATAAGTACCATCTGAGTTTCTCATTAACCCAGCTCCGTCTGCCATAGAACCGTATACAAAGTTTGGTGTATCTTCTAACTTATCTTCAGAAGATAACAAAGGGTAAATTTTCACTCCAGAAAAAGCAGATTCTAATTTTAAGAAGTTAGGAGTTTTTGAATGTGCTTTTAATTCAATTGAATCTCCTTGATTAGGGGTACTATCAGAATCACAAGATGTTAAAGCAATAGCACCACAAACACCTAAGAATCCTAATTTAAGTAAGTTTTTCATTATTTTGTTAATTTTATTTATACCCGCAAATCAACAACTCTTACTTTAAGAAGTTCTTAGCTGTAGTTTAAATCTATCTCATCAAAAGGTTACCAACTTTAACTAAACTTAAACAGCCCTACACAATAATTGTCCTCAAAACGACTTAAACACTAACTATCACCCCTCTACAAGTTAACCTTTTCTTTACTTAATTTATATGGTCCTTATAATTGCTTGCTTCATTTTCTATATAATAAAAAAAAGCACCTTTAAAAGGTGCTCTTAGTTTACTTCAAAATTTTACTTTGGTTAGAGTAAAAATCATTTTGTTTTCTTTTTTTTCATAGAATTTTCCCCGACGACGTGATATAATTCCCCATTTTATATCTTACCTTATACAAGGTTTAAATTTTAACCGAGACAAAAATAAACCGTCTAATTTTCTTTTTGGTAAGTCAGTGACTTACTAAAAGTAAGTCACTGACTTACTTTTTTATCAAAATGGACTAAAAAATACTTTAAGAGCAAAAAAAATAGTCCAAAACAATAATTATTAAAATTTATATATATTTGCTTTTTATGAAAAAAATGATTTTACATATAGCACAAGAGCTGGTAAGCTTAACATGTGGTTTTCGCAGAAATCCTGATGAAGGAATCTGCCAAAACCGGACGTTATATGTTAATTATAATAAAAACTCAAACATGAGTTGATTATAACTATGTAATAATATATAAAGCGTCCAAATAATTTTGGACGCTTTTTTTATATTTTTTTTTGAAAAATGAAATTTTAACATAAAACATATAAAAATTCTTAATTGAACTCTAAACTACTAACGTACAAAACGTTACCAATAACTTCTTATCTGGATCTTATCCGGACAACCCCCTTCTATCTCAAAACTAACCTAAAGTACTGATTACCAACTAAATAACATCCAAAAAAACTTGTTTTGTTGTAAAAATTCTGTATATTTGTACCCTACTTATTAAGGCAGACTTAATTTAGTAGTATTGATAAATAATAATTTAACACTATGGTATTAACTAATATAAACAGAAGTAGCAGCTTAGCTTATGGAAAAGGAGCTGATTACAAAACAAAAAAGGACAAGGATGTTTATTGTAAAGCAATGTATTTAATGAGGAATTAGTAATTATTCTCTACTTATATATTACACAAAGGCGTCTTTTTTAAAAAAGACGCCTTTTTTTTGTTAAAAAACACATTTTTAACAAGTTAAAACTTGTATGATTCGTTTTTTTTCACTATATTAAGGGGACAAAATAAAAGCTATGAAAACATTAAAATTGCACACACTAAATGAAAAAGGACGTTTACTCATTAAACAAGAACGCTTACTAAAATTACCTTCATTATTTATAATGATGTCACTATTTTAGAATCAAAATCAACTAGCGTTCATTTCAAAATTGCAAACGCTTCCTTTATGACAAAGTAGAATTTCCTGAAGTCTGTTGTACTCAATAGGCCTTAGCAGTAACGCATCTTCATAAATTGATGTTTCTATCAATTTAATTCTACCTACTACCCAAACACTTGGGTTAGATGACTATTGCCTCATTTAAAAATGATGCAATACACACGAAAATTTATTTCGATGCTATATGAGCTGCAGATGCGGCTAGGAAAACTATTGTCAAAATTTAAAAATTGAAATTATGAGAACTTTAAAATTTACACTACTAATAAGCTTGTTATTTTTGTTAACTACAAGTTGTACAGACTTAACAGAAGATATTGTACCGAACAACACTGTTAACCAAACAGAATTAGTTACAAGTACTAATATACCTACCAATGGTACCGGTGATGACGGTACTGGGGGAACTACCGATATAGATACTGGTGGTGATGGTGATGGAAGTGGTACTGGTGATGGAACCAAAGGAAACTAACCTTTTATATTTATAAGCTTTTAACAAATTTGTTAAAAGCTTTTTTTTAGTTTTGTCAAAAACCAACAATCTTGAGATATTTTAAAAAATCCTTTTTCTGGTTTATTCTGTTTTTTTTAACCCACTTCATTTGTTTTTCTTCTCCAATACAAGAGATAAAACAAAACGATAGTATTAAGGTATGGCTTCAACAAGCTAAAGATAAAAAACTAAATATTTTAGAGAAAAGACACTTGCTTTTAAAATCTTACAATTACATTACAAACTATAACAAAAAATTACCTTTAGAACTCAGCTCTATTGCTTATGAATTTTACAAGTTAAAGGACACTACTCTTTTTTTTAAAATCAATAAAGAAGCATTACAGCTTGCAACTAAGACCCAACACATTTATGCTATTGGTGATGCTCATTGGAATTATGCCACTTATTATGTAAAGTTGGAATTTTACAGTAAAGGCTATTATCACTTTGATAAAGCCTATCAAAGCTTCATTAAAGGAGGCTTTAAAAAAGAAGCTTCGCAAACATTACAAGGAATGGCTAGTATAAAAGGAAAGTATAGAGATTATACAGGAGCAGAAATTTTAAACATTGAAGCCATTAAACTTTTTAAAGATTTAAAAGATTATAGACGATTATATGCCTCTTATAATCACCTAGGTCTTTTACAAGAAGATATCAAGGAATACAATAAAGCAATTTATTATTTTCATAAGGCCATGGAATATTCCAATAGATTAAATACACGCTTAAAAAGAGGAGAGTATATTACGGTTAATAATAATATTGGTAATATTTTCTTGAAAAAGAAAGAGTACTCAAAAGCACTAGAATTCTACTATAAAGACTTTAAAATACCATTCATAACTAAAACTCAATATGCAAGAATTCTTGACAACATAGCCCATTGTAAGCTTTTAATGAAAGACACATTAGATGTAAAAAAAAACCTACAAAGAGCACTCGCTATAAGAGACAGCTTAAAAAACAAAGAAGGAATTCTAACCTCTAAAATCCATATTTCAGATTATTACAAATATATTAAAGACACCGTTGAAGCTCTACAGTATGCTAAAGAAGCCAATTTATTGGCTAAAGAGTTAAAGAATGGTAGAGATTATTTAACTACTCTAAACCAGCTTGCCAACTTAGACAAACAAAATTCTAAAAAATACTTAGATCGTTATATAGTGTTTAACGATAGCTTAATTAGTGCCGAACGAAGAATACAAAATAAGTTTACACGTATTGAGTTTGAAACAGATGAATATATTGAAGAAACCGAGCGGTTAAGTCAACAACGTATATGGATTCTAGTAACTAGTTTTGCTGGTCTACTAGTTCTTAGCCTACTCTATTTTTTACGTGTACAAAAAGTAAGAAATGAAAAATTAAAACTAGAAGCCGAACAACAAAAAGCCAATGAAGAAGTATATGTATTAACCCTACAACAGCAAGCAAAATTAGAAGAAGAACGAATTAATGAACGCAACCGTATTTCGGCAGAACTACACGATGGTGTGTTAGGAAAACTTTTTGGTACTCGAGTAAATCTTGGCTTCTTAGCGATGCAAATGAAGCCTGAAACTCAAGAAAAACACCAGGCTTTTTTAGACGAGTTACAAGAAATCGAAAAGGAAATTAGAGATGTTTCTCACAGATTAAGCGATAATTTTGATAGTGCCAATATTAATTTTACAACAATTTTAACGCAGCTTTTAAAAGACAGAAGCGCCATTGGTAACTTTACTTATCAATTTGATTTTGATAAAACTATTCCTTGGAGCGAAATTAGTGAAGTTACAAAGGCCAATGTATATCGTATCATTCAAGAAGCTTTGCAAAACATTATAAAGCATGCTAAGGCAAAAAATGTTACCTTAGAGGTTTCTTTTAAGAAAAAAGAACTCATTATTTCGCTGAAAGACGACGGAATTGGTTTTAACACCGAGAAAAAGAAAAAGGGAATTGGTATCAAAAATATTACAGCAAGGGTACAAAAACTAGGTGGTCATTTAAAATTTATTTCTAAAGAACATCAAGGAACTACACTTGTCATTATAACCCCTTTTAACACTAAAAATGAAAAGTAAAAAGTACAACGCTTTAATAATTGACGATCATCCTTTAATATCAGAAGCCTACAAAAGTGCTTTTACCTATATTGAAAGTCAAAATGAAAACATTTCTTTTCATATTCAAATAGCGAACAATTGTGGCGTTGCCGATGAAATTATTGAAAGCCATGCTTCTTCTAAGCAACCTATTGAGATTATTTTTTTAGACATTAGCTTACCTCCTTTAGAAGAAAAAAGTATTTTATCTGGTGAAGATTTAGGTTTGATTATAAATGAAAAGCTTCCAGAAGCTAAAATTATCATCTCTACTACTTTTAACGATAATTATCGAGTACATAGCATTTTAAAAAATGTAAACCCAGATGGTTTCTTGGTAAAAAACGACATTACTCCTGTAGAGCTAGTTCATGCTATTGAAGAAGTGCTTAACGACCCTCCTTACTACAGTAAAACAGTAATGAAAATGCTGAGAAGTCAAGTTTCTAATGAGTATTTCTTAGATGATTTGGATCGAAAAATTTTGTATGAATTATCGATTGGTAATCGTGTTAACAAATTGCCTAACATACTCCCCTTATCATTAGCTGCCGTACAAAAAAGAAAACGACAAATGGCTAAGGTATTTGGGGTTGACAATTCTGATGATCGCGATTTAATTTTAATAGCAAAAGAAAAAGGATTCTTGTAAGAATCCTTTTTTCTCTTATTTTACATCCTGTTATTAATAATACTTTGTACTACTTCAGGATTTAAGAGTGTAGAAACATCTCCCAAATTATCTAATTCATTATGTGCTATTTTTCGTAGAATACGACGCATAATTTTTCCTGAACGTGTTTTAGGCAGTCCTGCTGTAAACTGAATTTTATCCAACTTCGCAATTGGTCCAATATGCTCTGTTATAATTTGATTTATTTCTTTACGTACATTATCTTGGTTTCTTGCCTCTCCTGTTTCTTTTAAAATCACATATCCATACAAGGCATTTCCTTTTACATCATGTGGAAAACCAACTATAGCACTTTCAGCCACAGCAGGGTGTTCATTTATAGCATCTTCAATAGGTGCTGTTCCTAAATTATGCCCAGAAACGATAATTACATCGTCTACCCTACCTGTAATTCGATAATAACCTACCTCATCACGAAGTGCACCATCACCTGTAAAGTACATAGCATCGAATGCAGAGAAATACGTTTCTTTATAACGTTGATGATTTCCCCAAATAGTTCTTGCCATAGAAGGCCAAGGATATTTTATACACAGCCTACCATCAACCTGATTTCCTTTTACTTCTTTTCCGTTTTCATCCATCAATGCTATTTGAATTCCTGGTAAAGGCAATGTTGCATAAGTAGGTTTAGTTGGCGTAATATAGGGCAATGGTGAAATCATAATTCCACCAGTTTCAGTTTGCCACCAAGTATCTACAATTGGACTTTTCTTTTTTCCAACATTATCATTATACCAGTGCCATGCTTCTTCATTAATAGGCTCCCCAACCGTTCCTAATACGTTTACGGATGAAAGATTATGGCTATCCACAAAATCTAAATGTTCTTTCGCCAATGCTCTAATTGCTGTAGGTGCTGTATAAAATTGATTTATGTTATGCTTCTCCACAATTTCCCAAAAACGACCAAAATCTGGATAACTAGGTACTCCTTCAAACATTACAGTTGTTGCTCCATTTGCCAAGGGACCATACACGATATAACTATGCCCTGTAATCCAGCCAATATCTGCGGTACACCAATACACATCGTTCTCTTTGTAATTAAATACATTTTTAAACGTATACGCTGTATATACCATGTAACCCGCTGTAGTATGTAACATTCCTTTGGGACTCCCTGTTGAACCAGAAGTATACAATATAAACAAAGGGTCTTCAGCATCCATAATTTCAGGAACACAATCTTGATAAGCTTCTTCTAATAAAGGGGCTAACCACTTATCTCGCCCTTCTTTTAATTGAATATCTGAATTAATTCTTTTAGCAACCAATACAGTTTCTATGGTAGGGCAGTCTTCTAATGCTTCATCAACAATACTCTTTAAATCAATAGTTTTAGCTCCTCTGAAAGAACCATCAGAAGTAATTACCATTTTTGCTTCGCAATCATTAATTCTCGTTGCTAGTGCTGTTGACGAAAAGCCTGCAAAAACAACCGAGTGCACTGCTCCAATTCGCGCACAGGCTAAAACTGAAATGGCTAATTCTGGAATCATCGGCAGGTAAACACAAACCCTGTCTCCTTTCTTAATTCCATTATCTTTTAACACATTGGCGAATTTACAAACACGTTTATGTAGCTCTTTGTAAGAGATGTGTTGAGCTTCTTCTTTTGGATTATTTGGTTCAAATAAAATAGCTGTTTTATCTCCTCTAATATGCAAATGACGATCGATACAGTTTTCTGTAATATTTAGCTTTGCTCCTTCAAACCATTTGAACTCTGTTTTTTCAAAATCATAGTCTAAAACGGTGTCCCATTTCTTCCTCCAAACAAAGTGTTCCTCTGCTATTTCTTCCCAAAATAATTCTGGATTTCTAACAGACTTTCTATATACTTGAAAATATTCTTCTAATGTTTTTACGTGGTAGTTACTCATTCTTATACTCCTTTTTATTTTAGCTTAAGCTACTAAAATAAATCTTTTTTAATTGTTTATCAACTTATTAATTTCTCTTCTTAAAATAACACTATTCTTCATCTTCTTGTTGCAACAAACGTGATTGTACAATGAAACGGACTCCTAAAGGAATTTCTAATGAAAAACTTGCTCCTCTTCCTTCAGTTATATCAATGGTTAAGTGTGTATGCTTCCAATATTCATATTGATCTTTATTCATATAAAAGGGGACTTCCTCTAACACTCCCAACAAAATATCACTTTCATCTAAATACATTTCATCTTTAGGAAAAATCATTGGTGATGATCCATCACAACACCCACCACTTTGATGAAAAATCAATGCGCCATGTTGCTTTTTTAGTTTTTCAACTATTTTTTTTGCGGCATCTGTTATTGCTACTCTTTGCATATTTTATTTTTTTATAACAACAATACTGAGCTTTTTAAAGCTCAGTATTGTCAAACAACTAAAAGAATCCTAACTTGTTTTTATCATACGATATTAACATATTCTTAGTTTGACGATAGTGATCCATCATCATTAAATGTGTTTCCCTACCAAATCCAGATTTTTTATATCCTCCAAATGGCGCATGCGCAGGATAAGCATGGTAACAATTTACCCATACTCTTCCTGCTTTAATAGCCCTTGGTATTTGATATAACTGATGTGCATCTCGTGTCCACACTCCTGCCCCTAATCCGTACATGGTATCATTTGCTATTTCTAACGCCTCCGCTTCATCTTTAAACTTTGTTACACATACAACAGGTCCAAAAATTTCTTCTTGAAAGACACGCATTTTATTGTGCCCTTCTAGAATAGTTGGTTTAATATAAAAACCATTTGCTAACTCTCCTTCTAGTACATTTGCTTCTCCACCGCATAGCACTTTTGCTCCTTCTTCTTTTCCTATTTTAATATATGCCTGGATCTTTTCATATTGATCATTTGATGCTTGCGCACCTACCATTGTGTTTACGTCATACGGACTCTTTTGTACGATAGCTTCTGTTCTTGCTACCACTCGCTCCATAAAGGCATCGTAAATAGCTTCTTGAACTAAAATACGTGAAGGGCAGGTACAAACTTCTCCTTGATTAAAAGCAAACAACACAGCTCCTTCAATAGCCTTATCTAAAAATGCATCGTCTGCATCCATTACACTGTTAAAAAAGATGTTTGGAGACTTACCTCCTAGCTCCATCGTTACTGGATTTAAATTTTTAGAAGCATACTGCATAATTAGCTGCCCTGTAGTGGTTTCTCCTGTAAAGGCTACTTTATCAATTCTTGAACTCGATGCTAATGGTTTCCCTGCTTCAGGACCAAAACCATGCACGACATTAATAACTCCAGGAGGAAAAACATCTGCTATTTTTTCCATTAACAAGGTTGCAGATGACGGAGTTTGTTCTGCTGGTTTTAATATTACACAGTTACCTGTAGCCAATGCTGGAGGTAACTTCCACGACAACATTAAAAGAGGAAAATTCCAAGGAATAATTTGCCCCACAACTCCTAAAGGCTCTTTAATGTTCATTGATAAGGTATTTTGATCAAGCTCTGTTGCACTTCCTTCTTCTGCTCTAATAGCAGCAGCAAAATAGCGCCAATGATCTACCGCCAATGGAACATCGGCATTTAATGTTTCTCGTATTGGTTTTCCATTATCACAGGTTTCTACCAAGGCAAACTCTTCTAAATTTGCCTCAATAATATCTGCTACTTTATTTAACAAAGAAGCTCGTTCTGCAGCTGAAGTGTTTCCCCAACTTTCCTTTGCTGCATTGGCTGCATCTAATGCTAATTCTATATCTTCTTTTTGTGATCTTGGATATTTTGCTATAACGCTATTATCAACTGGAGATCTGTTTTCAAAATATTCTCCACCTAATGGAGACACAAACTTCCCATTGATGAAATTTGCATACGTGTCTTTAAATTTTGGTTTCGTGTAACTCATAAAACTTTGTATTTTTGTTCTTTACTTAAATTAATTTTTCGAAATAACACTTCCCTAATCAATCCGTGTTAAAAATGAATATTTCGTAATTTTTGTAAAATTAAAATATCAAATAGTCAATATATTGAACGTATTTATTAAATTGTAACACATATCTATTATCTCAAAAAAGAAACGATAGATTTTTGTACTATTGATTATGAACCATTTATTAAGTCGACATAAAGAGAGTAGAAAACTCACTACTTTAATTGAGAACAGAACTACGTACAATGCTGAATATGCTGAGTTAAATATTTTTGAAACTCACAAAAGCGCAGAACAAGTCTCTTTGACTTTTGATTTTCCTGTGATTGCAAGTATGCTCACTGGAAAAAAAATAATGCATTTAGAAGGTATGGAACCCTTTGAGTTTTTCCCTGGTGAATCTGTAGTAATGCCTACCAACCAAGAAATGATTATCGATTTTCCTTTGGCTGAAAAAGAGAATCCTACTCAATGTTTGGCTTTGGGTATTGACTCTGATAAAATTGACGAGATAGTAGAAAAATTTAATCACAATGTAGCCATAGAGCGCGAAAATAATCATTGGAAGCTAAATGAAACTTCTTCTCACCTTGTTCATAATACGGATATTAATCATTTAATTGGACGTTTAGTACATACATTTACCGATCAAAACAAATCTAAAGACATTCTTCTTGATCTTATGATACAAGAATTGATTGTTAGATTATTACAAACAAAGGCTAAAGCTTTTATTTTAAATGATCCTTCTGGTACACTTACAGACACCCGTATTGGCATGGTTATTAAGTTTATTAAAAACAACCTTACTAATAAAGATATCACTGTAGAATTGTTAGCTAAGAAGGCTTGCATGAGTACATCTCATTTTCATAAAAAGTTTAAAAACACCTTAGGAATTTCTCCTATTGACTATATAAATTCTGAAAAGATTAATTTTTCTAAAAAACTTATAAAACAATCTAAAAACCTACGAATCTCTGAAATAGCTTACAAATCTGGTTTTAACAATATTAGCTATTTTAACAGACAGTTTAAAAAAATGGAGATGATTACTCCTCAGCAATTTAAAAAGTCATTTATAAAAGAGTAAATCAGTAACTTTTTTTCAAAAACTTTTATAGGTACATTTGTTTGATATGGTTATCTCTCTTTTTCTAGATGTTTTAAGTACCAATTGGTACATAATCTTACTTTTTTTTACTGTAGCTATTCTATACTCTTCAGTTGGTTTTGGAGGAGGCTCTAGTTACTTGGCTGTTTTAGCACTTACGAGCTTACTTTTTACACAAATAAGAGCTACGGCATTACTTTGTAATGTTATGGTAGTTACTGGTAATGTTTTACTGTACATACAACAAAAGCAATATAATTGGAAAAAGGTTATTCCGCTTACGCTATTTAGTGTACCTATGGCTTTTTTAGGTGGTTATTTACGAATAAGTCAAACGTTTTTCTTTATTCTTTTAGGTTTTACACTACTTTTTGCAGCTATTACCATGTGGATTTCTAACAAAGTAGTTACCAACAACAATAAAACTACCGATTTAAACCTAGTAAAAAATGCAGGTTATGGCGGAATTATGGGTTTTGTTTCTGGAATGGTTGGAATTGGTGGCGGTATTTTCTTAGCTCCGTTACTTCATTTAACCAATTGGGACACCCCTAAAAAAATAGCCGCTACAGCAAGCTTTTTTATTTTGGTAAATTCTATATCTGGATTGATAGGTCAATATACAAACCCTGAATTTTCTATCGATTGGAATTTAACCTCTGCTCTCCTAATTACAGTTTTTATAGGCGGGCAAATAGGTAGCAGAATGAGTAACCAATTCTTTACACCTAAGCAACTAAAAAAGGCAACTGCTATTTTGATTGCCTTTGTGAGTATTCGCATTTTAATTAAGTACTTATTTTAATTTCGCTTTTTTGCTCCTTTTATTACTCTTTAGCTTTGGTTTGCTGTAAGCATACCCTTTTCTTTTTTTATTCTGTTTTGAAAAATTACTGTTTTCTTTCCTTTTTTTTCTGAAAACTTATACGTGTAAAATCCATCTTCAAAAGAAAACTCATTTGGTGAAGTAGGATACATCTTAAATTTACTTGAACTCCCCTTTCTTTGACTATACAGTTGGTTATTTTCCATCGTAACTAAACGAATTCCTCCATCTTCAAATTTATAAGTACCTACCCATTTTTGTAACTCTTCTTTTGATAAAGAAACAGCATTATTACCTGTAGCAAAAGGTTTGTTAATAGCCAACCCTGCTATTTTTATAGTCAATGCTGTTGGTGATTTACAACCGCAATTAGAAAATACAATTACATACACATCTTCACTTGGCACATATACTCCCATAGATTTATACCCTGGTATTGAGCCACCGTGTTCTACAGTTGGTACTCCATTTATTTCATTCAAGCTCCAACCATACCCATAATCTATTTTCTTACCATTGTTTAATGCGTAATTGGTAAACGCTTTTTCAATTGTTTCTTTTTTTACTAGTGTATTATTACGAATGGCTGTTTGCCATCGCAACATATCATCTACATTCGACATAAGTGATCCTGCCGCATACGGTAACGACATACTTATGTATTGAGCATTCGAATAGTCTCCATTTCTCTTTCGATATCCTATGGCTCTGTTTTTAATCAGTTTTACATGACTTCCATAAGAAGAAGAATTCATATTCAGTTTCTTAAAAATTCGTTCTTCAACAAATTCTGGATAACTTATTCCGCTTACTCTTTCAATAATGTATCCTAAAATAAAGTACCCAGAATTATTGTATTTATATTGCTCTCCCGGTTCAAAATCCATCGGTTCATTTTTAAAGAAATCGATAAATTTTAAAGGTTCTACATCTTGAGTTGTTACTTCTCCAAACTTTTGCATTGAGGTGTAGCTTTTAATCCCAGAAGTATGTGTTAATAGGTGGTGGATTGTAATTTCTTTTCCTTT
This sequence comes from Tenacibaculum sp., assembly GCF_048269885.1. Lineage (NCBI taxonomy): Bacteria > Pseudomonadati > Bacteroidota > Flavobacteriia > Flavobacteriales > Flavobacteriaceae > Tenacibaculum > Tenacibaculum sp. The sequence goes on along the minus strand of NZ_JBLWTZ010000022.1, from coordinate 22,531 downwards.
TGGATAATTAGGTATAAATTTAGCTAACTTATTTTCTAGGTCAAGTTTTCCTTCTTCTAGTAACATTAGTATGGAAACTGCTGTAAACTGTTTAGTAATTGAACCAATTTCGAAAACATTTTTTGGCTTCATGTTTACATCTAACTCTAAGTTAGCCTTTCCATAAGCTTTCTTGTAAATAACATTTCCTTTTTTAGCAACCAAAGCAACAACTCCACTTTCATTATCTTTAAATTGAGCTTTTAAAATTTCATCAATTTCTGATTCTAAATTTTGTGCACTAACCATGCTTGTTAGTAAAAAGCACAATACCGAAAGTATCCTTTTTTAATTTGAACTCTGTTTTTCATTTGGTTTGTTTTCGTGATTATCGTAGGTAAGACGCAGCAAAAAAAAACAGGTTACAAGTTTTACCCCAAAAAAAAAGCAACGTATATACGTTGCTCTTTCATCCCCAAAACATAGATAACTATTTCTTAGCCTAACCAAGCATTCATCATCCACAATGTTTTTTCCTGTTCAGCTATAAAATCACTCATCATCGAGTTTGTTCCTTCATCTTCTGCATTATCCGACAAATCAAGAATTGTACGCTCTATTTTTAGTAATTCTGATAATGAATTAATGATTAATGTTACAGCTTCTACATCATTTGAAATATTTTTACCTACTGGTACTCTCGACACATTAGTATAATCTTCAAAAGTATGCAATGGTGTTCCTTGTAATGTTAAAATACGCTCTGCAATTAAGTCTACTTTTTCTTGCGCATCGGTATAAAATTCTTCAAATTTCATATGTAACTCAAAGAAATTTTTTCCTTTAATATTCCAGTGCAATCCTCTTGCATTTTGGTAATACACTTGAAAGTTTGCTAATAAGGCATTTAACTCTTTTACTAAATTTTCAGTTTTTTGTTTATCTAATCCTAAAATTGTGGTTGACATATTGTTTTGATTTTAAGTTTTTTACTTTTTCTACTACAAATTTAAGGCAAGTTTTAACAACTTTACTATAAAGGTAATCGATTGTTTTAATATCTTTATCAAAAATTATTATTGAAATGACTATAACACAATTAAAATATACACTAGCGGTTGCTGAATATAAAAACTTCACCATAGCCGCTGAACATTGCTTTGTTACACAACCAACGTTGAGTATGCAAATTCAGAAATTAGAAGAAGAATTAGATGCTAAAATTTTTAATCGTTCAAAAAAACCAATAGAACTTACAGAAGTTGGTAAACGCATTGTAGAGCAAGCCAAAGTTATTGTTGATGAGAGCAATCGCATTATAGACATTGTGCATCAACAAAAAGGCTATGTAGGAGGTGAGTTTAGATTAGGAATCATTCCCACAATTATGCCTACACTACTTCCTATGTTTTTAAAAACATTTAGTAAAAATTACCCCAAAGTACAGTTGGTTATCGAGGAGTTAACTACTGAGGAAATTGTAAGAAAATTAATGGATGGTTATATCGATGCTGCTATTGCAGCTACTCCATTAGAAAATGAAGCGATTAAAGAACGTGTTTTATATTATGAACCTTTTGTTGGATTGGTTCCTAGTGAACATCGTTTATTTAATCAAAAGAAATTAAAAGTTGACGATTTAGAAGTTGATGATATCTTATTGTTAGAAGACGGACATTGCTTTAAAGACAGTGTAATTAATCTTTGTAGAACAAATAAAAGAAGTTCAACACATCACTTTCAATTAGAAAGTGGAAGTTTTGATACATTGATAAAGTTATCTAAAGACGGTTTAGGAATGACCTTACTTCCTTACTTAAACACGTTGGACTTAAATGAGCGAGATAAAACTCATTTAAGAGAGTTTGAAACTCCCTCTCCTGCACGTGAGGTTAGCTTGATTTATCATAAATCTCAATTGAAAATGCAATTGATAGAAGCTCTAAAAAGTACTATTGATAGTGTTATTAGAGGTGCTATTGCTTTTAGTGATGTAGAAATTATAAGTCCACTTCAGAAAAAATAAACTTCATTAAGTTAACATTTTAAAATAACTGACCTAGCTATGGGATGGAAAATATCATGCGTAATTATTAACTCTAACAAAGAAGTAGAGAAAGAAAAACTCTTAAATAGTATCGGTTTTCATAATCTAAAAAAAATAGTTCCTAAAACGTTTGAAGAGGTTATGTTACCTCCAGATAATACCGTTTATATTACAAAATACAAAGGAAATTGGATAATATGTGAACAAGAATTGCCCATAAAATCATTTGAAGAAAACACTTCCTATGAGGAAAATACACTAGCTGATTTTTTTCCTGATACTGAAATATGTTCTATTGCTCTTCAAAGCACTGTTAATTTTTGGGCATATTCTGTTACTATAAATAATCAAAAATTAAGGGTTAAAGGAGGAACATCAGAACTAGGCACCTTTATTGATTTCGGTAAACCTCTTAAAGAGGAAGAAAAACTATTATCTAAGTCAAAAATAGATGAAAATGGAAATAGGTTTTATAATTTCGATGATTTTACTGAAGGAGAATTTACTGAAGATCAAGTAGGTGAAAATTTTGTATTTGAGTTATGTACAAGGTATTTTGGAAAGCAATTGAATTCAGATGATGAGTTATTATTTGATACTAATTTAGAAGGATATAGTTTTTCAAAAACACCTACTAACATAAGAAAAGTTTCTTCTCCTCTTGATAACTTAAATAAAAACACTCAATTAAATACAAAATTTCTAAAGTATCTATTATTTTTAGTTGCAATAATCATTATACGCCTAATTCTAAAAAACACATAAAAAATCCCGCTATTAGCGGGATTTTTTATTTTTTATCGCTCAGCGATTTAAAAACTATATTCTGATAAAGGTTTTGGAAAATCTTCCGGATTTGCTGCTAAATGATAACGAGGATCATCTACCGCCTCTTCAATAACATCTGCAAAAATAGGGCTTGCTTTATAAAGCAACACCTTACAATCTTCACTTAAATGTTTTAAGGTTACCTTTTTTCCTACCTTTTGATATTTTTCAACTAGTATAAAAATAGCTTCAATAGCTGAATGATCAGAAATACGCGATTCTACAAAGTCAATTTCCACATTAGCTGGGTCATTCTTAATATCAAACTTTTCGTTAAAAGCAGTAATACTTCCGAAGAATAATGGTCCCCAAATTTCGTAAATCTTAGTTCCATCTTCTTTAAAACGTTTTCTCGCTCTAATTTTTTTGGCATTTTCCCAAGCAAAAACTAATGCTGAAATAATGACTCCAACAAATACAGCAATTGCCAAGTCAAAAATCACGGTTACCGCTGATACTATAATTAACACAATCGCATCTGACTTTGGTATCTTGTTCATAATTCTAAAGCTCGACCATGCAAATGTGTCAATTACCATCATAAACATTACGCCTACTAAAGCTGCAATAGGTACTTGTTCTATATATTTATCTGCAAAAAGAATAAAAATTAATAAAGTAACCGCCATCATAACTCCTGATAAACGTCCTCTACCACCTGCGTTAATATTAATTACTGTTTGACCAATCATACCACAACCACCAGTTCCTCCAAACAAACCACTTACCATATTTCCAGCCCCCTGAGCTATACACTCTTTATTACCATCACCTCTTGAGTCTGTTAATTCATCCACTAAGTTCATCGTCATTAACGTTTCAATCAATCCAACAGAAGCTGCTAAAAAAGCGTACGGTGCTATAAACTTTAACGTATCTAAGTTGAATGGTAAATTGCTCCAAAGTTCTGCTAAATTCATTTTTTTAGAAATCTCATCAAAACCATTTAAACCAGCTCCTCCACCATCTCTAATGAAGTCTCCAACATTTATAGATTCCAATCCTCCAAAAACAGCTACAAACGTAACAATTAAAATAGCTGTTAACGCTGCTGGTACTTTTGTTGTTACTTTTGGTAGCAACCATATAATTAACATTGTTAGTAACACCAACCCTATCATAGTATATAGTTTTGTTCCTTGTAAAGTAGATTTTACTACTCCACTATCTTTTACGGAATAGAATCCGCCATTTTCTATATTAAAAACAACCTTTTTTGTTTTGGCATCAAACACTTGTGTATCTGATTTTACAAAAACTTCTTGATTTGTTTGATTGTTAATTACTGAATTTCCTTTGATTGAAAATAATGCAGCATTTGATACTAGATCTTGTACTTCATTATCTGCTATTTTATAAACCAGTTCTTTCGATTCGGTTTTACGCATGTTTTGTCCGAAAATATCTTTCTTGTTTTCTTTAAACATCCCTAATTGGGCGATGAAAATAACAACCGCTAAACCATTTACAAACCCCATCATTACTGGGTGTGGAATTAACCGAACTAATTTCCCTAGTTTAAATACTCCTGCTAATACTTGAATAACCCCCATTAAAACCACAGCTGCCAATAAATAGAAGTATCCCATATTTTCTACAGGCGTATCAAACAGCAGTCCTTTTGCATGTCCTTCTTGTATCATGTTTACAAAAATTACAGCCACAGCTCCTGCTGCTCCAGAGATTAACCCGGGTCTTCCTCCAAAAACGGCAGAAATGATTCCCACAACGAAAGCTCCAAACAGTGCTACAATAGGACTAATTTGAGCCACAAAAGCAAAAGCTACCACTTCTGGTATCATTGCTAACGATACTGTAATACCTGCTAGCGAATCGTCTTTTATGTTAATCTTCTTACTTTTAATGTATTTCATCATAATTTCTAAGAGTCTTTTGTAAAAGTGCGCAAATGTAAAGATAATTTTATAGACCAAGTTTTACCTTTCATTAAGTTTAATTTTGTCAGCGTAAATTTTTGCCTTAATTTTGAACGTTGAACTATCAAACCAATTTGGTAGCAACAAATGAGCAGAAAAACACTACTTACTTCGAAAGAAATTGAAATCATTCTGCATCGATTAGCGTGTCAGTTAATCGAGAATCACAACGATTTTTCTAACACCGTTTTAATAGGATTACAACCTAGAGGTTCGTATTTAGCTAATCGATTGGCTAAATTACTAAGAGAAAAATATCATATTAAAGACCTAAAGTTAGGCTTGTTAGATATTACTTTTTATCGTGATGATTTCCGCAGAAGAGAAGAACCCTTAGAAGCCACTTCTACACAAATTGACTTTTTAATTGAAGGAAAAAAGGTGGTTATTATTGATGATGTCTTATTTTCAGGAAGAAGCGTTCGAAGTGCCTTAACAGCACTACAATCCTACGGAAGACCTGATTATGTTGAATTATTGGTATTAATAGATCGTCGTTTTAGCCGTCATTTACCAATACAACCTAATTACAGAGGAAGACAAGTAGACGCCATCAACGAAGAAAAAGTAGTTGTAAACTGGCAAGAAACTCATAAAGAAGATACAATTTACCTTGAACCCAAGCCCTCAAAGCTTGATTAGTTATGATTAAAAAAACAAACTAAAATGAAGCAGTTAAGTGTTGAACATTTATTAGGAATTAAATACCTTAACAAAAATGACCTTGAGCTTATTTTTGAAACTGCTGCTCATTTTAAAGAAGTCATTAACCGACCTATTAAAAAGGTTCCTTCCTTACGTGATATTACCATTGCTAATTTATTTTTTGAAAACAGTACACGTACAAAACTTTCTTTTGAATTAGCTGAAAAACGTTTGTCTGCAGATGTTATTAATTTTTCTGCTGGACAATCTTCAGTAAAAAAAGGAGAAACTTTAATTGATACTGTGAACAATATTTTATCAATGAAAGTTGATATTGTTGTAATGCGTCATTCAAATGTAGGAGCAGGAATTTTCTTATCAAACCATGTAGATGCTAAAATTATCAATGCCGGTGATGGTACACATGAACATCCAACCCAAGCATTATTAGATAGTTTTTCTATGCGAGAAGCTTTAAATAGTAACTTAAAAGGTAAGAAAATTGTAATTGTAGGTGATGTCTTACACTCTCGTGTAGCTTTATCAAACATATTCGCTTTACAATTACAAGGAGCTAAAGTAAAAGTTTGTGGACCAAGCACCTTAATTCCTAGATATATTTCTAGTTTAGGGGTTGAGGTAGAAACCAACCTAAAAAAAGCTTTGGAATGGTGTGATGTTGCTAATGTATTACGTGTGCAACACGAACGTATGGATATAAAATATTTTCCATCAACTAGAGAATACACACAACTTTTTGGTATCAACAAAGAAATTTTAGACAATCTTGGTAAAAAAATTGTCATCATGCACCCTGGTCCTATTAACAGAGGAGTAGAATTAACAAGTGATGTTGCCGACAGTGATCAATCAATTATTCTAAATCAAGTAGAAAATGGAGTTGCTGTTCGTATGGCAGTTATTTATTTGTTAGCACAACAAATAAAAAGATAGCAATGAATATAATAAATAAAACTGATTACACTTTAATTACTGCTGAGGAAAATACATTTTCGAACTTCATTGAAAGCTTTGAGAATGAATACCTAAACCTCACAGGAAAAAACCTGATTATTGTAATTTCAGAAGAATTTAATGCTTCTAACAAAAATATTTTGCTATTTTTGAAATACGCAGAACAACATCAAAACAATGGCACATCTTTTGTAGTTGTATCAAAAGATGTAACTATTGATGATTTTCCAGAAACCTTTAACATTGTTCCTACATTAGTAGAAGCGGAAGATGTTATAGAAATGGAAAATATTCAACGTGATTTAGGTTTTTAACCTTATGTTTTTAAGTAATTATCCATCCCCTAAATGATAATTTATGGTAAAAAAAATACTATTTATAACTTTTTTCTTAGCTATTTCCATTGGTTTTTCTCAAGAAAAATCAATTGAGAAGTTAATCGCATCCCCTAACCCTTTTACAAACAATACTACTATTTACTTTAATGCTAAACATAGTCAAACAGTTATTTTAACTGTTAGAAATGTATTAGGTAAAACCGTTTATAACAAAGAGCTTAAAGTGGTTCAAGGCCGTAACTCTTTTCCGTTTCAACGTAACGATTTAAAATCTGGAATGTACATTTACGCAATACAAAGTAATAAAGAAATCATTTCAAAACGCTTTGTAATTAAATAAATGAGTTTACACTTAACTGTTTTAGGTTGTCATTCTGCTACCCCTAGAGTTAATGCCTATCCTACTGCCCAATATTTAGAAATTAACAATCGTCATTTTTTAATTGATTGCGGAGAGGGTACCCAACGACAAATGCGAAAATACAAGGTTGGTTTTTCAAAAATCAACCATATTTTTATTTCTCACTTACACGGGGATCACTTTTTTGGTTTAGTGGGACTTATTGCTACTTTTGGGATTTTAAACAGAGAAAAAGAATTACATATTTACGGCCCAAAAGGTATAAAAGAGGTAACAACACTTCAGTTAAAGGTTTCAAAATCGTGGACTAAGTACCCTATTGTTTTTCACGAATTAGAATCTAAAGAAAGTGAACTTATTTTTGAAGATGATAACGTTACTGTAAGAACTATACCTTTAAACCATAGGGTATATACTAATGGTTTTCTTTTTACTGAAAAACCAAGACTTAGAAAGTTACACATTGACAATATTCAGCAATACAAAGAAATAGAAACCTGTGACTTTCATAACATCAAAGCAGGAAAGGACTTTACTCTTTCTACTGGAGAGGTAATTCCTAACGACGAACTTACTATCAATCCGCCTAAACCTTTAAGTTTTGCTTTTTGTAGTGACACTGCCTACAAACCAGACATTGTTCCTATTATTAAAGAGGTAGACTTGTTATACCATGAAGCAACATTTTTAAAAGACAGAGAGGATTTATGTGATAAAACAAAACACTCAACCGCAGAACAAGCTGCTTCTATTGCCAATCAAGCAAATGCACATAAATTAATTATTGGGCATTATTCTAGCAGGTATAAAAACATTAACGATTTTAAAATTGAGGCTCAAACAGTTTTTAAGAATACTGAATTAGCAGAAGCAGGAAAAAGATATAGCACCAATTCTTTTCCTGTAGAAATTTTAAATTAATATTGCTTTGTCGATAAAAGCACCAAAGTACAAGCTATTTCACTCTCAATCCCTTTTTCTTTTAACAACTTAATAAACTCTACATTTTCGGTTCCAGGATTAAAAATTACTCTACGAGGTTCTAAATTAATTATGTATTCATAATACGATTCCTGACGCTTTGGATTTAAATATAAGGTTACAGTATCTATATTTTCTAAAAAAATATTTTCTGTTTCAATAGTTACATCTGCAACAATTCCTTTTTGTAAACCAATTGCTACAGTTTCTATGGCATTATCTCTTAACCTTTTAATAGCAATATTAGAATATCTAGTGGGCTTTAGCGAAGCTCCTAACACCAAAGTACGTTTTTTCATTTTCTGTTAATAATACGTTAAACTCTCTTAAACTAAGTAACAAAGTTAAGTAATAAAGAGTCTATTAAGCGTCAAAACAATTCAAAAACAACAAAAATGAAAAACATATTACTAATACTTTTAGCTGTATTTACTACCAGTATTTATGCGCAAATGCCTAAAAGTAACCTTCCTAAACCAGGAGTAATTTCTGGTAAGGTAGTCGATCAAACAACCAAGCAACCCCTCCCCTATGTAAATATCATAATCAAAGATGCTGCCAAAAAAATTATTACTGGTGGAATTACGGATGATAATGGCTTATTTTCTATAAAAAACATCCCTGAAGGTAACAGCATTGTAGAAGTCCAATTTATTGGATATAAAACATTTTCTAAACCTGTTTCAGTTAGTAATAAATCAAATAAAGTAAACTTAGGGATTATTTCTCTAGAAGAAGACAGTACCACCTTAGACGAAGTAGAAATTCGTGCAGAAACTTCTTCGGTAACCCAAAAAGTAGATAGAAAAGTAATTAATGTAGGTAAAGATTTAACCTCAGCAGGTGCTACTGCTTCTGAGCTACTAAACAATGTACAATCTGTAAGTGTTGACAGCCAATCGGGGAACATCAGCTTACGTGGGAATGAAAATGTACGTGTATTAGTTGACGGAAAACCTACCAACATTCCTGCTTCTGAATTATTAAAACAAATTCCTTCTACATCTATTAAAAGTGTTGAATTAATTACCAACCCTTCTGCAAAATACAATCCTGAAGGAATGAGCGGTATTATTAATATTATTCTTAATAAAAACGCTAATATGGGCTTTAATGGTTCTATAAATACAGGAGTTGAAGCTGGACATTATGTTCGTTATAATGCATCTACAAACATGAATTATAAAACAGGAAAGGTTAACTTTTTTGGTAACTACGGATTTAATGGTGGAGATCGTTATAACTTTGGTTATGTTAACAGACCTGGAGTTAACAACCAAGACTTTGTTTTTATTAATGACAATGAGTCTCATTTATTTAAAATTGGAGCTGATATTTATTTAGACGATAAAAACACCTTGTCTCTTTACACTACTCAAAACTGGTTTGATAGTAACGCTAGTGGGCGTGCTATAATTACAGATAATAATGGTGATTTAATAGAACACTCTCCTAACACACAAACAAGTGATAGTCATAATCAGGCCTATAATGTAAATTACAAGCATGAATTTGAAAAAGAAGGACATAATATAGAGTTTGAAGCTAACTTTTCTAAAAATGATACACCTAGCTTTTTAGAAAATCGTTTCTTAGAAAACTCACAACCAGATTATTTCAATGATATTAATAACAACAGAGAAAGTACATTAGTAAACTTAGACTATACTAACCCTGTTTCTAAAAACGGAAAGCTAGAATTAGGTTTAGAGTACAGAGTGAATAACACTGATAATACAAACTTAACAACACAGGTTAATTTTAACAATTCATCTTTTAGTTATGATAGAGATATTTACTCTGCTTATGCTAATTACGGTCATAAATTTGGTAAACTTACTATGCAGTTAGGTGCACGTTTTGAGCAGTATAAAATAAAAGGAATATTTAATCAAGAAGGTGAACCTACAGAAACTGTCACAGATGATATTTTTACTGTATATCCATCTGCTTTCTTTACTTTTAACCCAAATGACAATGATCAATTTCAATTAAGTTATAGTAAAAGAGTGGACAGACCAGGAATTCAACAAGTAAACCCAATTAGAGAATGGAGTACGCCTTTAATTACGTCAATAGGTAATCCTGATCTTGTTCCCCAGTTCACAAATTCAGTTGAGTTTAACTATACACGAAAAATAAAAGGCGGATCTATAACTTTAGGAAGCTTTTACAGAAATATTAACGATGTAATTAACAGAGCTACTTATAAAGATCCAAGCGATGCTAATGAGCTAAAACAAATATTAACCTTTGCTAATTTTGATGACACAGATGCGTATGGTTTAGAGTTCTCTGCAAACTATAAAATTGCAAAATGGTGGAGAGCTAATGCTAGTATGGATTATTATTCTCAAAAACAATTTGGAACCACTGATTTAAGCGATCCTAACGCTCCTACTACTGAAGTTAAAACAGATATTTTTAACGCACGTATAAGCAATAGCTTTACAGTATCTAAAAAGTTACGTTTACAATTATTTGCTATGTACAGAGGTCCAAGAGAAGACATTCAATGGGACGTAGACCCTATGAAAATGGTTAATATTGGTGCTAACTATAGCATTCTTAAAGGGAAAGGAAATATCAACCTTAGAGTAAATGATATCTTTAACGATATGAGATTTAAATTCAACTCTGAAAGACCTTTTGTTCAAAATGGACGTTTTAAATGGGAAAGCAGAACAGCTTATATTGGATTTAACTATAGGTTTGGTGGAGGTAAAAACAAAGCCCGTGCTAGAAAACAACGTGACAATAACGAAAAGCAAGGAGGCGGAGGTTTCCTATAAAATTAGTTTTTAATTAATTATTTTAAAAAAAACGAAGCTAAATACTTCGTTTTTTTTATTTTTAGCGCAATTTCATTCCCTTCAACATATGAAAAGATTGCTCATATTAATTTTATTACTAGGTACTTATTTTTGTCAAGCACAAAACCTGCAACTTACAGGAACCATTTTAGATAAAAAAAACAACCATCCACTACCTTTTGTTACAATTACCTGCAAAAACACTTCCAATAAAATACTAACAGGTAGTATCGCTGATGAAAAAGGGAATTTTAAAGTTGAAAACCTTCCAAAAGAAAATTTACTTTTAACTTTTCAATTTATTGGTTACAAAACTTTTGAAAAGAAAATTGACTTAAAAAAAAATAGTAAAATAGGAATCGTTTTTCTTGAAGAAAATACTACTCAATTAGACGAAGTTGAAATACAAGGAGAAACTTCAACTATTATTCAAAAAATTGATAGAAAAGTTATCAATGTAGGTAATGACTTAACTGCTGCTGGAGCTACCTCCCTAGAAATGCTTGAAAACATTCCTTCAGTAGATATTAATCAACTTTCTGGGACTATAAGTTTACGAGGAAATGAAAATGTTAGAGTTTTAGTGAATGGAAAACCTTCCAACGTAAATACAGCTCAATTATTAAAACAAATACCTTCTAACTCGGTAAAAAGTGTTGAAATAATTACAAATCCATCTGCAAAACATACTCCAGAAGGCATGAGTGGTATCATCAATTTAATACTAAAAAAGAACACCAAAATTGGTTTTAACGGTAATTTAGTTGCAGGTGTTAAGCACAGCAGAAACACCAAACCCGACATAATCTTAAACACCAATTACAAGACAGGTATTACTAATTTTTATCTAAATTATAATACGAGTTGGGGAGATTATGAAACTTTCAACAACTTGACGAGAGTAGACAGTGATTTATCCCAAAACCTCTACTTTTTAAACAATTCTGAAAATCATAATATTAAGTTTGGTGTAGACATAGACATTAACTCCCAAAGTATATTATCTGCTTACACCTCTCAAAATTTCGATAATAATAGCTTAGCAACCAATACTCTTGTTCATGAAAACAATTCTTTAGTCTTTGATAACAAGAGTTTTTCTGATTATGATCAAAAAGACCAGACTTATAACATTGATTATATTTACAGCTTTGATGATAAAGGACAAGATTTAGAGATTGAATTTAATCACTCTATGACCAAAAATCCTGAAAAAACAACTAACAAAGAATTTATCAATCCTAATTCGAAAGAGTATAATTATACGAATGATATTAAAGATACACGAAAGTTATGGCTATTAAATATTGATTATGTAAAACCTATAAAATCAGGAAAATTGGAGGCTGGATTTGAATTTAGAAAACAAAACTTTTACAATCAAATACTCACAGATAGAGAAGCTGTAAATAGCTCTTCTATTGTAGCCCCCGTAGGTAATACCAATTTAGAATATAATCGATCAATCTTTTCGGGGTACCTTAACTTTAATAAAAAGTTCAACAAGTTTGCCTTTCAGACAGGAATACGATTAGAGCAATTTAATTTAAATGCTCTTTTTTCAAATACAGAACAAGGAAACACTAATTTAAAAGATAATATTTTTAATCTGTATCCTTCAGCATCAATCTCCTATAACTTTTCTAAAAAAGACAACTTACAATTTGCTTACAGCAGAAGGGTTGACAGACCTTCTGCATATCAAGTTACTCCTATTCAGGAATGGTTTTCACCACTAACTATATCTAAAGGAAACCTGAACTTACAACCACAATTTACAAACTCACTAGAGCTCAATTATACTAGGACAATTACAAAAGGCTATATCTCTTTTGGTACATTTTATAGAAGAACTAACGATAAAATTGGTCGATTACTACAAAAAGACAATCAAAACCCTGATAGGACAATTAATTCTTTTACCAATTATGACTTTGCTGATAGTTATGGTATTGAACTTTCTGCTAGCTTCAAACCCATAAAATGGTGGACACTTAGACCTTCTTTTGAAACCTACATACAAGATTCTCAAGGAATATTAAATAATAACTTAGAAACAGTTAAAAACACTTTGGTGAAGGGACGCATAAATAACTCTTTTAAAGCTTCAAAAAAACTGAGTCTCCAGTTATCAGGTATTTTTAGAGGTAAAAGTGAAAACATTCAATACACTGTACAACCATATACTATGATTAATGCTGGAGCTAGATTAAAAGTATTTGAAGGTAAAGGAAGTATCACCTTAAGGGGTACTGATATTTTTAATAATGTAAACTTTGATTATACATCAAACACTCCTTTTATACAAAAAGGAAAGTATACACTGGAGTACAACTCAATTTACTTAGGTTTTTCCTATAATTTTGGAAGCGGGAAGAACAAGAGTAAAAGCAGAAAATATAGAGATAGTAATGAAGCCCAAGGAGGGATGTTTTAACAAAAAATCCGAAGTATTAACTTCGGATTTTTTGTTTTATATATAAAGTAAAAATTACCAACGAATCACTACAGACCCCCAAGTAAATCCACTACCAAAGGCAGCCAATACTACCAAGTCACCATCATTTATTTTTCCTTTCTCCCAAGCTTCCGTTAATGCAATAATAACCGAAGCAGCAGTAGTATTACCATACTTCATAATATTGTTATACACCTTGTCATCAGATAATTGGAACTTCTTTTGAATAAATTGTGCAATACGTAAATTCGCTTGATGCGGAATTAACATATCAATATCCTCTTTTTGTAATCCGTTTGCTTGTAAACCTTCCATAATAGCTTCAGAAAAACGAACAACTGCATGTTTAAATACAAACTGACCGTTCATGTATGGGTAGTAAGAAGTATCATCTGGATCATTGGCCTCTATGATTTCTGGAACCCAACGCCCTGTTGAAGGCCCTTCTAACATTAATTCTTTCGCAAACTTTCCTTCAGAATGCAAGTGAGAAGATAAAATACCTTTTCCTTCCTCTTCTGAACGAGATAAAACAGCTGCTCCTGCTCCATCCCCAAAAATTACAGTAACTCCACGACCACGTGTAGAACGTTCTAAACCACCTGAGTGATTTTCAGAACCAATTACTAAAACATTTTTATACATTCCTGTTTTAATAAACTGATCAGCCACAGAAAGTGAATAAATAAATCCAGAACATTGGTTACGTACATCTAACGCACCAATTGTAGGCATATCTAATAAATCTTGAATTTGTACTCCACCTCCAGGAAAATATAATTCAGGGCTCAACGTAGCAAAAATGATAAAATCAATATCATCTTTAGTCAATCCCGCACGCTCAATAGCTATTTTAGCAGCTTTTGCCCCCATTACTGATGTAGAATCATCAGAAGTTTTTGGGTCTATCCAACGACGCTCCTTGATACCAGTTCTTTCTTGAATCCATTCATCACTCGTCTCCATAAACTGAGTCAAGTCATCGTTAGTCACTACGTTCTCAGGAACGTAATAACCTAACCCTGTAATTTTTGAACTATACATATTTTTTTATGTTGATTATTTTGTTGTTGTCAATTGCAGCCTGTAAAAATAGTAATTAATTAATACCTTTACAAAAAGACATAAAACTACAAATATTAATTAATTATTTATGAACAGAAAAGATTTCCTCTCATTATCAACCAAAGCCGCTATGTTTTTTGGTTTGTCTACTGCTTTTTCTTGTAAAGAAGAAGCAGTAGACAAAACCACTCCCTTATTAAACAAAACAGCAAAAGGAACTGCTTTTGCTTTAACTGCTTCTAAAATAGACAAAGTCAATGTTGGAATTATTGGCTGTGGAAACAGAGGGCAAGTACTGGTACAAATGTTTGATTGGTTGGTAAAAAATGATAACGCTGAAATTGTAGCTGTTTCTGATTTACGTAAAGAGAAAACAGACAAACTAAACGAACATCTTCAAAAAACACACAATAAAACTGCTGATGCGTATTATGGCAATCCTGAAGAATGGAAAAAAGTTGTTGAACGTGATGATATCGATTTGTTAATAATTGCTACTCCTTGGGAATGGCATACACCGATGGCTTTATATGGAATGGAACAAGGCAAGCATGTAGCTTGCGAGGTTCCTGTAGCTTATACCTTAGAAGATTGTTGGAAGTTGATAGAAACCGCAGAACGTACCCAAAAACATTGTATGATGTTAGAAAACTGTTGTTTTAACAACGAAGAACTATGGGTATTGAATATGGTCAACCAAGGTGTCTTTGGTGATTTAACTCATGCTGAAGGTGCTTATATTCACGATTTACGTAAGCATTTATTAGATGAAAAATACTACGAAGACCAATGGAGAATAAAACACCACTTATATAAAGATGGTAACTTTTACACTACACATGGATTGGGACCAATAAGTCAGTATATGGATATAGGTCGTGGTGACACCTATGACCATGTGGTATCGATGAGTTCTCGTGAAAAAAGTTTAAGCGACGCTGCCAAACATGCAGGAATAAATAAGTTTTCTAATATCAAGTGTGGTGATATGAATACCACCATGATAAAAACTAAATTAGGTAAAACTATTATGCTACAGTTTGATGTACATACAGGTAGACCATACGATCGTTTAAATACTGTAGTAGGTACAAAAGCTGTACATGAAGGGTACCCTTCTAAACTATATATTAACGATGAAGAATTGGCTTGGTGGGGACATGAATGGTTGAAACCTGAAAAATATAATGAATACAGAGAAAAATACAACCACCCACTTTGGGACAAACTAAAAACACAAATTTCAGACAATTCTGTAGGTCATGGAGGAATGGATTTTGTGATGATTTATCGCTTAATTAGATGCTTAAACCAAGGATTACCATTAGATATTAATGTATATGATAGTGTTTTATGGAGTGCGATTACCCCTCTTTCAGAGCTATCTGTAGCACAAAACAGTAGCTCTATTAAAGTTCCAGATTTTACAGGAGGAACATGGAAGAACAACAACAAATCAGAAATGTTAAGAGATATTTAATCGCTAATCAAAAAACACTAACCTTTAAGAGGTTAGTGTTTTTTTTTTAGTATTTATTTTAATCTGTTTTTATAAAAAATTTACTTTAATCTTTTTCCACAAGCCTAGTAGAATATATACTGTTATGAATGCAATTCCTGTTAATACCATAGCAATTGTATAATTTCCATAAATCCAATTTCCAGTAGCAAACAAACTACTAAAAACTAAAATACAGCCCGTAAAGGCGGCTAGTAAACCATTGCCTAAATTAACCGTTTCTGTTTGCTCATCTATGTGTATATTTTTCTCTTTTGCTTTAGCTAACACACACAACCATCCTGCTTTTTTAGGTTGAATTTTTTTATAAAAGTTAATCAGTACTTCATCATCTTCTGGTTTCGTTAGCAGAGTTACCAACAGCCAAACAATAGTAGTACACAACACTACTAATGGAAACTGCCAATAGCTTTCAAACAGTCCCTCATTTCCAAATAAGTATTCAGCATTAAAATAAAAAATCAGTGAAAAAATCCCTGATGCTATCATTGCCGAAATTTCACTCCACGCATTGATACGCCACCAAAACCAGCGCAACAAAAAAATAAGTCCGGTACCAGCACCAAACATTAAGATAAATTTAAAAATCTCCAACGCATTGGTAAATAGCAAAGCCAACAGTGCGCTTAAAATCATTAAAACAACAGTAGCTAACTTCCCTACATTTACCAATGTTTTTTCATTGGCGTTTGGATTTATATTTTGCTTATAAAAATCATTAACTATATAAGATGCTCCCCAATTTAAATGGGTAGAAATTGTACTCATGTATGCTGCTATTAACGATGTAAGTACAACCCCTGCTAATCCACTAGGTAAGAATGTTAACATGGCTGGATATGCTAAATCATGTCCTAATTTATCATCTGATACATTTGGAAAAGCCTCTTTTATACTAGCCAAATCAGGAAAGACAACTAATGAAGCCAATGCTACAATAATCCATGGCCACGGGCGTAAAGCATAATGTAAAATATTAAAGAAAAAAGTTGCTCCAATAGCATGGTTTTCATTTTTAGATGCCAACATTCTTTGAGCGATATACCCTCCACCCCCTGGTTCTGCTCCAGGATACCATGCACTCCACCATTGCACTGCTAATGGAATAATAAAAATTGAAATTAACAACTCTTTGTTATTAAAATCTGGTAGAATTGATAATTTATCTACGACGTTAGGATGTGTTAATAAATTTTCTAAACCATCTACTTGGGGATGATTTACAGCAACCACAGCAGCACCAACAGCTCCAATCATAGCTACAAAAAACAATAAAAAATCGGTATACACCACTCCTTTAAATCCACCAATAGCACTAAAAATCACAGTAACCACCGAAGCAATCCCAATTGTTTGAATTGGTGTTAAACCTAACATTACCTCTCCTATTTTTATAGCAGCTAAGGTTACCCCAGCCATTGCTAAAACATTAAAAAATATCCCAAGGTATAAGGATCGAAACCCTCTTAAAAACTTAGCTGGTTTTCCTCCATATCTAAGCTCATAAAACTCTAAATCTGTAGTTGATTGACTCTTCCTCCATAATTTTGCATAAATAAAAACGGTTAACATTCCTGTTAGCAAAAAAGCCCACCAAACCCAGTTTCCAGAAACCCCATTGGTTCTAACTATATCTGTCACTAAATTAGGAGTATCTGTCGAAAAAGTTGTGGCAACCATTGAAACTCCCAATAACCACCAAGGCATATTTCTTCCAGACAAAAAATACTCAGAAGTACTTTGTTTTGATTTTTTCGAAACCCAGATTCCTATTCCTAATGTGATACTGAAAAAAATAAAGATAAAAGTATAATCAATCGTAGTTAAGTTCATGAAATAAAATTTAATGTCGACCAAAATAATCAATCGGATTAAATTATATTGGGCTTTTTTAAATAAATGTTATGACTTTAGTAATTCTTGCTGCTGGTATGGGAACTCGATATGGCGGATTAAAGCAATTGGACGCTATTAGTAATAAAAACGAAGCTATAATCGACTTTTCTATATATGATGCTGTAAAATGTGGTTTTAAGAAAGTAGTTTTTGTAGTGCGAAAAGATTTCTTAGAAACTATAAAAGCCTTGTATTTACCCAAACTTCACAATAAAATTAAGGTAGTGTTTGTTTGCCAAGAGGTAACCAATATTCCGGAAGAGTTCAACAACAGCAGCAGAGTAAAACCTTGGGGAACAGCCCACGCTCTTTTAACCGCCAAAAATGCAGTTAATGAAAACTTCTGTGTAATTAATGCCGATGATTTTTATGGAGCTAATGCTTTTTTAAAAATGGCTGAGTTTTTAAACAAAACTGATTCTTCTTCTTGTGAATATGCCATGGTTGGATTTAAAATTCAAAATACACTTTCTGAAAATGGAAGTGTTTCAAGAGGAGAATGTTACCTTGACTCAGGCAAGTATTTAAAAAGAGTTGTTGAACGCACTAACATAAGTTTAATTAACAACCGTATCATTTATTCCGAAAACAATCAGGAGAAGGAAATTCAAAAAAACAGTTTGGTTTCCATGAATTTTTGGGGATTTACTCCCACCATCTTTCGAGAAATGGAGACCCCTTTTCATCAATTTTTAAAGGAGAATTACCGAACAGAAAAAGAAGAATTCTACCTGCCAAGTGTGGTAAATCACTTACTAGATACCCAAAAAGCTACTGTAAAAGTTTTAGAAACCAGCTCTAATTGGTTAGGAGTTACCTATAAAAAAGATAAAGCAGCAGTAATTTCAAAAATAACTGAATTAAAAAAAGACGGTGTGTACCCAGAAAGCTTATGGAATTAAAAAAAAAATTAGCCACTATTTTTCAGCAATTTCAAACCGAACACACTTTCAAAGGTTTTGAAACATTTAATTCTGGCCATATCAACGATACTTTCTTAATTCTTACTCAAGAGGAAGTTAATTATGTATTACAAAGAATAAATACAACTGTTTTTAAAAAAGCAATCGATGTTATTCACAACAAAATAAAAATCACCCAACATTTATCAAAAAAAGGAATACAAACAATTCATTTTATTCCCACCAAAGAAAATAGCTATTCTCTGATAGATGATGATAAGCATCTTTGGAACTTGTCTGAATTTATTGAAAACTCTCAAACATTTTTAAAAGTTAATGCGAACGATATTGCATATCAAGCAGGCTTAATTACCGCTGAATTTTTAGCACAAACATCAGATTTCGAAAACGATTTGGTAGAAACATTACCCAACTTTCATTCCATGTCTTTTCGTTTTCAAGAGTTTCAAAACGCTTTAAATGCAACTTCCAAAATAAGAAAACAAAAAGCTCAAAAGTGGATTGATTTTGCACTAGCAAACAAAAAAGAGATGATGGTTCTTGACCGTGCTATCAATCAAAAAGAAATTCGGTTACGAGTCACTCATAATGACACTAAAATTTCTAATATTTTATTCGATACCAACAACAAAGCTATTTGTATGATTGATTTAGATACCGTAATGAAAGGATGCATACATTTTGATTACGGAGATGCTTTACGAACTATTTGTAATACGACCGATGAAGACGAAGTCAATGTATCAGCTATTAACTTTAATCTCAATTATTTTAAAAATTACACAGAAGGTTTTCTTAAAAGTTTAGCAAATAATATTTCTAAACAAGAAGCAAGCTATCTTCCTATTAGTATTCAAGTCATGACCTTTATTATGGGACTTCGCTTTTTAACAGATTATTTAAATAATGATGTTTATTATAAAACCAAGCATTCAAACCACAACCTAGAAAGAGCGAATAATCAATTTAGTTTGGTACAAAAAATTCGCGAGCAACAACATGAAATAAATTCCTTTGTAAAAAGCACTTACATGTCATCTTGTCACTAATATTTCTTTGGTATTTTTTTTGACACTTAAACTCACAGAAAATAATATCAAATAAAATATATACTTATGAGTAAAGGAAACATTAATGTATCGGTAGAAAATATATTTCCACTGATTAAAAAGTTCTTGTATTCTGATCACGAAATCTTTTTACGTGAGTTAATTTCTAACGGAACTGATGCTACTACAAAATTAAAACACCTTATTTCTATTGGTGAAGCTAAAACAGAATTAGGTGACGCTAAAATTGAAATTAGTATTGATAAAGATGCAAAAACCTTAACTGTAAAAGACCAAGGTCTTGGGATGACCGCGGATGAGGTTGAAAAATACATCAACCAAATTGCCTTTTCTGGAGCTGAAGAGTTCTTAGAAAAATACAAAGACGATAAAAACGAAACAGGTGTTATTGGTCACTTTGGTTTAGGGTTCTACTCTGCTTTTATGGTGGCTGATAAAGTAGAAATTTTCACCAAATCATTTAAAGACGAGCCTGCTGCTCACTGGACTTGTGATGGTTCTCCTGAATATACTTTGGTAGAACACGACAAATCTGACAGAGGTACAGAAATCGTATTACACATCGCGGAAGATTCTACTGAGTTTTTAGAAGAAGGAAAAATCCGTGGGCTTTTAACAAAATACAATCGTTTTAACCAAGTCCCAATTAAATTCGGAACCAAGAAAATAAACGATCCTGATTTCACTCCACAAACCACAAAAGACGAAGACGGTAAAGAAGTAACAGAGCCTCACAAACAAATTGAAGTAGACGATATCATCAACAATACGGAACCTGCATGGACTAAAAAACCAGCAGATTTAGAAGATGAAGATTATAAAAACTTCTACCGAGAGTTGTATCCGATGCAATTTGAAGAATCTTTATTCCACATTCACTTAAATGTAGACTATCCATTTAACTTAACAGGAATTTTATACTTCCCTAAGTTAACACAGAACTTGGATATGCAAAAGGATAAAATTCAATTATACCAAAACCAAGTTTTTGTAACAGATAATGTAGAAGGAATTGTTCCTGATTTCTTACAAATGTTAAAAGGGGTCATTGATTCTCCAGACATTCCGTTAAACGTTTCTCGTTCATATTTACAAGCAGACGGAGCTGTGAAGAAAATCTCTGGATACATCACAAAAAAAGTAGCAGATAAACTTTCTTCTTTATTCAAAAACAATCGTGAAGATTTTGAACAAAAATGGAACGACATCAAGGTTATTATTGAATATGGAATGTTATCGGAAGAGAAATTCTTTGACAAAGCGAAGAAGTTTGCCTTATACCCTACTGTTGATGATAAATTCTTTACGTTTGATGAATTAATTGAAAAAACGAAGGATACTCAAACAGATAAAGACGGAAATCATATTGTTTTATATGCGGCGCACAAAGATGCACAACACAGTTATATTGAAGATGCGAAAGCTAAAGGATACGAAGTACTCTTATTAGACTCTCCAATCGTTCCACATTTAATGCAAAAATTAGAAATGGAATCTGGAGATGCTAAAGTACAATTCAAACGTGTAGATGCTGACCATATTGATAACTTAATTAAGAAAGACGATACAGTAATTTCTAAACTTTCTGATGAAGAAAAAGAGAAACTAAAACCTGTTATCGAAGAAGCTGTAAATAACTCTAGCTATACCGTACAATTAGAAGCGATGGATTCTAGTGCTTCTCCTTTTATAATTACGGTACCAGAATTCATGCGTCGTATGAAAGAAATGAACGCTACTGGTGGCGGTGGAATGATGGGAATGGGTAACCTACCAGAAATGTACAACTTGGTAGTAAACACCAACCACGAATTAGTATCAGAAATTTTGTCTGCTGATCAAGACAAGCAAAAACAATTAGTTACACAAGCATTTGATTTAGCCAAATTATCTCAAAACCTATTGCATGGTGAAGAGTTAACCAACTTTATCAAACGTAGCTACGAATTAATAAAATAGTTCGAGTCTACTGAAATAAATTATTCAAATCCTCTTTGTTAATCCAAAGAGGATTTTGTTTTTTTGTAGAAAGTCATCTACCAAAAAACGAACTATGAATAACGATTACAAAAGCTCTAAATTTAAAGCCCTTCTTGATAAACTCCAGCAAGAAAGCTGGCAATTAGAATTACTTATAACTGGTTTTGCTATTTTTGGTCTCATAAATTTAATCGAACCTATTGAAGCTGCTATAAACGCTACAAAACTTTGGTAGATTTTATTACCCTGTAATTAGGGCAGCTTGTTACATATTAATTATTAACTTGGTTATTCATGTTATTTTAAGAGGTTTATGGATTGGTGCAATTGGTTTAAGATATGTCTCTAACGATATAGATTATGACGTACTTGATTATAACAAACGTTTCACTAATTATTTAAAAAACAAAGTTGGTTCTTTTGATGAGTATATCGCAAAATTAGAAAACTATTGTAGTATTTTATTTGCTGTTACTTTTTTAACATTGTTCTACTTAATTTCTTTCTTTACAATACTTTTTATATTCATAATAGCTGGTAATTTTTTTATTGAATCAACTATTTTTTCTCAAACTTTAGGCTTAACTTTATTAGGTCTTTTTTCTATATTCTTACTATTTTTTTCCATTATCATATTTATAGATTTTATTACACTTGGATATTTAAAGAAAAAAGAATGGACATCATTTTTATATATGCCTATTTATAAAGTCTTT
>NZ_JBLWTZ010000021.1:0-56241 GCF_048269885.1 Tenacibaculum sp. | reverse complement strand
AAAAAAATATATACATTTGTATTTATATAAGCACTTATATAATAATACATGGATGCACTTAAAGGATTAGGAGAAATTGGGTTAGGCTCTAGATTAAAAAGAACTAGCGAATACATGATGCGTGAAACACAATTGGTGTACAATGAGTTTAATATTGATTTTGACCCTTACCTATTCCCTACTTTTAAAATTATAAAAAACAAAAATGGTGTTACCAATACTGAAATTACCAACAGTTTAAATACATCGCAGCCTGCTACAACGCAAGCTATTAATAAACTTTACAAAAAGGGACTCATTAGCTTCAAAGAAAACAAATTGGACAAGCGAAAAAAAGTTGTTTTTGTTTCTAACAAAGGAAAGGAACTCATAGAGAATGTGACTCCTATTTGGAACAGTATTGAACACATCATTAAAAAGTACACAAACATTAAGTCTGAATCACTAACCGAACTTATAAATGAACTAGAGACTAAGTTCAATGAAAAATCTTTCAGCGAAGCTATTATAGAACACATAAAAATGAATACGACACAAAACGCAGTAACAATTACCACATTTAAAGAAGAGTATAGTACTTCTTTTTATGAATTGAATATAGAATGGTTACAAACATTTTTCTATGTAGAACCTTATGATGAGGAAGTTTTAAGCAATCCTCACAAGTATATTATTGACAAAGGGGGACACATTTTCTTTGCTAAATTAAATAATGAAGTTGTGGGTACTGTTGCTTTAATGCCGATGAACGAACCTAATGTTTATGAATTAACAAAAATGGCTGTTTCACCAAAACACAGAGGTTACAAAATAGGACAACAGCTCATGCAGCATTGTATTGATTTTGCAAAAGACAAGCAGTTTGATAAATTGGTTTTATACTCAAATACAAAACTTGAAAACGCTATTTACATTTATAGAAAATTTGGTTTTTTAGAAATTCCTGTGGAAGAAGGTTGTCCTTACGAACGTTGTAACATTAAAATGGAACTGAAAACAAAGTCTTGATAATTTACGATATGGATACAACTCTAACAATTAACATCCTACAGGAAGCTGAAAAGTTAAAAGAATATTTTTCTCCTAAAATAATTTCTGAGGTTAACAATGAATATGTTAAACTCGCCAAAATTAAAGGAGAAGACATCCCATGGCATAATCACAAAAATGAAGACGAGCTTTTTTATATTATTAGCGGAAACCTTTTAATGGAACTAGAGAACCAACCAAGTTTTAGGATGAAAAAAGGCGATTTATTTGTGGTTCCCAAAGGTGTAAATCACAGAGTTAGCTCTTCGGAAGATTGTTTAATTATGCTTATTGAAACTAAATCTACCAAACATACTGGTGATCTAATAACTCCTATTACGAAATCTATTGATACTCAAAAATATTAAAGCTATTATTAAAAATGAAAAAGCTCTCTTAAAAAAGAGAGCTACTACTTCAAAATAAAATTTACAACTGCTAATTATAAATTTATACTGTTAAATTGGCAAGTAAAATTCCCGCTATGTAAACAAACAATTGAAACAAACCAAACATAACGGGAAGTTTACAAACAACTAAGATTTTTTTATACAGCTACTGCACTTTCTTCTTCTAGTCTTTTGTCTTTTGCTCCTCCTTCAAACTGATTAGACGTATTCTTTTCTCCTCCGGCTTTTAACGCTTTATCTCCTGCGAAAAATGTTTTGTGATCGTCTCCTAAATCTGAACCTGCCATACGCTGATGTTTTACGCACGATACTCCTTTTCTAATTTCTTGTCGTTGTACTCCTCTTACATACGCTAACATTCCATCTTCACCAAAATAACCTTCTGTTAAATCGTTCATATGTAGTGCTGTTGTATGATATGTTGGTAAGGTGATTAAATGATGAAAAATACCTGCTTCCCTTGCTCCATCTATTTGGAATGTACGAATTTTCTCATCCGCTAATTGACAAAGCTGTGAACCATCGTAAGCCACATCCATTAAATTATTTCTGTCATACATTGAAACATCATATCCTTGTATTGCCATTTCATCATATGCTTGATTACGGAAGTTTAACGTCCAGTTAAACGATGGTGAATTGTTGTATACCAATTTCGCATTTGGTACTACAGCTCTTACTCTATTTACCATATTTGCTATTTGCCCTACATGAGGCGTAGGCGTTTCAATCCATAACAAATCGGCTCCATTTTGTAAGCTTGTAATACAATCTAGTACTACCCTATCAATATTTGTTCCTTCTCTAAACTTATACAAACCGTTTGCTAAACGTACAGGACGTACTAATTTTCCATCACGTTTTAGTAGTACATCATCTTCTCTTGCTTCATCAATTGTAATTTCTTCCGCTTCTATAAATGCTAAGTATTGAGAGGCTAAATCTCCCGGTTCTTGACTTACGGGTAATTTTTGAGTTAATCCCGCTCCTTCCGAATCGGTTCTTGCTACAATAACCCCATCCTCTACTCCTAACTCTAAAAAGGCGTATCGAATTGCATTAAGCTTTGCTATAAAATCTTCATGTGGCACGGTTACTTTACCATCTTGATGTCCGCATTGTTTAGCATCTGAAACTTGATTCTCTATCTGAATAGCACATGCGCCAGCCTGAATCATTTTTTTAGCTAACAAATACGTAGCTTCTTCATTTCCAAAGCCTGCATCAATATCCGCAATAATTGGAACTATATGTGTTTCGAAATTATCAATTTCACTCTGTACATCTTCTCCGTTTTCTAACCTTCTAAATAAATCGTTTAATTCAATAGCATCTGCTTGACGCAGAAAATCATAAATTTCTTCAATCAAAGACGGTACGGCTGTTTTTTCATGCATTGATTGGTCTGGTAACGGTCCAAACTCTGAACGCAATGCAGCTACCATCCATCCTGAAAGGTATAAATATCGTTTACTCGTTGTTTTGTGATGTTTTTTTACTGCAATCATTTTCTGCTGTGCCACGAATCCGTGCCAGCACCCCAATGATTGTGTATAATTAGATGAATCTGCATCGTAAGCTGCCATATCTTCTCGCATGATTGTAGCGGTATATCTGGCGATATCTAAACCAGTTTTAAAACGGTTTTGCGCTACCATTCTAGCAGCATTTTCTGGAGAAACTGAGTTCCAAGTTGTCCCGTACTTTTTCTTTAATTCTTTTACAGTTTGTAAAGCAGAACTATAATTAGCGTGTGCTAAATTTTTCATAATTTTGTAATTGATAAGGTTATTAATTTTTATTGATAGCTTGCCCTCTTAAATGTTGCCGCATTTTTGGGGGCTTTTTCTCGATAATCGAGATTTAAATATTTTAAGTTTAGTCTTTAATTTAAAATGCTTTTCTCTACAAATACCTTCTAAGCTTACACCTAAATAGCTTACTCTATAAATATTTATATGCTGGTAAGGTTAAAAACTCAACAAATTCTTTGTTTAAAATTAACTCGTCAAATAATTGAACGGCTAATTCAAATTTTCCGTTGTTATACCTGTCTTCACCTACATAACTTTTTATTTTTTTGAGTTCTTCTTTTTTAAATTGCTCATACATGCCTTCCGTAAATGTTCTACCATCTTCAAGCATTACGCTTTTATGCAACCATTGCCATACCTGTGTTCGAGAAATTTCAGCAGTTGCTGCATCTTCCATCAAGTTATACAAGGCAGCGGCTCCTTGTCCCATTAACCAAGATTCTATATACAGAATTCCAACGTTGATATTTTCTCGTATTCCTTGTTCGGTAATAGTCCCTTCTGGTAATTCAACTAAATCTTTTTCGGTAATTGTTAAACCTTTCAACTTTTTATCTGTCTGATTCGCATTAGGCATTGTTGCATTAAAAACCTCCATTGCAATTGCTACCAAACCAGGATGTGCCACCCAAGTTCCATCATGACCATTCCTAACTTCTTGCTCCTTATCATTCTTCACCTTTGCAAAAGCTTCTTTATTTAACGCTTCGTTATTCTTTACTGGAATTTGCGCAGCCATTCCTCCCATAGCATGTACCCCTCGTTTGTGACACGATTGAATAACTCGTAACGAATACGCTTTCATAAATGGGCTACTCATGGTTACTTGTGAACGGTTTGGCACAATAAAACCAGTATGATTTCTGAACTTTTTAATGTATGAGAAAATATAATCCCAACGACCACAGTTTAAGCCAGCCATATGATCCTTTAACTCATAAATAATTTCATCTAACTGAAAACTTGCCGTGATGGTTTCAATTAACACCGTTGCTTTGATTGTTTTTTGTGGCACTCCCATATACTCTTGTGCAAATACAAAAACATCATTCCACCAACGAGCTTCTTTGTAATGTTCTAGTTTAGGTAAATAAAAATAAGTTGCACTTCCCTGCTTTTGCAAGGTTTTGATATTATGGAAGAAATACAAACCAAAATCAACCAAAGAACCCGACATTTCTACGCCATCAATCAACAAATGTTTTTCATTTAAATGCAACCCTCTTGGTCTTACTAACAAGGTAGCCACTTTGTCTTTCAACTCATAACTTTTATCTTTTGCTGCATTGTAAAATGAAATTGTTTTATTTACTGCATCTCGTAGGTTTACTTGCCCATCTAAAATATTTTGAATGGTGGGTGAATTACTGTCTTCAAAATCTGCCATAAATGTTTTTGCTCCTGAATTCAATGCATTGATAATCATTTTGCGTTCTACTGGTCCAGTAATTTCTACTCTCCTATCCAACAAATCTTTAGGCAGTGGATCACATACCCAATCGCTCTCTCTTATCTCTTTGGTTTCTAAAGGAAATGTTGGATTGTTTCCTGCATCAAAATAAGCTTGTTCGATTTCTCTTTCTGCTAATAATTGTAGTCTTTGGCTGTTAAACTTTTCTTGAAGCTGTATTAAAAATGTTTTGGCTTCATTGGTCAAAACACTTTTATACTTGGCTTGATCAAAACCTACACATTGAATTTCTTTTGCTAAAACATCTTGATTCATACTATTTTATTTTTTATGTATTGATTGACAGTTCAATATTAAAAAAAAGAACTCAAACAAAAAAGCGAACGTTCGCTAAAAATATAAAATTTACAAATTTTTATTAATTCGCTAATTTTTATACCTTTGAATTACGAATCTTTTAATAAAAACATCTTGGAAGAAGAATATATCAGATTAGTTTTCGGATTAAAGCTTAAGCAAATACGCACAGATAAAAACCTATCTCTCTTTGGGTTAGCTAAATTAACAGGATTATCAAAATCGTATTTAAATGAAATTGAGAAAGGAAAAAAGTACCCAAAAACTGATAAAATTGTTATTCTTTCTGAGAAGCTAGAAGTGCCTTACGACCATTTAGTTTCTTTGAAGTTAGATAAAAACTTAGCACCAATTGGTGAAATTTTACAATCGAAAATTTTAAAAGAAATTCCTCTTGATCTATTTGGTATTCAAGAAAATAACCTGATTGATATTATTGCGAACGCCCCAGCCAAAGTAAATGCGTTTATCAGTACCATTATTAAGATTTCGCAAAACTACAATTTAACAAGAGAAAGCTTTTTTCTTGCTGCCTTACGTTCGTACCAAGAAGCACACAACAACTATTTTGAAGATATTGAAACGAAGGTTACCGATTTTATTAAGGCCTATCAAATAAATCCAAACAAACCTATTACTTCAAATGACTTAGAAGAAATTTTAATCGAAGAATACGGTTATACGATTGATAGCGAAGAGCTATCTAGGCATCAAAAGCTATCTGAACTCAGAAACATCTATATTCCAAAGAATAAAACACTTCTTATCTATAATGACATAAACGAAGCGCAGAAAACATTTATTTTCGCTAAAGAACTAGCTTATAATTATTTACAAATTGAAGATAGGTTATACACGTTTCCATGGATAAAATTTGAGAGCTTTGATGAAGTATTAAATAATTTTATTGCCTCATACTTTGCTGGTGCTTTAATTATTCCGAAAGATGATTTAATTCAAAAACTAACACAACTTTTTTCTTTAGAAACCTGGCAACCTATACAATTGCACAAAATTATTAGAAGTTATAATTGTTCTGACGAAACGTTTTATCAACGTTTAACGAACATTTTACCAAGACATTTTAACATTAAGAACCTGTTCTTTTTACGCTTTACACATAAAGAAGGTTCTCCTGTACATCGGCTTTCAAAAGAGTTACATATTACACAGCAACAATCTCCACACGCCAATCGTAACAATGAACATTATTGCAGAAGATGGATTGCCATTAAAACAATTCAGGATTTAGAAGTTTCAAAAGATAAAAAATCGGCTTACGGAATTCAAATTTCGTCGTACGAAAATTCTCAAAAAGAATATTTAGTACTTTCTGCGGCTACTGCCGATCCTTTTAAAGAAAAAATTAATCGTAGTGTTAGCATAGGTATGTTACTTTCTCCACACTTAAAAAGAAAACTTCATTTTTTTGATGAAGATACTTTCACTAAAAAAACAGTAGGTGTTACTTGCGAAACATGCGCAGTACAAAATTGTAACGAACGCGTAGCAGAACCTTATATTTTACTAAAACAATCTAGAAATAAAGAAATAGAAAACACTGTTGAAAACATCATTCAATCGTATACCTAAACACCTTGTTTTGTACGTTGTTTTTCTTATTTTAGCACACGCAAACAAATAACTTACCATGGATCTTAACTTCAACAAAAACGAAGACCACAATAAACTTTTAGCATCTGATTTACGTCAACGCTTAGCCAAAGTAAAATTAGGCGGCGGACAAAAACGTATTGATAAGCATCATGAGAAAGGAAAATTAACTGCTCGTGAACGTATTGATTATTTATTAGACGACAAATCTAAGTCCATCGAAATTGCTGCCTTTGCCGGTGAAGGCATGTATCAAGAACACGGTGGATGTCCTTCTGGAGGTGTGGTTGTGAAAATGGGCTATGTTAGCGGTAAACAGTGCATTGTTGTTGCTAACGATGCTACCGTAAAAGCAGGAGCTTGGTTCCCTATAACAGGAAAGAAAAATTTAAGAGCACAAGAAATAGCTATTGAAAACAAACTTCCTATTATCTATTTGGTAGATTCTGCTGGAGTGTACTTACCAATGCAAGATGAAATTTTTCCTGATAAAGAACACTTCGGAAGAATTTTTAGAAACAATGCGGTAATGAGTAGCATGGGAATCACACAAATTGCTGCGGTTATGGGAAGTTGTGTTGCTGGTGGTGCCTACTTGCCTATTATGAGTGATGAAGCACTTATTGTAGACAAAACAGGAAGTATTTTCTTAGCTGGTAGTTATTTAGTTAAGGCTGCTATTGGAGAAAGTATCGATAACGAAACGTTGGGTGGAGCTACCACACATTGTGAAGTATCTGGGGTTACCGATTACAAAGCAAAAGATGATAAAGACGCTTTAGACACCATAAAAAACTTGCTAGACAAGATTGGAGATTACGACAAAGCTGGTTTTAACCGTAAAGAAGCGTTCCCTCCAAAAGAAAATGAAGATGATATTTTCGGAATTTTACCAAAAGCTCGTAATGAACAATACGATATGATGGAAATCATCAAGCGTTTGGTAGATCATTCTGAATTTGAAGAATATAAGGCAGGTTACGGTCAAACCATTATTACTGGATACGCTCGTATTGATGGGTGGGCTGTTGGTATTGTTGCCAATCAACGTAAAATTGTAAAATCGAAAGGAGCCAAAACAAAACCTAGCGAAATGCAGTTTGGAGGGGTGATTTATAACGATTCTGCTGATAAAGCTACTCGATTTATTGCCAACTGTAACCAAAAGAAAATTCCGTTAGTGTTCTTACAAGATGTTACTGGATTTATGGTAGGAAGTAAATCTGAACATAGTGGAATCATTAAAGACGGAGCCAAAATGGTAAATGCTGTTAGTAACTCTGTAGTTCCTAAATTTACGGTGGTTATAGGTAACTCTTACGGAGCAGGAAATTACGCTATGTGTGGGAAAGCCTACGACCCTCGTTTAATTGTCGCTTGGCCTAGTGCTGAATTAGCTGTGATGAGTGGAGCCTCTGCTGCCAAAGTATTATTACAAATTGAAACAGCTGCCTTAAAGAAAAAGGGAGAAGAAATTACTCCTGAAAAAGAAGCTGAATTATTTGACAAAATAAAATCGAGATACGATAATCAAATATCTCCTTATTATGCTGCTGCAAGAATTTGGACTGATGCTGTGATTAACCCACTAGATACCAGAACTTGGATTTCTATGGGAATAGAAGCAGCTGACCACGCTCCTATTGAAAAGCCTTTCAACCTAGGAGTGTTACAAGTTTAAAACATAGAAAGCAGCATGAAGAGAAAAGTATTTTGGGGTATTATTGCCCTTGTAATTGGTTTTGTAATCTATCAGGTTTATATTTTCACCTTATCTGAAAATGACAATATCAAATCTATTTACTTAGTTCCTGACAATGCTGTTTTTATAGTTGATACAGAAAGACCTATTGACACTTGGGATGAAATAAGCTCAAGTGAAATTTGGACGCATCTTCAATCCAATCAACAAATCAATAAACTATCTGAAGGTCTCCATAGTTTAGATGAAACTTTTAAAGCAAAAAAGGAAATTTTCGACTTTATCGGAGAACGTAATCTGGTGATCTCTGTACATGTATTTAGCCCAAAGAAATACGGATTATTATATATTGCTGATTTACAAAAATTTTCTAAACTCATCTTTTTAAAAAGGGCTATTAGTAATTTAGCAGGTGAAGACTATAAAGTAACCAAACGCGTATACAAAAAGCATGAAATTATAGAACTGTATAATAAGCAGACAAGAGAAACCTTACATCTTTCCTTTATTAAAAATCAGGTCGTTGCTTCTTATACTCACCTTTTGGTTGAACAATCAATAGACCAATACTTAAACCCTATTATTGGTCGTGATCTCAACTTTTTAGAAATAAAAAGAAAAACAGATACTGATGGCTTTTTTAATATGTACTTACAACATAAATACCTAAAAGACTATCTCAACTGTTTTACCAGTTCAAGTAATTTAGATTTCTTAAATAAAGAAGCATTCTTCTACTCTGGTTTAGATATATCAATTATAGAAGGAGTTATCGTTCAAGCTACAGGTTTTACAAATGTTGATAGCAACTCGCAAACCTACTTAAAAGTATTACAAAAATCTGGAGTTGGCAAGCGTAGTGTTGCTAAAGTAGCACCCAAAAATACCTCTTTATACCTTAGTTTTGCTTTTGATGACTTTAAAACCTTCAATAGCAATCTAGAAAAACTCCAACAAGAAAATCCAGCTGAATTTAAAATGTATACTGATCAGCTCGCTATGATTGAGGATAAATTAGATATAAGTGTATCTGAAAATATTTATAGTTGGATTGGTAGTGAAATAGCTTTAATTCACTTTAATACTGAACTTTCGAAAAACAAAAAAGATATCGCTGCTATTATTAAGGTTGATGACATTGATAATACAAAAGAAAACCTCCAGCTTATTCTTTCTAAGATTAAAGAAAACACCCCTTTAAAATACAAACAAATCGATTATAGAGGGTATCCTATTAACTTTTTTGATTTAAAAGGATTCTTTAAAATGTTAGCAGGAAACATGTTTTCTAAAATGGAGAAGCCTTACTTTACCATTATTGATGATTTTGTAGTTTTTAGTACTAGTCCAAATACCATTAAAGAAATTATTAACAACCACTTAATAGGATACACCCTAGAAAGCTCTGAAAAATTCGATGATTTTAATTATCATTTTGAGAAAAAATCTAGTGTATTTGCTTATGTAAACACTCCAAATTCCTACAAAGACCTTTTAAGTTTAGTTGACAATAAAACTCGACGTGAACTTCAAAAAAACAAACCATATATAACTTGCTTTTCACAAATTGGAATGCAGCTAATTGCTTCTGACGACTTATTTGAAAGCAATATTTCTCTTGTTTTTGAAGATCCTAAAAATATTGATGTAAATTCTCAAAAAGACAAAGAATTAAGAGAAAAGTTACTGCTAGAGTTAGCTCCTTATAAAGACTCAACAAATACTCAAAATTCTACATCATTTTTCAAAACACCTCCAATACACCCTTCAGATTTAAGCGCTAAATCGTACAAGGAGTATTATAAAAACGGAAAACTAAAGTTTGAGGTGGACTTAGATGATGGTTTAAAAGATGGCTCTTATAAATCTTACTATGAAAACGGAAATATAAAAGTCAAAGGACATTATAAAAATGATAAGCAAAGTGGAACTTGGAAAGCTTATGATGAACAAACAGGTGATGTAATTTTCAAAAAACATTTTTAATTGCAATATTTTATAGCATTAGTTACATTTGCCAAGCAAAATTAAAACAGAATACACATGGGAAGAGCATTCGAATTTAGGAAAGCAAGAAAGATGAAACGTTGGTCAGCTATGGCTAAAACCTTTACTCGTATTGGTAAAGATATCGTTATGGCAGTTAAAGAAGGTGGTCCCAACCCTGAGACCAACTCTCGTTTGCGTGTAGTAATTCAAAATGCGAAGGCTGCCAACATGCCAAAAGACAATGTTGAGCGCGCCATTAAAAAGGCATCTGATAAAAATACTGAAAACTATAAAGAAGTATTATTTGAAGGATATGCACCTCATGGAATTGCTGTTTTAGTAGAAACCGCTACTAACAACAACAACCGTACAGTAGCCAATGTACGTGCTGCTTTTAACAAGTGTAATGGAAATTTAGGGACCTCTGGTTCAGTTGCTTTTATGTTTGACCATGTGGTTAACTTTAAAGTAAAAGAAGATTCATTAGGAATGGATTTAGAAGAGTTTGAAATGGAAATGATTGACTTTGAAGTAGAAGAAGTTTTTGCCGACGAAGAAGATAGTTCGGTAATGCTGTATGCTCCGTTTGAACAATTTGGTGCTATTCAAAAATATTTAGAAGAAAATAATATTGAAATTCTTTCTTCTGAATTTGAACGTATACCTACGACCACTACTGCCATTTCTGACGAACAAAAAGAAGAAGTAAACAAACTTTTAGAAAGATTGGAAGAAGACGATGACGTAAACAACGTTTATCATTCAATGGAAGAGTAAGTTTAAATAAACTGTAATTTTCAAATTATACTAAATAACAAAGGGGTGGGATTTAAATCCCACCCCTTTGTTATTTACGCAATTTTTAAATACTACCTTTTGTATTTGTTTATACTTTTCTATTTTGAATAAATGTATTTCTTTTTTTATTTCTTTAAAACATAAGGATACTCTAAATTATAAAATGTTGCAAAATGATTACCCTTCGGAGTAGTTCTTTTCACCCCATCTTCAAAAGAAACAAAACCATACCTCTCTAACTCATCTATTTCTTCATTATAAAAAGTTCTATCTTCATCAACTAAATAAGCTCTAAGTAACTTTAAAGTCTTTATATTTTTTGAGTCTTCTTCTTTAAACCTAAAATATCTCCTTAAATAGTCCTCGAAATTTCTGAATTCTGCTATTTTTTTTTCCAATACTACTACCTTTTCATTTTGAGTTTTTAATGAATTTTGAGTTTTAATATCATTTTTATCTCTTTCAATCAAGAAAATTTCTTTCTCCTTTCTTAAATCTGTTAAATCCACTTTAAGAGAATCGTTTTCTTCTCTAAGAATCTTTATCTCCCCTGTTAATCTGTCTAAATCAACATGTTTTGTTTTCGATTCATTTATTCTACCTTCAATCTTAGCATGATCCTCTTTTAAAAGTAATTCTTCTCTTATAATATCTAATTGTACTTTTTTACGAGAAACTTTAATTTTAGAAACTAAATACTCTACTCCAAAATTTACTAATTGAAAGAAGAAAATTCCAACTAACGAAATTAATAATGGTATAATAAAAGTATCAACAAATTTAAAATCTTCTGTTACACAAATTAATCTCTCTTCAATCGAACTATTCGAAACTAATAAAACTGCAATTTTTTGCCAATGCCAACAAATAAAACTAATTATATAAGCCCCTGTAAATGGGCTTTTAATCCTCTCTCTTATAGTACTACTTAGTGACTGTAATGTATTTTCCATAAAATCCTTTTCTAATTCAGAATCTAAATAAAATATTTTTTTGTGAATTTACAAGACAAATAGCTCTTAAATAAGAAAACTTTAAATTAAAAACTCTTTCTCAATATTTTTATATATTTATCTCAACCAAACCTCTCATAATCATGATATTCTACGGAACCAAAGGTGCGCATTTACACAGCGAAAAAGTTAGCGGTGTAAAATGTAATCACTGCGAACAGCAAAACGCTCACACCATTAGTATTTTTGGTAAATACTTTTACATTTATTGGATCCCTATTTTTCCTATAGGTAAAAAAGGAGTCTCTGAATGTAATCATTGTAAAGCTACGTACGAACGTAAAAATATGAGCGAACAGTTAAAACTAGCTCACGACAACGTAAAACGAAATGCTAAAACACCTTTTACACATTGGATAGGTTCTTTATTAATGGGAGCTATAATTCTCTTTGGAATCTACTCAGCACAACAGCATGACAAAAATGTTGTTACCTATATTAATTCCCCTCAAGTTAATGATATTGTTGAATACAAGTCATCCGACAAAGCCTACTCTACCGTAAAAGTAACAAACGTTACCGCCGATTCTATTTTCTTTGTAGCCAACTCTATGGAAATAAGCAGAAAAAGTAAACTTTATAAGATAGACAAAGAGAAAAACTATAACGCCGAACGATTCGGAATGAGTTTAACTGATTATAAAAAAGCTTTTGACACTAACGATTTTTTAGATGTTGACAGGTAAAAAACAGGGCATTTAACCCTGTTTTTTAATTCTTAATTATACATTTTCACTAATCTAACGAACTCTGCTTTATAACCATCTTTATCCTCTCCTATTTCTCCCTCTGTCAAACTAAGTACATCTTCAATTTTTGAATTATTTTTAAATTTTGATTTACTTAATTGCATTCCAAATAAAGCTACTGCTGAAATAAAATTCATATCATTCGTTGGTGCCAATACTTCATTTTTAACCATTTTTACCAACTCTATACTCTTGTTGCCTTTTGGTAATTTGTACCTAAACTTCACGGTTAATAATTCATCATTAAAACTATCTAATTGTTTATTTTGAGTATACTTTAATTTAGGTAGTTTTTTTAGAAATTTACTTTTTACTCCTACAGGAATTACCTCATACAATGCGGTTACTGTATGACCACTACCTAACTCTCCTGCATCTTTTGTATCGTCTACAAAGTCTTCATCATTTAATAATCTATTTTCATATCCTATTAAACGGTACGCTTGTACTTTCTTTGGATTGAATTCTACTTGAATTTTCACATCCTTTGCAATGGTATATAAAGTTCCTCCAAATTCTTTACCAAATACTTTTTGTGCTTCTTGCATCGTGTCGATATACGCATGGTTTCCATTCCCTTTAGCTGCTAAAATTTCTAATTTATCATCTTGATAGTTTCCATAACCAAAACCTAACACTGATAGAAAAACTCCTGATTTTCTTTTCTCTTCTATTAACTCTTCCATTGCTACATTACTTGAAGCTCCTACATTAAAATCACCGTCTGTAGCTAAAATAACACGGTTATTTCCATCTTGTATATAATTTTCTTTTGCTAGTTTATACGCTAACTCAATTCCTTCCCCTCCTGCTGTTGAACCTCCTGCTTCTAATTGATTCAAGGCTTCAAGTATCGTTTCTTTTTCACTTCCTGGTGTAGGTTTTAAAACTACCCCTGCTGCTCCTGCGTACACAACAATTGCTACTTTATCTTTTTCTCTCAGCTGATTTACTAATAACTTAAAAGCTGACTTTAACAATGGTAGCTTGTTTTGATCTGACATAGACCCCGAAACATCTATTAAAAAAGTCAAATTAGAAGCCGGTAAATTCTCTTGTTCATATTCTTTTCCTTTTAACCCAATTCTTACCAACTGAGTATCTTTATTCCATGGAGTCGTAACAATCTCTGTAGTAATTGAAAAAGGATGTTTTCCTGTAGGTTGTGGGTAGTTATAATCAAAGTAATTAATCATTTCTTCAATCTTAACTGCTTCTTTTGGTACTTTTTGACCGCTATTAATCATTCTTCTTACATTACTGTAAGAAGCTTTATCAACATCAATAGAAAATGTAGACAAGGGAGAGTTAACAGGGCTTTTAAAAATATTTTCATTTCTTGCTGCATACGAATCTCTATTTTCAATTTGATTATGTCCTCTAATTCTAACAGCTTTTGAGACCGATAATTTTCTCCTTTTTGAAATACCGTAGGCTGCTACTACAACTTCTTCTAAAACATTATCAGCCTTCATAACTACATTAATCACAGAAATTTCTCCTACATTCTTTTGTACTGTTTTCATCCCTACAAAAGAAAATACCAAAACATCACCTTGTGTGGCTGGTATAGAGTATTTACCATCAAAATCAGTTTCAGTTCCATTGGTTGTTCCTTTTACCACAATAGTCACTCCTGGTAACGGACCTGATTCATCTGAAACTACACCTGTAATTGTTCTTTGTTGCGCTGCAAGTGCTATTGAACTCAACAATAGCATTACATAAAATAGTTTTTTAAACATAGCTTTTCGTTTTAAAGTTTACATAAAACTAGCTAACGTTATATTTTTATAAAACCTTAAATGAGTAAACAAGCTTATTAGAAAAGTAAACGATACTTTTTAGTGAGGTAAAATTTTAGCGAGTGTTTTTTTACGTTGGATTTTTTGTGTCTCCGTTTCTATGAATTTATCTACAAAATAAATTGCTTTCGGAATTTCATACTTGGTAAGCCCCAATAGATTTCTTACTTCGTTCGAAATGGCGTCATTTTTCTCTCCTTCTACTATCAAAACTAACTTCTCTCCTAGCCTCTTATCTGGAATACCAATAACAAAAAAGCGGCTGGTTACAATCTTAGAAAGTTTTTCTTCTATTTTCTCTGGATGTAGCTTTACACCTCCAGAGTTAATCACATTGTCATAACGTCCCAACCAGTCAAATTCAGTTTCAGAAACCAACCGAACTACATCGTTTGTTATAATTTTTTCTTGAGCTACTTTTGGTGCCTCAATTACCAAACAATTTCGATTGTCTTGAGAGAGTTGTACGTTAGGAAGTGTCTTGTAGTGAGGTTTTTCACTATCGTTCGAAATGATATTGTTTAACTTTTTAACAGCAATATGTGTAATTGTTTCTGTCATTCCATACGTAGCATAAATTTCAGTTGATTTATTTTGAATAGCTTCCATTATATCTTTTGCTACAACACCTCCTCCTACAATAAGTTTCTTTATTTTATGAATATTAGACAAAGAACTTCTCAACTGCAAAGGTACCATCGCGGAAAAATCATACTCTTTTTGAATTTCAACTTTAGATGTTGGAGCCGTCATATCTATACTCCAACCTAAGCTTAATGCACGCACTAACATCATTTTCCCAGCAATATAATCGGTTGATAAACATAATAAAGCTGTCGTATTTTCTTTTAGATTGAAAAAAGTTCCAGTGGCTTTTGCAGAGTTGAGCATTAACTCTTTTTTTAACGAAATTGGTTTAGGCTTTCCTGTAGAGCCTGAAGTTTGCACTACAACAAAATCATCAGTATTAAACCAATCTGATAAAAATTGATATACGGAATCGTTTATAGTCTTCGAAAAAATTAATAATTCATCTTCCGAAGAAAAAGATATACCATTTAACTGAAAACTATTATGAAAATTTAGATTGTCCACTTTGTTGGGAGAGCTATTTTGTTATTACTGGTTTCTCTATGTTACCAACTAGTTTTTCTTTCCAATTTTTCCAACCATATTTTTTTGAGAACAGTAGTAACATCAAAGGATATAAAACAAATACTGGTAAAAACATCTCTATCCCTACCGAAAGATCTGAAGTATCAACAAATAAAGCATCCGTTTGAAAAACGGTCCAATCAGTTGTTACTAAGAATGCTGCTACAATATTGTTAATAGCATGTAACCCTAATGCTAACTCAGTTCCTTCATCCATTAAGGTTGTAATTCCGAAGAAGAAACCTGTTCCTATATAAAATACCATTGAAATATATCCTAGCTTCTCTACTTCTGGATTAGCTCCATGTAGTAATCCAAAAGCTACTGAGGTTACTATTAATGGAACCCATCTGTTTTTAAACCAAGTACCAAGTCCTTGCATAAAATACCCTCTAAAAAGTAATTCTTCAAAACTTGTTTGAATGGGTAAAAACAAAAATGATACTATTACTAAAGTGAAAAAAGGAAGAGGTTTAAAATTCCATGTATAATTTTCAGGAGCTAAAAGAATATCAGAAGATACTACTAGTACAGATAGTATTCCCCATACACAGAAACCAAACCAAAAACGACTCCAATCTATTTTATCTCTACTGGTAATAATTGTTTTAACAGCTCTTTTATGAATGTACTTTACTCCTAAAAATAACGAAGCTAATCCAAAAGCAAACATGACCACCATCATAAACAAAAATAAATTTTTATTTATTCCCAGACTCATAAAACTATCATCTGCCGCTCTTAAAAATTCACTCGTATTTTCAGAATGTAAAACTGCTGTTATTGCCAGAGGAATTACACCAATAAATTGCCACCCCAATAAAACTATAAAAATAACTAGTAGGTATACATACCACTGATTTTGTCCTTTATAGGCTTGTTGTATAAAATTCATAATTAAATATTAACGTTCCAGTTTTTATTTGTGTTATACCTCAAACTTCCATTCAAAACTTCCAACGGACTTTCAAAATTGTTGGTAAACAAGCTTCCTGTTCCTAACCCTTGTGGTAATGGATTATTTAATGTGTACGTCCATTGTGCGATTGCATTTAACCCTATGTTACTTTCCAAGGCACTGGTTATCCAATTACCTGCGTTATGGCTGGATGCTATTTGAATCCATTCCTTACTACCTTTAAACCCACCAACCAAACTAGGTTTTAAAATAATATACTGAGGTTGGATTGTAGCTATACAGTTTTCTTTTTCTTTGGAAGAGAAAACGCCTATCAATTCTTCATCTAGCGCAATTGGCAAGGGTGTTTTTTCACATAAACTTGCCATTTCTTGCCATTGTCCTTGTTTTATAGGTTGCTCTATAGAGTGTAATTCTAACTCAGATAATTTTTGTAATTTTTCTAAAGCATTTTGGGGTAAAAAAGCTCCGTTAGCATCTACACGAAGTTCAATTTCTTTGGCTGAAAATTCTTTTCGTATTGATTGTAACAAGGCTATTTCTGTATCAAAATCTATCGCTCCAATTTTCATCTTTATCGTAGTAAAACCTTGTTGCAACTTATCTTTTATTTGTTGTTGCATAAAGGCTTTATCTCCCATCCAAATTAATCCGTTTATAGAAATTTGTTGCTTTCCTTCGGTAAACTTAGATGGAAATAATTCAAATGGTGTTTGGTTTTCTATGGATAAAAATGCTTGTTCTAATCCAAATTGTATCGACGGAAACTCGTTGAGTTCAAGTAATAATTTCTCTAAGCCAGAATTAATATTGTTACACACCCACTGTAATTTCTCTTCATAATCGGGTTTATCATCAGCACTTAAACCTCTGAATAAACCGCATTCTCCAAAACCTTTCTTTCCTTCATTTTCTAAAATTAGAAACCAAGTTTCCTTGGTTCTTAAAACTCCACGAGAGGTACCACTTGCCTGTTTAAAATTCAGTAAGTATTTATGGTAGGTAGCTTTTATCAATTGTTCGTGTTTTAATTATGAGCTTCAGAAGCTTTTTTAAAATTTTCTAAATATTGCTGACTCATTTTTTTCAATGCTCCTTTAAAATATGGAAATAAACAGCTCATTACATACGATTCACTAGTACAGGTAGTAGTTTGTACTATTTTAGTTGAGTTTCCTTCTGAAATAAATGTATAATCATCTGTTTTTAGCATATTTTCTGCATCAAAGTGAAGAGTAAGTTGTTCATTTTCTTTATACGCTAATACTTCTTCTGTCATAGTTATCAATTTACCTTGATTTTCAACAACTACTTTATATTTACTTCCAATTTTATTGGGCTGTTCTTTTAAAATTTCTATTGATTTTACTTCTGGCATCCATTCTTTCATCAGTTCTTTATCTTGAAAATCTATAAAAACTTCATTCACTGGCTTATTAATTGTTACCTCATTCACATATACAACTTCTTTTACTATGAGTCCTGTTAGGAAAAAAGCAAGAATTAAAACTGTTATTACTCCTAAAATTATTTTAATTTTTTTCATGTATATAATACCTAAATAAAAGGTTTACTTAAATAGTTATTGTTTGTCCGATTTCTAAAATTACCAATTCTTTTTTTGCTTGAGCAAACTTTTCTTTAGCTTCTTCTACATCTATTTCGATTGGAGGAAAGGTATTAAAATGACATCCTATGACCTTATTACAAATCACTAAATCACTTGCTATAATAGCATCATCAACTCCCATGGTAAAATTATCTCCTAAAGGAAAAATAGAGGCTGTTAAGTTTGTAGACATCGGTATTAATTGCATATCCATTGTTACCGCTGTATCTCCAGATATGTACAAGGACTTTTCTCCTGCTGTTATTACAAAACCACCCGGTTGCCCTCCATAACTTCCATCAGCAAATGAAGAAGTGTGAATAGCGTTGACATATTTGGCTGAAAACACCTCGTTTTTATATGTACCTCCATGGTTCACGGCATGTCCTTTTAAATCTTTAGCAGCATAATATGTTACAATTTCAAAGTTTGAAATAATTGTAGCTCCTGTTCTTTCTGCAATGTGCTCTACATCCAATACATGATCTTGATGCGCATGTGTAACTAATATATAATCTGCTTTTACTTGATCTACGTCTATATTAGTAGCTAATGGGTTTCCTGTAATAAAAGGGTCGACTAATATGTATGTTCCGTTAATTTCAATACCAAAACATGCGTGACCGTAAAAAGTGATTTTCATGTATCTATTCTTTTCGTTTAATTCGTTTCTTTATGAATATAATTAATAAAACTATTAAAAGTATAAATGGCCAAATATTTATCAAACCGATAAAGAACCATTTTATATTGTCTACTCCATTACCAAAAGCATCAGCTATACGTCTTCCAAAACTTTTGGAATAAGTGTTACTTACTTCTTTTTTATAAAATCGAATTGATAAGGTTGAAAACGACACTTGATTTTGTAAATACTTCAAACGTCCTTCCATCGATTCAATGTCAGATCTTACATTGGCTAGTTCTCTTTCAACTTCTAAAATTTCTTTTACCGAACTAGCTTTATTTAGTATTTCGTTATATCGTTGTTCTACTTCTTTTTTTACTTTCAAACGTGCTTGTACATCCAAAAATTGCTCTGTTACATCGTTAACAGAGATATTCTTATTATCAAACCTTGCTACTTTTGATGAAATCTCATTTAAAAAAGTATCAAAACTTTCTGAAGGAATTCGAACCGTTAAATTTGAAGTAATATTTTGAGAAGATTTGTACTCGTTATCAGCAGAAATGTATCCGTTATATTTTTTTACTGCTTGCTCTATATGATTTCTTGTCTCT
This sequence comes from Tenacibaculum sp., assembly GCF_048269885.1. Taxonomy (NCBI): domain Bacteria; kingdom Pseudomonadati; phylum Bacteroidota; class Flavobacteriia; order Flavobacteriales; family Flavobacteriaceae; genus Tenacibaculum; species Tenacibaculum sp. The sequence goes on along the minus strand of NZ_JBLWTZ010000021.1, from coordinate 36,625 downwards.
AATAAATCATCTGTCTCAAATGAAATATCTCCTGTTTTAATAAGTTTTCTTTCTATTGTTACTTCTTTATTCTCTGATGCAACTTCTGATGCTTCTACAATTTCTTTAGTAATATCAAAATTTCCTGAAGTTTTAAGCTCTCCATAAGAGGTTGGGTTCGCTCCTTTACTATTACAGCTAATAAATAATAGAAACATTCCGAAAAAGACTAAAATAGTTCTCATAGTGTTAAATTTTCTTGGGAAGTTACAAAATTTGACCTAATCCGAATAAAATTGAAAATAAAAAGGTACTAAGAGCTACTTTTTTTAACTCTCCATCTAATAGAGCTTCTTCTTTATTTTTATAGACAAAAAATAGGTGTTTTAGTAGAGGAATATAAGCTATAATAAATAAGAATTGATATGGTGATTTAAACTTGATTACCGTGTACAATAATGCAACTATAAAAGACGCTACAATTAAAAAGTAATGATACATTTTTGCAGATTCTGCTCCCATTTTTACCACAAGCGTATTTTTTCCTGATACCGCATCATTCTCTCTATCTCGCATATTGTTTAAGTTCAATACCGCTGTACTCAACAATCCAACTGTAATTGCTGGTAAAAAAATGATAAAGTTCAATTGTTTTGTATATAAAAAATAGGTTCCAACGACTGCTAACAATCCGAAAAAGATAAAAACGAAAATATCTCCAAATCCACTATAACCATAAGCAGATTTCCCAACGGTATATTTTATAGCAGCAACAATTGAAGCGATTCCTAATCCGAAGAAAATTACTGAATACAAAAAATTGTCTTTACCAAAGGAAACATAAATCAGTAGCAATGCTATAATAGTCGTAATGACTCCTGTTACAATCATTGCGTTTTTCATTTGCTTTGGAGTAATTGCTCCTGAAGCCACCATTCGTGCTTCTCCTTCCCTTTCATTATCTGTACCTTTTATTCCATCTCCGTAATCATTGGCAAAGTTAGATAATACTTGAAAACCAATAGTGGTTAAAATTGCTAACCAAAAAATAGAAGACTCCAATATATTTTTTCTTCCTACACAAATAGTTGTATCAAAAAGAGTTGAAGACACTTTCAAAAAAGATTCATTTAATCCTAAAAAGGCTCCAACAATAATTCCTGAAACGGATAATGGTAAGGTACGTAAACGTGCTGCTTTTATGTAGTTTTTCATTGAGATAGTATGATTTTCAAAGATAGTTATTTACGCATAAAAAAAGGAAAGCTACGCTTTCCTTTTATCTTAAAGTATATGAGTTGTTTATTTATTTACTACTGCATCAAAACCTACTTTTGTTCCTGGTTTATCTATAAAATATTCTCTTTTATCTACTAAAACATTATCTCTAAAGATTTCCATTGTTAGTGTATAGACACTAAAATTGTCTGTGGCTTTATCTTCGTATTCAAAAGCTAAGTTAGCAGCAAAATTAATTTCATCTGTGTATGATTTCTTATAAGGAAAAACATTAGTTGTTGTAGTATTATCGTACTTAAAAAAACCTGATTCTAAAAAAACAGTTTTAATTCTTCCATTGTTGTCATTACTTGTACTCGTAATATTAAATGTTATTGTTGCCAAGTTTCCATTTCCATCAAGAGAAAAATCGGTATCATCACAGGATGTTAAAAGCACTAAGCATAAAAAGGTAAAAAGGTATCTCATTCTTTTTTGTTTTTGAATTATTTTTCAACAAACTTACTACAAAGAAAAAAGTGTGCTACTCTCGTAACACACTTTTAAGAAAACTTTATATCTCTTTACTATAGGTTATTTGCTTCCGCAATTAACTCTGCAATGTCTTTTACTTGTATTTGCGATTCTTTTTCTTTGAATTTTACACCATCGGTCATCATGGTATTACAGTAAGGACATCCAGTAGCAATAATTTGCGGATTTGTTTCTAACGCATCTTCTGTTCTTAACACATTTATATCCTTATCTCCTTTTTCTGGTTCTTTAAACATTTGTGCTCCTCCTGCTCCACAACATAATGCTGTTGACTTATGACGTTTCATCTCAGTCATCTTTACTCCTAAACGACGAATTAATTCACGTGGACTTTCATATACATCATTTGCACGTCCTAAGTAACATGGGTCGTGATACGTTAAACGCTTACCGTTTAAATTTTCGTCTTCAATAGTTAAACGCCCTTCTTTAATTAACTTACTAATATACTGAGTGTGGTGATACACTTTATATTTCCCTCCTAATCCAGGATATTCATTTTTTAAGGTATTAAATGAATGTGGATCGCAAGTTACAATCGTTTTTACTTCGTAGGCATTTAATACTTCTATATTAGTAACTGCTTGCATTTGAAATAAAAACTCGTTTCCGGCACGCTTTGCTGCGTCTCCTGTTGAACTTTCTTCGGTACCTAATACTGCAAAATCAACCCCAGCTTGTTGTAATATTTTTACGAAAGCTCTTGTTATTTTTTTTGCTCTATCATCATAACTTCCTGCAGCTCCTACCCAAAACAACACTTCTGGTTGTTTTCCTTGAGCCATCATATCTGCCATTGTTGGTACGTTCATAATTCTTTATCGTTTAATTGTTGAACTGTTTTTTTTTGTTTACAACCTCAAACAGAGGTTACTTTTTAATTTTTACGGAATAAAATAGTTAAAAACTACTACTCTTCGTCTTTCCAGTTTAATCTATCCATTTGACTATACTGCCAAGGTGCTCCGTTATTTTCAATATTGGTCATCATCATATTTAACTCTTGTGGAGCTGCTGATTCTTCCATTACTAAATAACGACGCATCTCCATAATAATAGATAAAGGATCGATACCAATAGGACATTCTTGTACACAGGCATTACAACTTGTACACGCCCATAGTTCTTCTGGAGTGATGTAATCGTTTAATAATTGCTTACCGTCATCTTTAAACTCTCCTCCATTTTCATCAATATTCTTTCCTACTTCTTCTAAACGGTCACGTGTTTTCATCATAATAGCACGTGGTGATAATTCTTTACCAGTTAGGTTGGCAGGACAAGATGATGTACAACGTCCACACTCAGTACAAGTGTAAGCATTCATTAACTGTACCCAGTTTAAATCAGTTACATCTGAAGCTCCAAATTTTTCTGGTTCTCCTTCATCCTCTCCTTCTTCTGGCATAGCATATGGGTCAACATCTGGATCCATCATCATTTTTACTTCCTTCGTTACCGCTTCTAAATTATTAAACTGTCCTTTAGGGTTTAAGTTTGCAAAAAACGTGTTAGGGAAAGCTAATAAAATATGTAAGTGCTTAGAATAGTATAAATAGTTTAAGAAAATTAAAATTCCTACAATATGCAACCACCAAGCTGTTTTTTCAATGGTATGTAATGATTCATTAGAAAAACCATCAAACCAAGGTGCAATAAATTGAGAAACTACATTTCCTACTCCTGCTTCTTGAAAATGTACATCTGTCGCATTCATTACCAAGAACAAAGTCATTAATACCATTTCAAAATATAAAATAATATTACCATCATTCTTTGGCCAACCTTCCATTTCTTTGTTCCAAAAACGTTTTACTTTCTCTATATTTCTACGGAACCAAAAAATTGTTACAGCTACAAAAACTAGTAATGCTAACACTTCAAAATTTCCTATCAAGAACCCGTATAAAGCATCTCCAATAATTGGTTGAAAAACACGATGTGTACCAAATAATCCATCAATAACGATTTCTAACATTTCGATATTGATTAAAATGAACCCAACATATACAACTATATGTAAGATACCTGAAACTGGACGTCGTACCATTTTATATTGCCCTAAAGCGATTTTTGCCATATTTTTCCATCGTTCAGGCTTTCTATCCGTTCTATCAATATCCTTCCCTAATTTGATGTTTCGTATTAACTTACGAACATTCATTACAAAATACCCGATACCTGCAATTAAAATAAGTGCAAAAAAAATGTTTGGTACGTATTTCTCCATCGTTCTTTAATTATTAAGTTTTGTTAGATTTATAAAAATGTAAGCTTATTTATTACTTACATTTTTGGTATTATTCTCTTCGTTATACGGCTTTGCTTTTTTCCCAAATAATGAGAAGTGTACAAAACGTTTTGGGTTTAGCTTCATTTCTCTTAACAATTCTTCTAATTCTTTTGAAGCATTGGTAAGATTAGTATACATTTTTTCATCAGTCATTAACTTTCCTAAAGTTCCTTTTCCTGATTTCATATTAGCTAACAACCCATTTACATTTGCTAAAGTTGCTTCTAATTTTTTAACGGATTCTCCTAAGTTAGCCTTTGCTAAATCATCTGATACTTTAGAAAAATTGTCTGTTATCTTTTTGGCATTAGCCAAGGTAGCATTTAAGTTTCCTTTATTATCTGCTAATAATGAATTTACAGAAGATAATGTTTTACGAACATCAGAAATAGTTACTTCCAAACCTAAAATACTTCTGTTTAAACTCTGACGCGATTTTTCGTCTAATACTTGATTGAATCCAATTAATAAAGAATCGGCTCCTACCAACACATTTTCTAGTTTTGCTTGAATTGGGTTTAATTTTTCACCTACTGATGAAAATATATCTGACTCAACCTCTCCTTTTAAATAATCTCCTGACTTGGCTACTTCTCCATCATATTTAGGAATAATTGCTAAATTTTGACCTCCCATTAAGCTAGCTGAGTAAATCTTAGCAATACTGTTTTTTGAGAAGTTAAAGTCGGTATCTAATGAAATTTTAACAATTAAATTTCCCTTTTTATCTGGATTTTCATTGAATCTAATTTCATCCACCTTCCCTACTTTTAAGCCATTAATAGTGACTGAGCTCGCTTCATTCAAACCATTAATATTATTGTACTCTACAAAAAAGTGTCTTGCATTAGCACTGAACAAATCTTGTCCTTTTAAGAAGTTATAACCCCAAATAAATAGTGCAATAACAACGACAGCAACAATTCCTGTTTTTAGTTCTTTAGACATAGAATATATTTATACGAGCGAAAATAATAATAATTTTGGGAGTATAAATATAGAATACCTCTAAATTAACGGTTTTTCAGTGCTTCTTTTATCGAAATTCGTTTTCCATTTTTAAAAGCGACTACCCAAGCATCTTTATACCCTTTCCTTCTTACCTCTGGTAACACCTTCTTTATTCCAGATAAACTTGGTGAATTTCCGTAGTAATATTTGTAGTAATCATCTATAAATAAAGACTCAACATTTTCTAACCCTTTAAAACTACTTGTAGAAAGTTTTTTTCTAGAGGCGGCTATTTGTATTCTAAATACAACGTCTGTTGATACAGGTTTGGATTCTGTAGTTTTTTTCTTTGGGGGCGTTTCTTTTTTAACAACTTGCTTAGGCGTTTCTTTTTTTATAACAGGTTTAGAAATCTCTTTTTCTACTAACGGTGCATTCACTGTTAGTGTTTCACTAATTGTATTTAACTTTAATCGCTCAAAATATTTTCTTATTGCTTGAGCGATTGACTTCGCCATTTTTATTTGACCACTTCTAGAGTTTAGAAATTTTCCCTCATTCTTATTCGTTAAAAAACCCAACTCTATTAAAACACTGGGCATAACCGTTTCTCTTAACACTAAAAAGTTTGCTTGTTTTACCTTTCTATTATTTCTTTTTATGGCTACAAAATTATTTTGAACCAAGCCTGCGATTCCTAAACTATTTTCAAGGTTTTCTTCTTGTAGTACTGATAGTCCTATTACTGATTCTGGTGAATTCGGATCGTAATCGTAGTTCTGCTTATAATTATCCTCTAATAAAATTACCGAGTTCTCTTTTTTAGCTATTTCTAAGTTTTCTTTATTTCCACTTAATCCTAACACAAAAGTACTCGCTCCATGCGGATCTGACCTTCTAAAGGCATCACAGTGGATGGATACAAATAAATCTGCTTTCTTATCATTGGCTATTTTAGCACGATTATGCAGCTCTACAAAAACATCTTTTTTACGAGTGTAAACTACTTCAATATCTTTAGAGGTTAACAACTCCTTACCTACATCTAGCGCAACTCTTAAAGCTATGTTTTTTTCTCTAAAACCACTCCCTAAGTTCCCTGGGTCTTTTCCTCCATGGCCTGCATCAAGAACAACTGTGTATTTTTTTTGCGCTGAAACCGATAATATTCCCCCATACAAAATAGTTATAGAGGTTAGAATGATTAAGCTTAATTTTGAGATATTATATTTACGGAAATTTAAGAATTGCATCAATAAAATTTAACTATTTTTGGTTTTTAAAATATAGGCATTCAAATAACACGCCAAAGTTTTTAAATATAACACAAAAATAGTATTAATAATATTGCGAGCAAATCCAACTTACATACTTTTAGCTTTCTATCTTTTTTGTTTTCAATTAAGTACTGCGCAAGAATTTGGCAAGAAAGGTATTACTCCTCAAAAACCTAGTAAAGACTCTATATTCACTAGTCCTAAAGACACCTTAATAGGTTTAAAAAACAATGCTCTTGTTCATAGAAAAAGAGATACCATTGCTAACGATTCTATTAAACCGAAAGAAGTAATTGATGGTATAATTACGCACGATGCTGAAGATTACACCATACAAAATGCCAAAGACAAAACAATTACCTTATACAATAAAGCCCAAGTAACCTATACTGATATTGATTTAAAAGCAGGGATAATTATTCTAGATTACAAAAACAATATGGTATATGCTAAAGGTATAAAGGATAGCACTGGGTATCATCAAAGACCTCAGTTTAAACAAGGTGGACAAGAATCTGAACAAGACTCTATTCTGTTTAATTTTAAAACTAAGAAGGCACTGGTTTACGGTGTTAAAACAGATCAAGCTGGAATTATTACCTACGGAGAAAAAACAAAACGTGTAAACGACTCAACTATATACATGCGGAGGTTGCGTTTTACCACTTCAAAAAAGAAAATTCCAGATTATTATATTCAAACAAACAAAGCTAAGCTAGTTCCTGGTAAAAAAATTATTGTTGGTGGTAGCAATTTAGTATTGGCAGATGTTCCTACACCTGTTTATTTACCTTTTGCTTATTTTCCTTTAACGGATAAGAGAACCTCAGGTTTTATCATTCCTTCTTGGGGGGAAAGTAACAATCAAGGCTTTTTTATGCAAAATGGAGGGTACTACTTTGCTTTAAGTGATTATTTTGATTTAACGGTATTAGGTGATTTATATACCAATGGTAGTTGGGGGTTAAATGCTACTTCTAACTATTATGTTCGTTATAAATTTAGTGGAAACTTTAGTATACGTTTTGAAAATCTTGTTCAAGGGATACGTGGTTTAAGTGATTATCAAAAATCTTCCAACTTCAATCTCAGATGGAGTCATAGCCAAGATGCTAAATCGAGTCCGAACTCCCGTTTTTCCGCTTCTGTTAACTTAGGAAGTAGTAAGTATTATCGCCAATCTTTAAACGAATTTAATAGTTCTCAATTTTTAAACAACACCTTGAGTTCTTCTATTTCTTACTACAAGAAATTTGTTGGTACTCCTTTTAATGTGAGTGTAACAGCAACTCACTCACAAAATACCAACACCGAGTCTATTACCATGACACTCCCTTCTTTACAACTTAACATGGATCGTATTTATCCGTTTGAAGGAAAAGGTGGGGTTAAAAAGAATGCCTTTCAGCGAATAGGCCTTAACTATAATATGCAAGGTCAATATCAGATCAATACTACTGATGATGAGTTTTTTACTTCTAAAATGTTTAAAACTGCTAAAAAAGGAGTTCAACACAACTTAAGTAGCAGTACAAGTTTAAAAGCTTTAAAATACTTTACGTTATCACCTAATGTAAACTATAAGGATGTTTGGTACTTTGATCGAATAAAAAAACGATACGACCCAACTGCGGTAAACAAAGATGATAATCTTGGTGCTGCTGTTAATGACACTATTAGTGGTTTTACTCGCTATAATGAATATAATTTAGCGGTTTCTTTGTCTACGACGATCTATGGAATATTCCCTGTCAATAAAGGGCGTTTAAAAGCCATACGCCATACGATTACCCCTGCTATTTCTTATCAATACCGCCCTGATTTTGCAGATGATTACAACTTAACAGTTCGTCAAAGTTCTGATCCAAATGACTTATTAACCTACTCTCCTTTTGAAGGTGGTATTTATTCGGTTCCAGGAAGTGGAATTTCAAATTCTATTGGTATTTCTGTAAAAAATGTTTTAGAAGCTAAAGTAGCTCCGAAAGAACCTGACAGTGACGAAGAAGATAAAAAAGTTATAATTCTTAACAATTTAAACTTTAGTACGAACTACAATTTTGCCGCTGATAGTTTACGTTGGAGTACTGTAAACGTTAGTGCTGGCACACGTTTTTTTAAAGACAAACTAGCTTTAAATATGCGTGCCGATTTAGATCCATATCAAGTAAACAGTAAAGGGGTAAGAATTAATAAATTTAACAGTAGTCTTTTTAGAATGACTAATTTAGGAGTAACAGCAAATTATTCTATTTCTAGTAAGGATTTTGAAAAAAACAAGGATGATAAAGACGACTCCGATAGTAAAAATGGAAATGGTGCGCAAGACACCCCAGATGTTTTTGGAGAAAATATAGGTCCGACTAACGGTTTCCCAAATAATAGAAATAACAAAAAAGGCGAAAGCGAAACTAAAGAAACCGAACTCTATAGAGCTAAAATTCCTTGGACTCTTAATTTAGTCTATAGTATGACCTATACAAACAATGGTTTAAACAGTAGAATTAATAACAATGCATTGATGTTTAGTGGTAATGTAGAATTATCTCCTAAATGGAAAATAGGCTTTTCTTCTGGTTATGATATTAAAGACAACGCTTTTACCTATACCAGACTTAATTTTTCAAGAGATTTAGACAGTTGGCGATTTAATTTTAATTGGACTCCTTTTGGTGTTAACTCGTCTTATAACTTCTTTATTGGGGTAAAATCTTCAGTGCTAAGCGATTTAAAATGGGATAAGAACAAACCCCCGGACAGAGTGTTGTTTTAAGGCTGTTGGCTGTTGGCTAAAATGATTTTTTTTAATTTTAAAACTTAAATAGATATGAAAAAAATAATCACTACAAGTAAAGCTCCCGCTCCAATTGGTCCATACAACCAAGCAGTACTTAGTGGAAATACTTTGTATACTTCTGGACAAATAGCTATCAACCCTGAAACTGGAGAGTTAGTTTTAGACTCTATCGAAGCAGAAACTCAACAGGTAATGCAAAACATGAAAGAAGTATTAGCTGCGGCTGGTATGACTTTTGAAAACGTTATTAAAACTTCTATTTTTATTTCAGACATGCATAACTTTTCAAAAATTAATGCTGTTTATGGTGAGTATTTTGATGATACCACTGCTCCTGCTCGTGAAACAGTAGAGGTTGCTAACTTACCTAAGTTTGTCAATGTTGAAATTAGCATGATAGCTATTAAATAGCTTAAAAAAACTAACCACTTCGTTGGCGGTATCAGTATTAAAACAACAAGTATTTTAACTTGTATAACACATTTGACTAAAATAATAAGATGAAGAAAAACAAATGGAATATTCTTACTTTTTTAATGTTATTACCAGTTTTTGCAATTGGGCAAATTCCAAAAGGTCATTTTTTAGACGCAGACGATTCTGCTGAAAAAGGGTATAAAGTCAAGCCATATAAACAGAAAAAAGAAGGTATTTATCATTATGCAATTCTAACTGAATTGCCATTCGAAAATGATTGTAAAAAAGACTTATCTGAAAAAGAACGAATTGACTGTTCTGAAAACAGACTAAACGAATTGATAAATGAAAAACTGAGTTTTGAAATTGAATTTAAAGGGAGCGTTTATGTCTATTTAACTGTAACTGAAAATGCAGAAATTCAAAACATCAAAGTAAAGTCCTATCCACAGACAAATGAAATAGACAACTTATTTAGGGAAGCAATTGAAAAAATTGAGGTTATCCCTGGAAAATACAAAAAAAAAGTTGTCAAATCGAGACTTTGGACCAGTTTCGAATACGAATAAAACGTGTAACCAATTCGGTAATTAAAGGGTACACGAACACTATAGCCAAACATTTTTATCAATCAAAAAAGAGAAACAATTGTGTTTCTCTTTTTTATTTATAATTTTTATATTGCTTTTATCAACAATTCTGCTGTAGATGGATTTGTAGCTAACGGCACATCGTGTACATCACACAAACGCATTAGCATAGATATATCTGGTTCATGTGGATGCTTTGCTAACGGATCTCTAAAAAACAAAACCATTTGACATTTTCCTTCTGCTACCCTGCCTGCAATTTGCGCATCGCCTCCAATAGGTCCTGATAAAAATTTTATTACTTCAAAACCTGCTTTTTCTGCTTTTTCTCCAGTTGTTCCTGTAGCTATTAATTGAACACTTTTTTGACGTAAGACTTCTTTGTGTTCATTTAAAAACTGAACCATTTCAGCTTTCATTCCATCATGTGCTATAATTGCTATTTCCATAAATAGTGTTAAAAAAATATTACCAGCTGTGCTTTTTGATATAATTCTGTCAATTCGAGTGAATTTCACGATTGCAATGAGTGAAATTTGTATCGAGAAAAAGAATTTTGATTGTTAAATTAGTTCTCGATACGATTTTTCGTACCTCAAAATCACTCGAACTGACAATCATCTATAATATTGTTGTTTCAAAATGCACTACGGATAAAATATTTATGCTTTTATAAAGAAGCCGAATACTCTAATAAGTCTACAATCTTAGTTGCGTAACCAAACTCGTTATCGTACCAAGATATTACTTTAAAAAAGTTTTCATTTAATTCTAAACAAGCATCGGCATCAATTACTGAAGTTCTCGTTTCTGACACAAAATCTTGTGATACCACCTCATCTTCAGTATATCCTATAATTCCTTTAAATTCACCTTCAGAAGCCTCTTGTAAGCTTGCTAAAATTTCTTTTAACGAAGTCGCTTTTTCTGTTCTAAACGTTAAATCTACTAAAGAAACATCTGCCACAGGAACTCTAACTGCCATTCCTGTTAATTTCCCTTCTAATTCTGGAATAACCTTTGTTACAGCTTTTGCTGCACCTGTTGAAGTAGGAATAATATTATTTACTACTGAACGCCCTCTTCTCCATTTTTTATTCGGTCCATCGACGGTGTTTTGTGTTGATGTGGCTGCATGCACTGTAGTCATCAACCCCTCTTTCAATCCAAAATTATCGTGAATTACTTTAGTTAATGGCCCTAAACAGTTTGTGGTACATGAAGCATTTGAAAAAATAATTTCATCAGCTGTTAAATCTTTATGATTTACTCCCATCACATACATATTAGCATCTTTTGAAGGTGCTGAAATAACTACTTTTTTTGCCCCTCCAGTAATATGCATTGCTGCTTTATCTTTATCGGTAAAAAAACCTGTAGATTCGATTACATATTCTGCCCCTGCTTCATTCCATTTTAAGTTTTCAGGATTTCTTTCAGCAGTAATTCTTATTGTTTGTCCATTTACTACTAAGTTTCCGTCTTTGACTTCAACAACTCCTTCAAATCGTCCATGAACAGAATCATACTTCAATAAATAGGCTAAATAATCTACATCTAACAAATCGTTAATAGCCACAACTTGAATGTTGTCTCTTTTCATTGCAGAACGGAATGCCAATCGACCAATCCTTCCAAATCCGTTAATTCCTATTTTTATCATTATTTAAAATTTTATATTCGTATTTAAGTGGTCATAATATCTGATACTCTTAATAGTTCGGTATCAATATTATGTTGCCCTTTGATTGCTTTTTCTAAATCGGTAGCAGTTACTTTATTATCTTTCAACCCCACCATTAAATTTGTTTTTCCATCAAGTAATAGTTCTACAGCACTTACTCCTAACCTACTTGCTAAAACCCTATCAAAACATGACGGAGAGCCTCCTCTTTGCATGTGCCCTAATACTGAAACTCTCACTTCGTATTCAGGTAAGTTTTTTTCTACGTAATCAGCTAATTCAAATACATTTTTACCGGTTTTATCTCCTTCAGAAACTACTACTATACTAGATGATTTTCCTGATCTTCTACTTTTCTTTAGAGACTCTAACATTCTTTCTAATCCTAAATCTTCTTCTGGTATTAAAATCTCTTCCGCTCCTGCACCAACCCCTGCATTTAATGCTATAAACCCTGCATCACGTCCCATAACCTCGACAAAGAAAAGTCGATTGTGAGAAGACGCTGTATCTCTAATTTTATCAATTGCCTCTACAGCTGTATTTAACGCTGTATCGTAACCAAGTGTATGACTTGTTCCAGAGATATCATTATCTATGGTTCCCGGAATTCCTATGATAGGAAAATTGAACTCTTTATTAAAAATCACTCCTCCAGTAAAAGAGCCATCTCCTCCAATCACCACCAACGCATCTACATTGTTCTTTTTTAGACTTTCATAGGCTTTTTGCCTCCCTTCTTTTGTTCTAAACTCTTTTGAACGAGCCGACTTTAAAATAGTACCTCCTTTGTGAATGATATTATTTACACTTCTAGCGGTTAACGGAATTAAATCTCCTTCAATCAATCCTTGATACCCTCTATATATTCCCATACAATCTGTTCGATAATAAGCACAAGTTCTTACAACAGATCGTATAGCCGCATTCATTCCTGGAGCATCCCCTCCAGAAGTCATCACTGCTATTTTTTTTATTTTTCTCATAAAACGAATATCAAATTTACTCAATTTTAGTCATTTTTAAACAAAAAACAATGATTTCATTTTTACTTTTTAATTGAAATTTAACGTTTCCTTTTGGTCGGTTACTTGCAACCTACATCACTCAACAAAGTACATAATTCTCTTTCTTCTAATTACAGTCGTATTACAAGGTTTTATTCTCCTTGTAATTAATTACTTTCATACTTAAGAGTTAACTTGTGAAGCACTAAAAAATTAGCAGACATAAGTTTGCAAAGAAAAAATAAGAACCACAAATTTTATTTGTGTTCTTAATTAGAAGATTTAGTAATAATTCCCAACAATTAATTTTGATAGCAATTTCGTAAGTAGTTACTGAATGGCTTTGTTGTAACTAGATATGATTTGTTGTATTCTTTTGTTTTCAAAAACAGAAGGATACAACTCTTTTACAATTGTATGGTATTCGAAATCGATAGCCAAAGCATTATTTAAATGTGTTACACTATACTCTTCTTTTCCAAGAATCATAAATAACCCACAAAGCCTGTATTCAATTTCTGCAAACTCCTTATATGTTTTTTTCGCTTGAATTAATGTCTTAAGTGCTTCATTAAATTCACCTAAAAACAATAATAAATCTGCTAATGCCACATAGATTTCAATTTCTCTATCGCCTAATGACAAGCACGTTTTAAAAGCTTTAACGGACTCTTCGTAAAAATTAAGCTTCAAGTTGATGTCTCCATAACGTCTCCAGTACAAAACGTTTGCTTCATCTATATGAATCGCTTTATTGATATAATACAGTGCTTTTTGATAATTTTCTTGGTTATAACAAGCGTTTGTTAGCAAAATCCAACCTCTATCTAAAAGAGGATCTTCATGTACGGCTTTTTTATAAAAATGAATTGCGGTTTGAGTATTCTCAAGTTTCTCATAACATTCTCCTATTCTTATGTAGGCGTAAGCGGTTGGATCATCTAGTTCAAGGGTTACCAAATAATTTTCTATAGCTTCTTCATAACGCTTTAACTCTTCTAATGATTTTGCTTTCTCTAAATACCCTCCTATAAAACTATCATCAATTAATACCGCATAGTCAAAAGCTGTTAACGCTTCTTTAAACATTCCTAACTCAAAATACTGTCTTCCTAGTTGATGCCACGCTACTTCGCAATATGGATTTTTATCTAAATAAGAGTTTAAAAATTTTATTGCATCTTCATGACTGTCTTCCATATCAAAACAATACACAATATTGTATAACGAAGAATAATCTTCGTAATCTACCTCAATACACTTTGCAAAATTCAAACGTGCATTTTCAAAATCATCAAGGTATAAGTACTCCATCCCTATCATTGACCAAATATCGGATGGGTCTTCTATATACTGTAAAGATTCTTGTAAAATAGCAATTGCCTCTATGTGCTGTTTCTTTTTAGATAAAATAATTGCTTTTTGAATGAATACTTCATCATTATGGGGTTCTACGGCTTCGATGTTAGACAACATCTTAATTGCTTCATGCAATTCATCTTCAAAAATTAAAATTTCTACTTTCATTAACTTCAATTGAATTGAAGACGGATGCTGCTCCAAACCTAACTGCACCGCTTTTTTTGCCAACGACTGCTTACCTATATTTAAATAATGCTCTATAATTGTTTCAAACTCTACAGCATCGAAAAAATATACCTCGTTGGTTTTCAACATGGATTCAAATTTTGATATTGACATAGGCTACAGATTTGAATTTATATAAAGTTACTACAAGAATAATACCCATTTACTCAGGTGTTCATTTCTTTTCAACAATTTAATTAACAATAGCTACCTCTCTTTCTTATTAACACTTAGATATTTGAAAGAGTTAATTATTTTTCTATATTTGAAAGAACAAAAAATTAATATCTAATTTTAAACAAAAAATCATGAGTAAATTTGACGAGAAAGTAGCACTTTATAAAAAATTTATGGACGACAGAGATATTCGTTCTAACACTGAGTTATTAACTGCTGTTACAAAAGGACTAGGGCCTTCTATTTATAAAAATGATGCAGAAACAGTATCTGGTAGCGACCCTAAAGAACTAGAAACAGTTAAGAAGAACTTTTTAATGAAAAAATTAGGTTTAGCTGATGGACCTGAATTAGATAAGGCTATTGGAGAAGTGATGGAGAGAATTGGAAAGTCTGAAAGAAATAAGTATCGTGCAGTTGTATACTACATGTTAGTTAAGAAATTTGATAAGGAGTCTGTTTACGGAATGTAGTCGCTCTCTTTTTAAGAAAATATAAGTCCTGTATTTAAGTTTTAAATACAGGATTTTTTTATTTTAGCCACCAACAAACAACTTATATTTATGTCGCAATTTATCAGCGTTTTTGACATGCTTAAAATTGGGGTGGGACCTTCTAGTTCTCATACCTTAGGCCCTTGGAGAGCGGCTCAACAATGGATACAAAAATTAAAAGAGACCAATGAATTTCTTTTAATTGAAGAAATAAAAGTAGACTTGTATGGTTCACTTTCACTAACTGGTAAAGGGCATGCAACAGACTTAGCTGTTTTATTAGGTTTAAGTGGTGCTGACCCTGAATATATTCCTATTGAAACCATTGATGTTATAATTAGCGATATTCAAACCAAAGAATTTTTATTTTTTAATAACGAAAGAAATATTGTTTTTGCCAATGGTTCTGTAAAATTTAATAAAGAATTTTTACCTTTTCATGCTAATGGCATGACCTTTAGAGGCTATTCAAATGGTGTAGAAATTTCTACAGAAACATACTATTCTATTGGTGGAGGTTTTATTGTACAGGAAGATGACCACCTTGCTGAAGGTATTGAAATTAACAAACAAAACTTCCCCTTTCCTATCAACAGGGCTACCGAACTCGAAGCGTATTGTGAAAAGGAAAGTGTAAACATTTCTGATATTGTTTACCAAAATGAACTTGTAATTAATTCTGCTGAAGATATCGACAAAGAGTTACATCGCATATGGAGTACTATGTTAGAATGCATGTATATTGGTTGTCATACTCAAGGAATTTTACCTGGTGGATTGAATGTAAAACGTCGTGCATTTGAAACACACCAAAGACTTATAAAAGAAGCAGAATATACCAACCAACAAGAGTGGATTACCGCTATTAGGAGTACGGAAGTAAAATTCCGTGAAATTTTAAAATGGGTAAGCTGCTTAGCTTTGTCTGTTAACGAAGTAAATGCCTCTTTGGGTAGAGTCGTTACTGCTCCCACCAATGGAAGTGCTGGAGTAATTCCTGCCGTAATTATGTATTACCTAGTAATAGAAAACCACAACGCTACTTTTGAGCATGTTAAAAAGTTCTTGCTAGTTGCTGGAGAAATAGGAAGTATTTTTAAGAAAAACGCTACAATTTCTGCGGCTATGGGGGGATGTCAAGCTGAAATTGGGGTATCCTCTGCTATGGCGGCGGCGGCATTAACAGAATTATTAGGCGGAACCCCGTCACAATGTTTAGTTGCTGCTGAAATTGCCATGGAACATCACTTAGGACTTACTTGTGATCCTATTGGAGGGTTGGTACAAGTGCCATGTATTGAGCGTAATGCTATGGGAGCTATTAAAGCCATTAATGCTGCTGAATTAGCCTTAGAAACCAACCCTAAAGAATCTAAAGTTCCTTTAGATAAAGTAATTGATACAATGTGGGAAACAGCTAAAGATATGAATAGAAATTATAAAGAAACTTCTGAAGGTGGCTTAGCTGTTACAGTTCGTTTAGCGGATTGTTAAGGGTTATTTTATTTCAATAGGTTCTCCTAAAAACTTAGGATTGACATTTAAGAGAATATCTACAAATACTTTTACTCTTGCTAAATATTCTCTTAATTGAACTTTTATAGCTTTTTTTCCAGAAACCCCTCTGGCGTTATATCCAATTGCATCAACACCAAAATGGTTTGCCAAGTACAAGGCTCTTTCATTATGAAATTGTTGAGATATTATAGTTATAGAGGTTTGACCAAAAACTTCTTTCACCCGTACTACCGAATCTAAGGTTCTAAAACCTGCATAATCTAAAAAAATTGTATCCTCAGGAATTCCTGCTTCAATCAAATCATTTTTAAAATCAGTTGGCTCATCATATCCTTTACTCCCATTATCACCACTTACTAAAATGAAATCAATTTTTTTAGCTTTATACAGTTCTACTATTGCATTCAATCGAAACTGGTAGTACAAATTGACTCTACCATCAGACAAATACTTTGCTGTACCTAATAACAGCCCTACTTTATTTTTGGGGATGTTTTCTGTAGAGTTAAATAGTTTTCCTTCTGCATGATTAATTATTACTTTATTTGAAACATAAATAGAAGCAATAATTAACAAACAGCTTAAAAGAAAAAGAATAGCAACTTTTTTTCGTTTCATTTATCGTGTGAATACTAATTCTGTTTCAGTAGACATTTCTTCAGAAAAACCATATCCATCCACATCAAAACCTTTTAACTCTTCTAAAGTTTCCACATTATTATCTATAATATAACGTACCATCAATCCACGTGCCTTCTTAGCAAATGTCATAATAGTTTTGTACTGTCCGTTTTTTAAATCTTTAAAAACAGGAGTTATCATCGGTACTTGCAATACTTTTTTAGGAAGTGCTTTAAAATACTCGGTACTTGCTAAATTAATTAACAATTCACCTTCTCCTAATTCTTCATTTAACGACTCGGCCAATGTAGTATCCCAAAACTTATATAAGTTTTCTCTTCTTCCTACTTTTAATTTAGTTCCCATTTCTAAACGATAGGGCTGAATTAAATCTAACGGTTTTAACAAACCATATAATCCTGATAAAATTCTTAACTTCTCTTGTAAAACTGAAATTTTATCTTCTGCTATAGAGTTAGCATCTATCCCCCTGTATACTTCACCTGTAAAAGCAAAGACAGCTTGTTTTGCATTGTTTAAAGAAAAAGGGGGTTGCCAATCTTGATTTCTATCATAATTTAAACTAGCTAATTCATCAGAGATCTTCATTAATTCACTCAATTTTTTTCTAGATAGTGTTTTTAGCTTTTTATTCAGTTTTTCAGATTGTTCTAGGAATCTAGGTTGTGTATACACATCGGTAGTCGCTTTGCTTTCAAAGTCTAACGATTTTGCTGGCGATATAATAATTTTCATGCTATAAATATTTGAAAGTAAAAATAAGAAGCTATTTTAAAATCATCAATTACTTCAGGTAATTTATATTGATTGTAGTATTGATATTTTTAATACTACACCTGTAGTCCATCATAAGCTAAAAACACATTTTCTGGTAATTCCTTTTCTACCTCTTCATGTAACCCTAAAAGTTCACTTATGTGCGTTAGATATGCTTTTTTCGGTTTTATCTCTTCTATAAAACTTAACGATTCTTCTAAATTAAAATGTGTTTTATGGGGTTCTCTTCGCAAACCTGTAACAATTAAAACATCAAGATTTTTTAGCTTTTCTTTTTCATTTTCTGAAATCGTTTTAATATCGGTTATATATGCGACATTATTAAAGCGATATCCGAGAATAGGTAAGTTACCATGCATTACTTCAATTGGCCTGACCTTTACTCCTGCTAACTCAAAACTTTCGTTATGTGAAATAATGGTTGGAGCCACACTCGGTGCACTTGGATATCTATTTTCGGTAGCAAAAATATAATCGTATCGCTTTTGTAAAACCCCTAGTACTCTTTCTGTTAAATATATAGGTACAGGTCCTATTTGAAAGCAGTACGGACGTATTTCATCTAAGCCTGCAATATGATCTGCGTGCTCATGGGTAAATAAAATCCCGTTGATTGATGCCACTTCTTCACGCATCATTTGCTGACGAAAATCGGGTCCACAATCAATCACATAATTAGCATCCTTCCATGAAACTAACACCGAAGATCGTAATCTTTTGTCTTTGGGGTTTTTAGACAAAGCTACAGGATGTTTACTTGTAATCATTGGAACTCCAGTAGAAGTTCCTGTTCCTAAAAAAGTTATTTTTACTTGATTTTTTTTCTTCATTTCCACCACAAAAATACAACAAAAATTGTCTGTTCGTTTGTAATTTCAGTACATTTGTACTACGTAACAAAAAACAACAAAATGGCAATTACGTTAAAAGGAGATCAAAAGATAAGTACTGTACCAACTACCAAAATGAAATCGTTAAAGATTAACTTAAACGCTCATATATATGGAACTTTTGCAGAAATTGGGGCTGGTCAAGAAACTGTTCGTAATTTTTTTAGAGCTGGTGGAGCCTCTGGTACAATAGCAAAAGCAATGAGTGCTTATGACAAAGACTTCTCTGATGCCATTTATGGAATTGAAAAAGACAATCGTTATGTTACTGAGCCCCGATTAAAAAAGATGTTGAAGCATGAAATGGACTTAATTGAGGAGCGACTTGACCGCCAAAAACATCCTGATAAATTATTTTTTAGTTATGCTAATACGGTAGCAACTATTAACTTTACCAAGAAATTTAAAGGACATGGTTGGGTTGGTATTCGTTTTCAATTAGATCCATTAGAAGATTACAATGAAATTGTTTTACACCTTCGTTTTAAAGAAACGGATGCGCGTCAACAACAAGAAACATTAGGTGTTTTAGGTGTAAACTTAATTTATGGCGCTTATTACTTAAATGATAATCCGAAAGATTTATTAAAATCTTTTTATGATAATATTGACAAGGATCGCTTAGAAATTGACATGATTAATTTCTCTGGACCTCGTTTTATGTATGTTGACAACCGTTTAATGAGTTTACAGCTTGTTAAAAACGGAATGACAAATGCTGTAATGTTTGGTCCTGACGGTAATAATTTACTACCAGCACAAGTACTTTACAAAAAGAATATTTTGGCTCTTCGTGGAAGTTACAGACCTGTAACAAAGGTTAACATGGATATGTTTGAGCGTGCTAAACAATCTTTCTATAACGAGAATAAAGTAGATCCTAAAAAAACAAAAATAATTTTTGAAATTACCTTAAGTAATCTTCGTGCTGAAGGAGAAATTAACGAGCGCGATTTCTTAGACAGAGCTGAACTACTATGTTCTCTTGGTTTAAATGTTATGATTACCAATTATCAAGAGTACTTTAAACTTGTAGAGTACTTTAGCGAGTATACTAAAGAACGAATGGGGCTTGCTATGGGAGTTTACAACTTGATTCAAATTTTTGATGAAAAGTACTACCGTGATTTAAGTGGTGGTATTTTAGAAGCTTTTGGTAAACTTTTTTACAGAGACTTAAAGGTATATATGTATCCTTATAAAAATGAGGAAACTGGCGAGTACATTACTAGTGAAAACCTAAAAGTTCACCCTAGGATGAAAGAGCTTTATAAATTCTTTAAAAATAATGGTCGATTAATTGATATTAAAGACTTTAATCCTGACATTTTACATATATTCTCTAGAAAAGTTTTAAAAATGATTAAAAACGGAGAAGATGGTTGGGAAGAGATGTTGCCAAAAGGAGTATCTGAAACCATCAAAGAAAAACGTTTATTTGGCTGCACAAAAAGAAATTAATTAATCTTTTTAAACCTTTTATTATCTTTAGAGTCTAACAACTAAACAGTTTTAGTTGATTGACGAAATTACACTTATAGATCAATTACAGCAACCTACCACTAAAGAGATTGCTTTTAAAAGTCTTGTATCGCAATATAAAGAGCGATTGTATTGGCATATACGAAAAATAGTGATTTCTCATGAAGATGCTGATGATGTTTTACAAAATACCTTTGTAAAGATTTTTAAAAATATTGATTATTTTAAAAGAGATAGTAAGCTGTTTTCTTGGATGTATAGAATTGCTACTAACGAATCTATAACTTTCATCAACAAAAAAGCGAAAGAAAAAAACATCCATATTTCCGACTATCAACTACAACTCACTTCTACCCTTGATAGCGATTATTGGTTTTCTGGTGATGAGATTCAGCTTATTTTACAAAAAGCAATAGCTACATTACCTCAAAAACAACAATTGGTATTTAATATGAAGTACTTTGACGAAATGAAATATGAGGAGATTTCTGAAGTTCTTGAAACATCTGTTGGTGCTTTAAAAGCCTCGTATCACATAGCTGCAAAAAAAATAGAACATTTTATAAAGAACTATAATTAAACCTTTTACAAAAACAATAGTCTTACTAGGGTAATGAATGAAAAAATAAAACATACTATAAATTTCATAAACCAAAAAGCTGGTAAAAATTGTGGTTTTTCAGTTCCTCAAAACTATTTTGAAGAAGTTGAAGAAAGAATTAACACCTCTATTTTTATAGATAGTTTACCTAAAAAGAAAACATTCAATACTCCTGATGATTATTTTGACACAATTGAAGCTCAAATTCAATCGAAATTAATTAAAGAGCAAACTACTGAACCAAAAGTAATTTCATTACGTAAAAGAGTTTTACAGTACATTCCTCTAGCTGCTGCGGCTTCCGTTTTACTTTTCATCGGTATTAATTATTTTAACACCCAAAAAATTACTTTTGAAGATATAACCACTACTGATATAGAATCTTGGTATGAAAATGGATATGGTGATATTGACAATAGTGAGCTTGCGGCAACATTAAACACTTCTGAACTAGACGAAGATATACTCGCCTCTATTAGTGATGAAACATTAGAAGATTACTTAAATTCTGTTGATACACCAACACTTATAAACGAAATAGAACAATGATGAAGAAACATTTACTTATACTATTTATAGCTTTCATATCCTTCTTTTCTGTTCAAGCACAAACAAGAAAAGGAAATTATGAAAAGGTTAAAGCTTTTAAGGTTGCTTTTCTTTCTGAAAAGTTAAACTTAACAGAAGAAGAAGCCAATAAGTTTTGGCCACTATACAATGTATATGACAAAAAAATGATTGAACTTTATAAAGCAGAACGCTACAGTATAAAAAAGAAAATACTGAGTTGTGGAGGAATTGATAGCTTAACCGATAAAGAATCTAAAGAAATTGTCAACAAAATTAAGTTAGTTTCAAAAGAACGATACGAAACTAAGACTAATTTTTATGATAAACTTTCTATCTTTTTATCAGATAAAAAAATCCTCACCTTAGAGGTTGCTGAACACGAATTTCACCGAAAGCTTATCAAAAAGCTAAAGGGTGAAAAAAAGAAACATCGAAAATAAAAAAAGGAAGCTTAAAAGCTTCCTTTTTTTTTACTTATCGACTAAGGCTAAACAAACATATAAATCTGGTTTATTAGCCGTAAATTGTTTTAGCCAAATAGTTAGTTCATCTATTTCATAAGGTAATAATCTACCTAGTGCTTTTTCAAGCTCTTTACAAAATAAATCAGCGTTAAAACTAACTTTTTGAAGTACAGTTTTCGTGTACTCATACATAGCTCTTGCCATATTTATTGGGGTTATCTATTATTAAATACTGAACGTAATTTACGAAATTTTATTCCAATGTGAGTGTTAAAATTTTTCAAAAAAAAAGCGAGACTTAAATAAGTCTCGCTTTGTAAACATGTAATTTACACTATTTATAAATTATTTACTTTTTCTATCAAAGCATTAGCTCTTGACTCTAACTCAGCATTTACTGATTTGTAGTGAGCTTTTTTATCTTCAACATTTTTTGCATTTACTTTTGCTATTAAATCATCAAAAGTTACAATAACCTCATCTACAATAGCATCTGCTTTTGCTTTATCTGCTTCTGGATTTAACTCTTTAGTGATGTGACAAATACTAATAATGTCTCCTAATGTATAGTTAATATCTTTCTTTAAATTTTTTATGCTTGCCATAATTATAAATTTTGATGCAAAACTAATCGATTTTATCTAATTCTTCTTGAAATTTTTCAAAAAACTGTCCTACATGATACCCATCTACCAAAGCATGGTTTACATTTATCGCTACAGGTAGTAGCATTTCTTCATTTTGCTGCTTTATTTTACCAAAGGCTAATTGAGGTACACTATCATTTTTATTTCCTGAAAAAGGTTCTTTGTGTCCTGTAAAACATACCCAAGGAATGGCCGAACAATGTACACATCCTATAGAGTACTTAGGAGGAAACAATTCATTAGAGTTTAAAATTCGTTCTTTTTCCTTTTGAAAGTTAAAATTGAATTCCTCAAAATTTTCAGAATAATCTATATACGAAAACCCAAAGGTATTATCTGGTCTTGCAATCGTTGCTGAAGCATTAATTGTTTCATAAATAGCTATTTTATCCTCTTCTAATCTATATTTTAAATTTTCAACTGTATTAATAGCTTTCATACAGGCATGTAAGTATCGAACAAAAAAGGACTGATTTTTTTCTTTTGCAGATAAATAAGCCTTAGATACAGTTACATCTGCAACTAAACCAAAAGTAGGATCTGCTAAAGTTCGAAAATGTTTAAATAATTCTTTCCTGTTCCAGTGCTCAATATCTAGGTATTTCATCTATAAAACTTTTAATACATCTGTAATACTAGACACTGTTTTATAAGCGTCTGATTTTTGTTCTTCATTAACCTCCTCATGCGCCCATGTTGTGTGAAACGGAACATGAATTGCAGCGGCTCCTATTTCTATCAACGGTAATACATCTGATTTTAATGAATTTCCTATCATTAAAAATTCTGAAGGATTAATATCTAAGCGCTTTACTAATTTTTTATAATCTGCTTTCTTTTTTTCACTCATCACTTCGGTATGATGAAAATATTTTAAAATTCCTGATTTCGCTAGCTTACGTTCTTGATCTAACAAATCTCCTTTGGTCGCTACAATTAGCTTGTATTTTCCATGCAATTCTTGCAACACTTCTTCAACACCGTCTAACAATTCAATTGGTTTTTCTAACATTTCTTTTCCTATTTCAAGAATCGATTCCATTTTTTTAGGGCTGATTTTATAGTTAGAAATTTCAAGAGCGCATTCTACCATTGACAACATAAACCCTTTTACTCCATAGCCATAAATTTTAAGGTTTTCTATCTCTTTTTTAAACAGTTCTTGATGAATTTTATTCTCTGTTTCGTAATCAGACAGCAATCGTGCAAAATCATCTTCAGCATCACGAAAATAAGTTTCGTTTACCCAAAGTGTATCATCAGCGTCAAAGGATATAATTTTAATGTTTTTCATTTTCAAGTTGTTTTATGGCTTTTTCTAAATCTTCAGGGGTATCTATACCGATACTCTCCACCGAGGTTTCTATCATTTTTATTCTTTTTCCTACTTCTAAGTAACGAATACATTCAATTTTTTCAGCAGCCTCTATAGGTGTCATAGGGGTATGGTAAAAATCGATCAATGCTTCTTTTCTAAAAGCATAAACTCCTTTATGCTTATAGTAACTGACTGTTATTTCTTTATCTCTATGATAGGGAATGACACTTCTCGAAAAGTAAATAGCAAAATTATTTATATCTGTAATTACCTTAACGTTATTGGGGTTTTGAATATCCTCAGCATTCGTCATTCTTACTTTCAGTGATGCTAAATCAATTTCTTTTTTACTATCAGATTTAAAAACACTAATCAATTTTGATAGCGACACTGTGTCTATAAATGGCTCATCTCCTTGTACATTTACCACAATATCTACCTCTAAACTTTCCACTGCTTCTGCTATTCTATCAGAACCGCATTCGTGTTCTTTTTTACTCATTAGTACCTTACCCCCTATCTTATCTATAGTATTGTAAATTACTTCCGAATCGGTTACTACATATACTTCATCAAATAAACTAGCTTTTACTGCTGCTTCATAAGTTCGTACAATTACAGGTTTCCCTCCTAAATCTTTCATCAATTTGCCTGGAAAACGTGATGCACTATATCGTGCAGGAATCATGGCTATTATCTTCATAAATAATCATAAGTGTTTACGTATCAAAGATACGTATTTATACTACTATTATAAAGCACTTATAAAACTCACATTGATAAAACTTTAACAATAAATATTTTTAAGTTTTGTTTCATTATTAAAAACTTTTACTACTTTTGGTTCTCTATGAAGGCGCTTTTAGGCACATACACGTTTATTTTTAACACGATCAATTCGATTATGTGTGTTGCCCGCATGCACAAACAGTATGTATACGTACCTAAAAGCACTCTAAAAAACAGATTTAAACATCGATTTTAAATAATCAATTTTAATATAAATTTAACCAAAGGTGCTTTTTAAAAAAAGCACCTTTTTTATTTACTAATATTTTAAATTTTAAACATTATGAACACTTTTAAGTATCGAAACTCTATTAGAAAACACTTAGCCTCAACTGTAATGTACTCAGTGCAAAATCCATTTTACAGAGACCCGGAATTACTAATACTTAATCCTTAAACTTATTATGAAAACGTTAAACATTACATTAAACAGTCAGCCAAATCAATTCATAGTTAACAAAAAACACCTTAGCAAAAACAAGGTGCTAAAAACGTCAGTTTTATACGATAAAATTGAATCTAGCGCAAATACTTCTTTAAGCTTTTATCCAGATTCTTCTAATGTTAGTTTTAACAGCATCGAATTTGATCTGTTACATAACGCCTACCTTAATGATAAGCTTATTATTAAAAATAATATCAAAAAATTGAGTGATACTGAGATTGTTTTCAATATAACGGTATCTAAAAAAGATGAAAAGAAGCAAAATATTATCTGTACAGCTACTTTTGGCTATACCATTAAAAAAGCATCTTAATTATTTTGTGAAATTGATTTTAAAAATCGATTGAGCAGTCGTTTAGTTTGTTATAAGCTTAGGAGATTTTCTCTTAAGCTTATTTTATATATGTTTCTAATAACTCAGAAGAGTGCTGTTCTGATAAAATTTCTACTCCATCAATACATGCTGGTACTAAAATTGTTTCTCCTTTTCTTACAACCTCCTGTTGGTTTTTGTAAAAAAATGTTACCTCTCCTTCTACACACATGTAAATTATAAAACAATCTTTTTTAGATAAATCTACCCTCGTCTTTCCTTTTACAGGAAGTATGTTTGTTGTAAAATAAGGACAAGTAACTACCTGATTCGCTATGTTTTTTTGTTTTTTATACGCAGTTTTATAGGAGTTCTTCGCAGAGAAATCAATCGCTTCTAAGGCTTTTTTTGTATGAAGTTCTCGGTAATTACCGTCTATATCTTTCCTATCCCAATCATAAATGCGATAAGTTATGTCTGAAGTTTGCTGAATTTCTGCAATTAATAAACCAGCACCAATGGCGTGTACCCTTCCTGGTGGTACAAAATAAACATCTCCTTTAGCTACCTCATCTACATTTAAAATATTTAAGAGAGTTTTGCTATTAAGGTGCTGTATGTATTCCTCTTTATTGGAGTTTTCTTTAAAGCCTATAATAATATTCGCTTCGTCATCGGCTTGCATTACATACCACATCTCTGTCTTTCCAAAAGACTCTTGAAGCCCCGCTAAATTGTCATCAGGATGTACTTGAATACTTAAAACTTCTTTAGCATCTATAAACTTTATTAATAATGGAAACTGTTCTCCAAAAGTGTTATAGACATAGGTACCTACTAAATCGTGCTTGTGCTCTTTTAAAAGACTTCTTAATGTTCTTCCTTTTAGATTAGCATTACTCACAACAGATTCATCTCCATCTACATCAGAAATCTCCCAACTTTCACCAATATTGGATCCATCAGAATTTTTATGAAGTAGTTGGTTCAGTTTTTTTCCTCCCCAAATTTTTTGTTTTAAAATTGGGGTAAATCGTAGTAATTGGTTTATCATAAATTATGTACCTCTATAAGTTACGTAGTTTCTTGGGGTTTCGTATAATGTAACTTCTAAGTCTAATTTTTCTGGAATACTTACACGTAACTTATTATAAATTACCACTGATATGTTTTCTACTGTTGGATTAACGTCTTTAAAGTCCTCTACTTCAATGTTTAAATTTTTATGATCTAAAGCATCTTCAACTTTTAACTTAATTAAATCTTTCAACTTACCTAAATCGTATACATATCCCGTTTCTTGATCTATCTCACCCGTTAATGAAACAATTAACTCATAGTTATGACCATGATAATTAGGATTGCTGCACTTTCCAAAAACCTCATAATTTTTCTCATCAGACCATTTAGGATTAAATAACCTATGGGCAGCGTTAAAATGTGCTTTTCTGTGAACTGTTACTTTAGGCATATTAAATGAACTTAGCTATTTTACTGTAAGACTCTTTAAAAATTATTTTAAACCAAGCTGTATACTTTTCTGGATGACTTTCTATATCATTTTTAACCTCTTCTAAAGGCATCCACTTGTATGAAGCTACTTCCTCTGGGTTTACAATAGGTTCGTCGTTAAACCTACCAAGCATTACATGGTCGTATTCATGTTCTGTTAAACCATTATCAAACGGAGCTTTATAAATAAAAGAAAATACTTCTTCCAATTCACACGAAAACCCCATTTCTTCTTGTAATCTACGTTTCCCTGCTTCAATATTTGTTTCCCCATCTCTTTGATGTGAACAACAAGTATTCGTCCATAACATAGGAGAATGGTATTTTTCAGCAGCTCGCTGTTGTAGCATTAACTCGTTTTTATTATTAAAAACAAATACCGAAAACGCTCTATGCAATAACGCTTTTTCATGTGCTTCTATTTTTTCCATTAACCCTATAGGGTTGTCTTGCTGGTCAACTAAAATTACTTGCTCTTTCATACAGAAAATTTATGAAAAGCAAACTTACGAAAATCAGTTAATTTTAATCAGTTTATGCATAAAAACATAACGCTTATACCTAAATTAAAAAACTTGTTGTTTAGTTTTCTTAGCTTAGAAAAATTAAATTAATTCACTGCAAAATTTAATTAAAATGATTCAATTAACTCAAAAAAGGCTAAGTGCTATCAATCCTGATATTTTATTAGTTTATGGTAACTTACAGCCAAAAACACCTAAAGAATATTACACTGTAAAAGTTAATACTCTTATTCAAAAAAGACTCCCTGGTGCACCATCAATTTCTATTGATGAAGAGAACTTAACGACAGAAATTAAAGTGGCTAAACCAGAAGATGTTCCTAGTATTCCAAAAGAATTAGAACCAAATATGAATTGTCTTAAAAGAGGTATTATCGACGAATACCCGTTACTACCTAACGAAGTAACCGTGAGTAGTAGAATGACTTTTCTATCAGAAGCATTTCAAAGTTTCCCTAAACGAACTCTTGTATATGAACTTACCACTAACAAAGCTATTTTATACTTTTTAATCAAAAATATAGGGCTTAATAACGATCGTAGCCTCATACTGCAAGAGTATGAATTTACAACACCTTCAAAGCTATACTCTAATTTAGATTCCTTATCATTAAAACTCAATGTTACAAGTATTGCTGTTTCTATTGGAAAAGGTATTGCTTCTGGAATGCTAAGCGCTATAGGAGGAGCTATTGCTAATGCTATTTTAGACGAGATTTTCCCACCAAAAATTCCTGATTATTTTGACGAGGTATACGCTCAAATTACCAAAATAGTTAAACAAGAAATACAACAAAGTAAAATTGATTCAATTAGCGGTGCCATAACTAATTTAGTTCAAAAAATTAAGAACGAATATGTGCCTGCTTTGCAACAAAGTAATATTAAGGATAAAGAAGATCGCCAAGCTCTTTTTAAGTTATTACAAAAGTATGATCAAACCTTTCTTTCAGGTGCAGAAGGTATGCTAGGTGCACTACAGCAAAAAGAGTATGCCAAAGCAGGCTTTACCGTTTTTATGCTAGGTGCTTCACTACAACTAAGTCTGTATCAAGAAATGGCAAATGTTGATCCAAAAAATAAAAAGAGCAATGGTGAATGGCAGTCTGCAAGTGAATCTAGCTATGGAAAACCCCAAATAGGAACAGTAGCTAAAACAGCCAATGATTTTATTGAACATGCGCAAAAAACTTACGATGAAATTATAACTGATAGTAACAACGCTGTTCAAGCTAAGAAATTCATGACTGAACATAGTTATGTAGTAGGGCAAACTTTAGTTACCAACAAAACTTATTATTGTAGAATTGTAGATAATGGTGTTGCTACAAATGTTATTTGGGAAATAGGTAAGGATGAAAAAAACGGTAGCAATGCTAAGTTTGAAAATTTTAAAAACATTGAAATTCCTAAGTATCAAAAAACCAAAAGAGAAAATTTAGATAAAGAAATGAATTCTCCTCTAGAAGTTATTAATTTTTGGAAAGCACTAAAAGATTCGCCTATAAAATTAGCGTAGTTTTTCTCATAGGGTAAAAAAAAGGATTCTGAAAACCTTCTTGACCTTTTAAAGGTTTCGATGTATCTTTGCGACCTTAAAATTTATAGATGAGTTTTTTAGAAGAAATACAGAAGAGACGTACATTCGGAATTATATCACATCCCGATGCTGGTAAAACAACCTTAACTGAAAAGTTATTACTTTTTGGTGGGGCAATTCAAGAAGCCGGGGCGGTTAAAAATAATAAAATTAAAAAAGGAGCAACTTCCGATTTTATGGAAATTGAGCGCCAACGTGGTATCTCTGTCGCCACTTCTGTATTGGCTTTTATTTACAAAAACAAAAAAATAAATATTCTTGACACTCCAGGTCACAAGGATTTTGCAGAAGATACTTTTAGAACGTTAACTGCGGTAGATAGTGTTATTGTCGTAATTGATGTTGCTAAAGGAGTTGAGGAACAAACCGAAAAATTAGTAGAGGTTTGTCGCATGCGAAAAATTCCAATGATTGTTTTTATCAACAAGTTAGATCGTGAAGGTAAAGATGCCTTTGATTTATTAGATGAAGTTGAGCAAAAACTCGGATTAAAAGTAACTCCATTAAGTTTTCCTATTGGGATGGGATATGATTTTAAAGGAATCTATAATATTTGGGAAAAGAAATTAAATATTTTTTCTGGAGATCATAAACAAACCATCTCAGAGGGTGTTGAATTTGATGATATAGATAACCCTGAGCTAGATAAAATTGTTGGAGAAAATTCTGCGAATACACTTCGTGAGGAATTAGAGTTGGTAAATGAAGTATATCCAGATTTTGATCAACAAGCTTATATTAATGGAGATTTACAACCTGTTTTCTTTGGTTCTGCTCTAAACAACTTTGGAGTGAAAGAATTATTAGATTGTTTTATTGATATCGCTCCTAATCCTCAACCTAAAAAAGCAGAAGAACGCTTGGTTGACTCTAAAGAAGAAAAACTAACTGGATTTGTATTTAAGATTCATGCAAACATGGATCCTAAACACCGTGATCGTTTAGCTTTCGTAAAAATTGTATCGGGTACTTTTAAAAGAAATACACCTTATCTTCACGTTCGTAATGGTAAAAAAGTAAAATTCTCTAGTCCGAATGCCTTCTTTGCTGAGAAGAAAGAAATTGTAGAAGAATCTTTCCCTGGAGATATTGTGGGACTACACGATACTGGAAACTTTAAAATTGGTGATACCTTAACCGAAGGAGAACAATTAAACTTTAAAGGAATTCCTAGCTTCTCACCAGAACATTTCCGTTATGTGAATAACGCTGACCCTATGAAGGCTAAACAACTCTACAAAGGACTAGACCAATTAATGGATGAGGGAGTTGCCCAATTATTTACCTTAGAAATGAACGGACGTAAAATTATTGGTACTGTTGGAGCCCTACAATATGAAGTAATTCAATACCGTTTAGAACATGAGTACGGTGCTAAATGTTCGTATGAAAATATTGCGGTACACAAAGCTTGTTGGGTAGAACCAGAAGACCCTAAGAATGAGGAATTCAAAGAGTTTAAACGTGTAAAACAACGTTATTTAGCTAAGGACAAACAAGGACAACTAGTTTTTTTAGCCGATTCTCCGTTTACTATTCAAATGACGCAACAAAAATATCCAACCGTAAAATTACATTTCACAAGTGAGTTCTAAAAAAAACTACATACTCTTTTCTCTTTTCTCTATTTTCTCTTTTCTTTCAACACACAGTCAAGAGAGTTTATCTAATTTACAAGGAAAAGAGTTGCACAATAAGGTTCGTTTGAATTTTATTCCTGTTGAAATGCCTTCGGATGAATTTCCTAGTTTAAAACCAACAATGGGTTTAACCGGTTTGCATTATCAAGTTCCTATTAACGATTGGCTATATGGTGGTGCTGGATTTCATTTCGCTGTAACTGGAGACCAAGGAGGGTTGTTTACTTTAGGAGCTGAATTAGGAATCAACAAACAACTACACAAGAACTTATATATAGATGCTAACTTCCATTTTGGTGGCGGTGGTGGGTATCGTTACTTGGTAAATGACGGTGGATTTATCAATCCCAATATAGGGTTGCAATATAAAAAGAACGATTACTCCTTCGGAATACAATACAGTCATCTTAATTTTTTATCAGGAGAAATAAAAAGTAACTCCGTTTCTTTCTTTGTAGAGATACCAAGTATTTTACGTTTTACTGATTATGATAAAGCACATCAAAAATTTGTAGCAGACAACCTTTCTCCTGATAATTTTTGGAGTAAACCAGTTGTTAAAAATGCGCAGCAAATTCGTTTTGACTTCTTTAAACCTATCGGAAGCTCCAAAAAAGACAATGGTGATGATTTAAATGAAATATTGTATGTACTAGGTTTTGAATATCAGAAATATTTGAATGAAAATACTTTTCTATTTGCTCACACCGATGCAATTTACAGAGGGCTACGCGCTGGCTTTATGGATTTATTTGTAGGTGCAGGGTATCATCCATATCAATCAAAGTACATTAATCTCTTCGGAAAACTAGGTATTGGTGCTGCTGGTGGTCGTGTAGCTCCTGAAGGCGGATTGATGATCTACCCTTCCGCAGGATTTGACTTAAAACTATTTAAAAACATTGCCATTAGTGGTCATGGTGGATATTATCGTGCCATTGCTGGTGATTTAGAAGCGTATACTTTCGGATTTGGTTTAAAATACTTCGGGTTAAATGGCGGAACATCTTCCGAAGAGAACAGTACTTATCTTACAAAAGGGTTACGTTTTGAAATACAAAACCAAAGCTATATTGATGTAGCAAAAACCGATGATGTTTATAACGCTACTAAAATTGACTTGCAATTAATTGGTTTTAAAGTTAACTATGACTTAAATCACTCGTTATATATTGCTGGAGAAGCTGGTTTTGCATACGATGGCCGTTCAGGTGGGTATGCTCACGGATTAGTGGGTGGTGGCGTATACAGTCCTTATTTTTTTAACAATAAAATACGTGGATTTATAGAAGTTATGGCAGGTGCTGGTGGAGGTGCTGGCGTAGATACTGACGAAGGAATTATAATTCGCCCTACACTTGGATTGAGTTATGATATCGTAAATCAAGTTTCTATAATTGCATCTGGAGGTAGATATTATTCTCCTTTTGGGAATGTTAACTCAAACAATATTAACATAGGTTTAAGCTTTAACCTTTCAACTTTATCAGTAAAAAACTAACTTTGTCATTGCTAAGAAAAACAATGATTTAGCTATTTTAATAAAAGATTCTTTTTTCCCTTAAATTTTGGACACTGGAATCATACATATATAAATAAACAAGAGAAAAATGGATAACGGAATTTATGCAAAGTTCACCACTCCAAAAGGTGATATTTTAGTAAACTTGGAATATGAAAAAACTCCTGGAACTGTAGGTAACTTTGTTGCTTTAGCAGAAGGAAATTTAGAAAACTCAGCAAAACCACAAGGAACTCCTTATTACAATGGATTAAAGTTTCACCGTGTAATTGCCGATTTTATGGTTCAAGGTGGTTGCCCACAAGGAACTGGAACAGGAAATCCTGGTTATAAATTTGATGATGAAATTCACCCTGAATTAAAACACGATGCTCCAGGAAAATTATCAATGGCTAATGCAGGGCCTGGAACAAACGGTTCTCAATTTTTCATTACACATGTTGCTACTCCTTGGTTAGACGGTAAGCATACTGTTTTTGGTAGTGTTGTAGAAGGACAAGATGTTGTTGATGCGATTGCTCAAGACGATACTATGGACGTAGAAATTATCCGTGTTGGTGATGCTGCTGAAGCTTTTAATGCAGTAGAAGCTTTTAGAACTTTTGAAGGAGCTCGTGAAAAACGTGAAGCTGAAGCAAAAGCTAAACAAAAAGAATTATTAGATCAAGTAGCTGCTGGGTACGATGAGACTCCAAGCGGTTTACGTTATAAGATCTTACAAAACGGAGATGGGAAACAAGCTACTAAAGGAGCTATGGTTTCTGTACACTACAAAGGT
This sequence comes from Tenacibaculum sp., assembly GCF_048269885.1. Lineage (NCBI taxonomy): Bacteria > Pseudomonadati > Bacteroidota > Flavobacteriia > Flavobacteriales > Flavobacteriaceae > Tenacibaculum > Tenacibaculum sp. The sequence continues at coordinate 3,567 of NZ_JBLWTZ010000021.1, read as the reverse complement.
CAGTTATTAGATGGAACTGTATTTGATTCTTCATACAAACGTAAACAACCTATTGATTTTGCTATTGGTGTTGGGCAAGTAATTCCTGGATGGGATGAGGGTATTCAACTATTAAAAGTTGGAGACAAAGCTCGTTTAGTTATTCCATCTGACTTAGCATATGGTGCTCAAGGTGCAGGTGGAGTAATTCCTCCAAACGCAACGTTAATCTTTGATGTTGAGTTAATGAATGTAAAGTAATAACATACAATATATTATATAATTAATAAAGCCTTCATAAATTATGAAGGCTTTATTTTTAATCTAATTTTGCTTAATGTTAAATTAATATTCATAACATTAAAGACTATTTTATTTAATAGATTTATCATGATTCCTTAAGAAGATGAACGCAAAAAAAGGTGATTTTTACAACACCAAACAACCTCTTAAGCCTTATGAAAACAACTTTACTTTTTTTTGCGTCACTCCTACTTTCCTTTAATGCTTTAAACGCACAAGAAGTTTGTACTACACCTGAAGATAATCGTATTGATTTAAATATTATAAATGTAAATAAATGTGATATTGTTAACGAAAAACAAAATTCAAGAGAAAGAACTACCCAAACACTAACTGCAAGAAACAGAATAAAAAAAATAAGAAAAGCTCCTCAAAAAAATCAATCGAGTTTGAGTGCTTCTTCTAAAGTTACGATCATCACAACCAACAATGATTTAGCGATCAAAAACTCTTTAAAGACTCAAACTAAAGAAGTTTTATTCTCTGTTGTTGAACAAGTTCCTTTATTTCCTAAGTGTAAAAAAAGTTCTAATGAAAAGGCTAAAAAATGTTTTAAAGACAGCATGCAAAAACATTTTTCAAAAAACTATTATCCAGAAGTATTTTCTGAAGAAGGCATACATGGTAGAATTTTAATTCAATTTACTATAGATGTATACGGAGCTCCTAAAAACATTCAAGTGGTAAGCTCAAAACCAAGTGAAGTTATTACTAACGAAATTAGTCGAATTATTAATAAGTTACCTCAGTTAGAATCTGGGAAAGAAAAGGGGATTCCTGTTGACGTAACATATTCTTTTCCTATAAATTTAATATTAAATTAATATAAGAGAGCCTAGCTAAATTTTAGATAATTCTATTTTTGCCAACCATCAAATAATTCTTCCTTAAAGTATACAAATGAGACTTATCTTAATTCTTTTTTTTCTTTCAATATCTTTTTCTTATTCACAAGAAAAATGTGAAACTCCTAATGAAAATATTCAAGACTTGAATACAATTAGCATTACAAAATGCTCTATAGACGATGTAAAAGAAGCTCTTGAAAATACTAAAATTAAAGAACTTTCAACAAGAAAAAGACACCGTAAACTTAGAAAAGTTAATAGTATTTCAACAAAATCAAATGAGGTTGAACAAATTAAAAACAAAAACTCTCTTGTTGAAAAACTAACAATCGAAGAAGATATTTTAACTAGTTTAGATAAAGTTCCTTTTCACCTAGTGGAACAAATTCCTTTGTTTGATGACTGTAAAAAAATTCCAATCATACACCAATCAAAATGTTTTGAAAGAGAAATGATAAAACATATTGTTAGAAATTTTGATTATCCTAAAGAAGCTTTACGTAAGAAAATTGAAGGTAAAATTTTAGTCCAATTTACCATTAATAAAGAAGGAAATGTAGTTGATATAAAGAAAAAAGGGCCAGAAAACAGTGCTCTTTTAAAAGAGGAAGCTCATAGATTAATTGCTGCTCTCCCTCAATTTATTCCAGGTAGTCATAAAGGGAATGCTGTTAATGTTAAATATGCTTTGCCTATAATTTTTAGGGTTCCATAAGAGGTGTTTATTAGTTTTTTTAGTGGTAAAATACTTTCTAGTAAACTGAATAACAGAATAAATTTGTTATATTCTATTTTTTATTTATATTTACAGCGTTAGTTAACGTTTAATTAACTAAACCAAACACTTAAAATAGAGCACACATGATTAAAAAATTCCCCTTAGTAGTAGCGACTATGCTACTTTCTTTAGCGGCTGTAGGACAGGAAGTATGTACTACTCCAGATGAACAAATCGCCGATCCAAACAGTATCACAAAATGTGCAATTGAAGACACCGATAATGGTGCAAAAAAACAACTATCTATTGAAGTTTCGACCAGAAGGCGTGTTGTTCGTAAGAACAAAGAAGCAGTTTCTGCAATTGGAGGAATCAATTCTTCTCAAAAGGTAGCTGATATTAAAAAGAAATCTTTGTTAATTGGTAAATTAGAATTGGAAGATAATTCTTCTACTATTGAGAAAGTTCCTTTTAACTTAGTTGAAGAAATTCCATTGTTTAGTAAATGTAACAACGTTCCTTTAATTAAGCAAGCGAAGTGTTTTGAAACAAATATGACTAAACACATCATTAAAAACTTCAACTATCCTCAAGAAGCTATTGATGCTGGTATACAAGGAAGAGTATTGGTACAATTTACTATAAATGAGCAAGGTGATGTTCAAGATATCTTAATGCGTGGTCCTAAAGGTGGTGAATCTTTAGAAAAAGAGGCTAGCAGAATTATCAATAACCTTCCTAAGTTTATCCCTGGTAAACACAATGGGAAAACAGTTAAGGTTAAATATGGAGTTCCTATTACATTTAAAGCACCAGGAGCAACTAATAACAGTTCTACAGTTAAGAAAAAAGTTGTTGCTAAGAAAAGTTCTAATGTGGTAAAGGAAAAAGTTATTACTGATTTTGTAAAGTTTATAGAGGTACAGAGTATTCCTCAGTTTAAAGCTTGTACGAAAGTTCCTGATATGCAAAAATTAACATGTTTTAATGAAAGAATGGTTAGCCATATTCAAAGAAACTTCAATTATCCAGCGGCAGCTGCTCAACAAAACATTGAAGGTAGAGTTTGGGTACGTTTTATAATTGACAAAAAAGGAGAGGTAACTAATATTAAAATGAAAGGTCCTGAAAATGGTCAATTATTAGAAGAAGAAGCTAAAAGAATGGTTTCTAAACTACCAAAATTCATTCCTGGAGAGCATAATGGAAAAACAGCAAATGTTGAATACTACATTCCTGTTAACTTTAAATTACACGAATAATAACAACTCTTATAGTGTTTATATAAAAAAGCTTCTAATTAAAATTAGAAGCTTTTTTTTTCTACAAATATCTTTGCAAATCCCTTTTTACAAAGTTCCTCTCTGATTTACATAATCCAAACTGCATGCTCTTGTGTATTTGCGCTTCAACATAAAATACTTATCTATTCTCGTTGATAAAAAAACTTCCTTAACTAGGAAGAGCACTTTGCGATGTATCTTTTTAAAACAAAAAAGAGAGATAACACTTTAACTGCTATCTCTTCTCTTTTATACTTATTCTTATTTAAGTTACTACTACTTCTCTTCTGGAAATAAAATCTTCTTTAAAGCCTCTTTATCTTTTTTGATTTTCTCTTTTTGTTCTTGAATTTTTTTATCAAGCTCGCTAAGTTTTTCATTCGCTTTGCGTACTACTTCTTCTTTTTCTTTAGCTTCTTCCTCTGAGATTTCCTTC
>NZ_JBLWTZ010000020.1:0-64608 GCF_048269885.1 Tenacibaculum sp. | reverse complement strand
GATTACTAAAATCTTCTATCGGAAGAAAGTTTGCCATGGCACTTTCGGCATTCTTCCTGATGTTTTTCTTATTACAACATTTTGCAATTAACATTACTTCGATTTTTCCAGATAATGGAGCTACATTTAACAAACTGTCGCACTTTATGGGAACAAATCCGTTAGTTCAATATGTAATGCAACCCATTTTAATATTTGGTGTGGTGTTTCACTTTGTAATGGGATTCATCTTAGAAATTAAAAACAAAAGTGCTCGTAAGGTTAGCTATGCTAAAAATAATGGAGCTGCAAACTCTACTTGGATGAGTAGAAACATGATTTACAGTGGTGCTGCTATTTTAGCCTTTATTGTATTACACTTTATCGATTTTTGGTTTCCAGAAATCAACACCAAATTTATTCAAGGTGATTGGAGTGGTTTACACGATGGAGAGTTTAGGTACTTCCACGAACTACAACACAAGTTTTTAAGCCCAATTAGAGTTGGTGCTTATGTAATTGCTTTTGTATTCTTAGCATTACACTTATTACACGGATTTAATTCTGCTTTCCAATCTGTGGGAGCAAATAATAAATATACTAAAGGATTGAAAACTTTTGGTAAGCTTTACGCGATCTTAATTCCATTAGGATTCGTAATTATTGCATTATTTCATCATTTCAATCACTAATACGCAACAAGTATGGCAACTTTAGATTCAAAAATTCCAAAAGGTCCATTAAAAGACAAATGGACAACTTATAAAGATAAAATTGACTTGGTAAACCCTGCTAACAAGCGTTTAATTGACGTAATTGTAGTAGGTACTGGTTTAGCAGGTGGTTCTGCTTCTGCAACGTTAGCAGAATTAGGATACAACGTTAAAGCTTTTGCTTACCAAGATTCACCTCGTCGTGCACACTCTATTGCAGCACAAGGTGGTATTAACGCAGCAAAAAACTATCAAGGTGATGGTGACTCTTTTTACCGTTTATTTTACGATACTGTAAAAGGTGGAGATTACCGTTCTCGTGAAGCAAACGTTTACCGTTTAGCTGAGGTTTCTGCAAATATTATTGACCAATGTGTGGCGCAAGGAGTTCCTTTTGCACGTGATTATGGTGGTCAATTAGATAACCGTTCGTTTGGTGGGGTATTAGTATCTCGTACGTTCTATGCGAAAGGTCAAACTGGTCAGCAATTATTATTAGGAGCGTATTCAGCAATGAACCGTCAAATTGCTCGTGGTAAGATTGAAATGTTCAATCGTCATGAAATGTTAGATTTGGTAATTGTTGATGGAAAAGCTCGTGGTATTATTGCTCGTAACTTAGTTACTGGTGAAATTGAGCGTCATTCTGCACACGCAGTAGTAATCGCTTCTGGTGGATACGGAAATGTGTATTTCTTATCAACCAATGCCATGGGATCTAACGCAACAGCGGCTTGGAAAGTTCACAAAAAAGGAGCCTTCTTTGCAAACCCTTGTTACACACAAATTCACCCAACTTGTATTCCACGTTCGGGAGACTACCAGTCTAAATTAACCTTAATGTCTGAATCGTTACGTAACGATGGTCGTATTTGGGTTCCTAAGAAAATGGAAGATGTATTAGCAATTAGAGAAGGAAAATTAAAACCTACTCAAATCGCTGAAGAAGATAGAGATTATTACTTAGAAAGAAGATATCCTGCTTTTGGTAACTTAGTACCTCGTGATGTGGCTTCTCGTGCTGCAAAAGAGCGTTGTGATGCTGGTTACGGTGTAAATGCTACTGGTGAAGCTGTTTATTTAGATTTTAAATCAGCTATTGAGCGTTACGGTAAAGAACAATGTAAATTACACGGAGTTAAAAACCCTTCACAGGAGAAAATTATTGCTGAGGGTGAAAAAGTAGTAGAGGCAAAATACGGAAACTTATTCCAAATGTATGAGAAGATTGTAGATGACAATCCATATAAAACACCAATGATGATTTATCCTGCAACGCACTACACCATGGGTGGAATTTGGGTAGATTACAACTTAATGACTACCATTGATGGTTGTTATGCTATTGGTGAAGCAAACTTCTCTGATCACGGTGCTAACCGTTTAGGAGCTTCTGCATTAATGCAAGGTTTAGCTGACGGATACTTCGTACTACCTTATACCATTGGTGATTATTTATCTGATGATATTCGTACAGGAAGAATTTCAACAGCTACGAAAGAGTTTGAAGAAGCTGAAAAGGCAGTTAAAGATCGTATCGACTTCTTCATTAACAATAAAGGAAAACATTCTGTAGATTACTACCACAAGAAATTAGGAAAAATCATGTGGGATAAATGTGGAATGGCTCGTAACGAGCAAGGGTTAAAAGAAGCGATGGCTGAAATTAAAGCGTTACGTGAAGACTTCTGGAAGAACGTAACTGTTCCTGGAGATGCGAATGAAATGAACCCAGAGTTAGAAAAAGCAGGAAGAGTTGCTGATTTCTTAGAACTTGGGGAATTATTCGCTAAAGATGCCTTAAACAGAACAGAATCTTGTGGTGGTCACTTTAGAGAAGAGTCTGTTGAATTAGACGGCCCTCAGAAAGGAGAAGCAAAACGTGATGATGCTAATTTTGCTTACGTTGCTGCTTGGGAGTATAAAGGTGAACCAGCTGATGCTGTATTACACAAAGAAGAATTAGAGTTTAACGATATTGAATTAAAACAACGTTCATACAAATAAGAGAGAATTATGAATTTAACACTTAAAATTTGGCGTCAAAAAAACGCAAGTGATAAAGGAAAAATGGTCGAATATAAGGTGACCGATATTTCTGAGCATATGTCTTTCTTAGAAATGATGGACGTATTAAATGAGCAATTAGTAAACACTGGTGAAGAACCTGTAGCATTCGACCACGATTGTCGTGAAGGAATTTGCGGTATGTGTTCTATGTTTATTAATGGTGAAGCACACGGGCCAGATCGTGGTGTAACTACTTGTCAGTTACACATGCGTATGTTTAACGATGGTGATACAATTACCATTGAGCCATTTAGAGCTGCTGCATTCCCAGTAATTAAAGATTTAGTTGTTGATAGAAGTTCTTTTGAAAGAATTCAACAATCTGGAGGCTATATTTCAGTAAATACTTCTGGAAATACTACCGATGCTAACGCTATCTTAGTTCCTAAAGAAAATGCTGATAAAGCCATGGATGCTGCCACTTGTATTGGTTGTGGTGCTTGTGTTGCTACTTGTAAAAACTCATCTGCCATGTTATTTGTAGGAGCTAAAGTATCTCAATACGCTTTATTACCACAAGGACAAGTAGAAGCTACCGAACGTGTTAAAAATATGGTAGCACAAATGGATTTAGAGGGTTTTGGTAACTGTACCAATACAGGAGCTTGCGAAATTGAATGCCCGAAAGGAATTTCATTAGAAAACATTGCTCGTATGAACTCTGAGTTCTTAAAAGCAAGTTTTAAAGGATAAAATTTTATACCCTTTTATAGATATAAAAACCGAGGCTAATGCTTCGGTTTTTTTTTATGCTTTCTCTCATACTTAATATTTACACACTCATACCTTTTTTAAATTTAAAGGTATAAAAAGCATATACATTTGTCCCCGATGATTACAATATGATAATCTGTGGGGGACTATCTATTACCAAATCAATCATCTCTCCTATTAGAGATAAAAAGCCTGAGTAATAAACTCAGGCTTTTAAATTATTAAACCCTTTCTTTTTCTTTCTCTTTTTCAACATGTCCCTTTATTGTAAGCATTTTTCTGGATGCTTTAGCATTTGATATAATCGTAATGGCTTTTGAAAACCCTCCTACTCTTCTAGTGTCGTATGACACTTCTATTTGTCCTTTTTCACCTGGCATGATTGGCTTTTCTGGTTTTTTGGGAACCGTACACCCACAAGTAGATTTGATATCTTTTATAATTAAAGGTTCAGCACCAATATTTGTAAACTCAAACACACGGACCCCATCAGCGCCTTGTTTAATTTTTCCGTAATCAATTGATGCAGTTTCAAATTGAAATTCTTGAGCGCTTGCCATAATTGCCATTAACCCAACAATTACACATAATACAGTTTTTCTCATTTTTGATATTTTTTTAGTTCGTATTAAATATTTTATTTCTTCGAATTTATTTGAATATCTCTCCCAAAAAAAATCAAACGGACACACTACTTTAAAACAGGTACCAACAACTTACAACATGTTATTGATATAAAGAAAAATGTCGTTGGTACCTTCAGCTTTGATTATAACTTATATTTTGTTTATTTTGAAACACATGATGAGCTTTATTAAAAAACATAGCGCAGAAATATTAATCCATCTCCTTTTTTGGATTTTGTTTGTCTTTATTTCTCTTTTTGTGTTTACACCCTATTATTGGGCTGAAAATCCTTTTTTACAGTACTTTTTTATTCTTATCATTATCGTATATACCAACAATCAATTTTTACTTCCTCTGTTTGTAAAAAAGAAATGGTATATGTTGTATGGAGTGGTTTTTATATTTATTTCTGTACTAGCAACACAGCTGTATTGCAATGTTTTTGCTCGTTGCGGATGTTCTATCATGAAGTGTTTAAGTGATTATTTATGGCAAACATTGGTTCCTTTGTTATTTTTCTCTTTTATTTGGATGCTTTTTAGATTTATAGATGAACAAGGCAAACTGGAATCCATAACTCAAGAACGAACAGAAATGGAACTGAGGTTTTTAAAATCTCAGATAAACCCACATGTACTATTAAATAATTTAAACACGATTTACGCATACTCTATCGATAAACCTAACCAAACCCCTAATTTAATTCTAAAACTCTCTGAAAACCTTACACATGTCTTATATGAGACAAATTCTGAAAAGGTTTCTCTCGAAAAAGAACTCATTTTTATACAGAATTACATAGATTTTCAAAAAATTCGAACTGAAGGAGTGAAGGAAATTAATTATCAATACAAAACTGATAATAATCAATACCTAATTGCTCCACTTCTTTTAATTACTATTATTGAAAATGCTTTTAAGCATAGTATTGCACACAGTAAGGTTGATATTTCTATCAACGCTACCAACCATCAATTGCATTTAATAAGCAGTAATCAATACAATATCAATACAAATAAAAACAGCAATGCTATTGGTTTGGAAAACTTAAAAAAGAGATTGCTGTTGATTTATCCAGATAATCATTCTCTTTTCGTTCATCAAAAAGGAGATATCTTTATTGTAGAACTGAAAATAGAGCAATTATGAAATGTATAATTATTGAAGATGAGTTGCCTGCGCAAACTATTTTGAAAAAGTATGTAGGCAAAATTCCAGATGCTGAAATTGTACATACGTTTCAAACAGCAATGCAAGCTAATGAGTTTTTAAAAAACAATACTGCAGATGTTGTTTTTCTGGATATTAATTTACCTGATATTCCTGGATTAGATTTTATCAAAACGGTGAAAAAACCTCCTAAAATAGTTATTACCACTGCATATCCTGATTATGCAGTAAGTAGTTTTGAGCTAGATACTATTGTTGATTATTTAGTAAAACCATTTTCTTTCGACCGTTTTTTAAAAGCTGTAAGTAAAGTGGAAAACCAACTGAACAACCTTAACACTTCTGATAGTAATATTATTTACCTAAATATTGACAAGGTTATTCATAAAGTCAATTTAGAAGACATTTTCTATATAGAGTCTGATCGAAACTATTTACATTTCATTGCTTCTGATAAAAAACTAACAATTATCGACTCTTTAAAAAACTGGAAAGAAACGCTTAATTCTCATCAATTTATACAAGTACATAAGTCATATATAGTTAACTTTACTAAAATTGAAAAGTTTACAGGAACATCGCTGCATTTTGAAAACAGGAAAGTTCCTATTGGAAGAACTTATAAAAGTAACCTATCGATGCTTTTAAAAACAAAGCGCCGATAGGTTCAACGCTTATTTCCAAGTATTCTCTGCTTCTGTCCCATTCCAAATAACCGTGGCTAAATATGGGTTGTCTATAAAAGGATTTCTATTTCCTTGTTCGTTAGCAACAGCATTATTGCGTTGTATCTCTAAATCCGACACCGGATCATCTGCATTCCACTCTAACAATAAACTAACCATATTGCTATCTGACGCGGTAATTGATCCTACCGTTACATTTTTTGGCAAGCATTGATTGCCGTAACGTAGGTACATATACATTATCATACGAGCAACGTCTCCTTTCCATTCGTCTCCAGGATACCAATTCGCAGACACATCTCCAGCATTTCCTGCGCCTGCTGCAAATAATTTATTTCCTCTTTGAGAGTTAAATGTTACATCGCTAGGTCTTAAATGATGCGCATCTGCTCCTGGTCCACTGGTTCCTAAATTAGGATTTCCTAATGATTTAGGATACACGTGTTCTCTATTCCAATCTCCTGTATTTCCTCCATTGGCATCTTTACTACGAGTTCTATCCGTTACATAATTTCCATCTGCATCATCATAACCATAAATTAAAACTACTTTACTAGGATCGTTAGGGTCTATATCTGATTGTTTTAATACATCCCATACTTCAGGAGTATACGATAAATTAGTAGTGTGAGTACTAGCAATAGTTACTGCTAATTCATCCATTAAAGAGTTTCCTGTAAGTGTAAAATCTATATCTTTATAATATGCTGATAATTCGGTAGGAATGGTAAAATTTCCTGAATTGCCATTAGCAGAAGCATTAACATTAATTACTACTGTTGCTGTAGAACAGCTGCTTGGTGTAATGGTACTACAAATAGTGTACTTAAAAGAATCTGTTCCTACAAAATCTTGAGCTGGTGTATACTTATACACATTATTACTTTGAACTACGGTTCCATTTCTTGCAGAAGTCGTCTCGAACGTTACTTTTACATTTCCGGAAGTATATGTGTCATTTGCCAAAAAACTAGGCAATACGGTCTCTTTATTTTCTGCTGCTTCAAAAGAATCGTTAACAGCTATTACTTTATCTTCTTCTACCGGTGGTACAACTTCACTATCGCTACCTCCACAATTAATAAACAATGCGAGCATTGTTATTACTCCTATTACTTTCTTCATGATTCTCTATTAAATAATTTAGTCTTTTGTATGTTTATCATGCACCTTTGTTGGTACATTCTCATTCCATAGGGTTAAAATATCTGTCGCTACGCTTGCTCCACTTCCTGCGGCTATCGCAAATTGACTTCTCCAACCAGCTAGTGTTCCACAAACATATAATCCTTCTCTAATTAAGTGGTTAAAGTTACGCAATTGAATTCTATCTTTCATAGCATTTGCACGCATATGTCGTTCTACATATTGTTCTAAACCAGCTATATCGAACGGTTTAGAGTAATTAAGTGCTATAACTACATTGTTGCTACGGTACTCTTTTTTATTTGTAACAACTTTATAAATATCTTCTTCTTCCAAAACAGCGATTACTTTCTCGTTATCTATTTGAGATACCTTTGGGTATAATTGTGTTAACTGCTCTTTCCCTTCTTCGAGAATGTCTTTTCCTAAAGTTCCTGGAGCAAGTCCAAGAACATTATTAAAAAGTGCATCTTGTAAATGAGAAGAACGCTGATGCATTATAATTCCTACTTTTTTGTTTTTTGCATACTCTTTAGCAAGTCCAGACCCTAAAACTAAAGCACATTGCATGCCTGATACTCCTCCTCCTACAATAAGTGTGTCAAAAATCATCTTAAGCTACTAACATTTTAAAATTAGCTGCAAATAGTTTTACTGCAATGGCCAATAAGACTACTCCAAATATTTTTCTAATAATATTAATTCCGTTAGGTCCAATAACTTTTTCAATTTTAGAAGAAGTCTTTAACACAATGTAAATGACAATTACATTTAACAAAACAGCTACTATTATATTCTCCAAATTAAATTCAGCTCGTAAAGAAAGTAATGTTGTTAAACTACCAGGACCAGCAATTAATGGAAAAGCCAAAGGAAAAACAGTCGCGCTTAGCGCTTCCTCATCATCTTCTTTATAAAGGGTTATTCCCAATATCATTTCTAACGCTAGAAAAAATAAGATAAAAGAACCAGCTACGGCAAATGAATGTACATCAATACCTATTAAATTTAATAGTCTCTGTCCTAAAAATAAAAACAAAATCATGATAAAACCTGCTATTACAGAAGCTTTTTCTGATTGAATGTGTCCTACTTTTTTACGTAAATCTATAATAATAGGAATGTTCCCTACAATATCAATTACCGCAAACAGTACCATAAAGGCTGTAAAAATTTCTTTGAAGTTAAAGTCCATAGTTGCTATATTTTCGCGTGCAAAATTATATAAGTAATATTACAATCTAGTATTTTTGCATTTAAATTTACGAGAAGTTAATATAAACTTCCAATATTAAAGACATTTTATGTTTCAATTAGGAAAAACCATCGTTTCTGAAGACCTTATAGAAAAAGAGTTTGTTTGTAACTTATCGGCATGTAAAGGTGCTTGTTGTATAGATGGGGATGCAGGTGCGCCTCTTGAAAAAGAAGAGACCGCAATTTTAGAAGAGATTTACCCAAGAATCAAACCTTTTTTACGAAAGGAAGGAATTGATGCTATTGAAAAACAAGGTACTTGGATTACTAGTGATTTTGGTGAACTAGAAACCCCTTTAATAAACGATGCTGATTGTGCTTATGTTATTTTTGATGATAAGGGTACCGCTTTATGCGCTATTGAAGAAGCATACAATCAAGGTATTGTAGATTGGAAAAAACCTGTTTCTTGCCATTTGTATCCTGTTCGTGTAAAGGATTATAGTGAATTTGCTGCCGTTAACTACCACAAATGGGAAATTTGTGATGATGCTTGTTCTTTAGGTAAAGAACTGCAAGTTCCTGTATACAAATTTGTAAAACAAGCTTTAATTAGAAAGTTTGGGCAAAACTGGTATGATGAACTTGAAAAAGTAGCTGAGAAACATTTAAAAAAATAATTTCATAAAACTAAAAAGCGATGCTAAATAGCATCGCTTTTTTATTAAAAACTCTTTTTAGTTTACAGTAAAACTCCAAACTTGTCCTATTGACTTCGCTCCCGAGTTGTCTTTAGTATTTATTTTCCAATAGTACGTTTTACCACTTACAACATCAACTTCTAAACTAGTAGTACTTAAGTTTTCTTCTTTTATTGTTGTTGGGTCTGCATCTTCTCCAAAATATACATCATAGGTTAATGTATCTCCAGTATTTGAGTCAGCTCCTTTCCATTGAAGAGTTATGGTAGTTCCAGATATCGTTCCTTCATCTTCTGGTTTTACTAATTCAGCTGTAAATGGTGCTGTATTAGTTTCTCCCTCGCCTTTAGTATAAAAAGCAAAGACCTCCGATGGATCTCCTTCTTTTCCTTTATTATCAACTGCTGTCACTCTCCAATAATGAGCGACTCCTTTATCTAAAGCGATAGTGATGTTCGACGCAACTGCGGTTTGAGTTTTAACAATATTTGTTAATTCTCTATTCGTTGCTATTTCAATTTTATAACTAATGTTGTCATTATTTGGATCTGTCGCATCGCTCCAATCAAAAGGAATGCTATTATCAATACATAATAAGTTTTGTGTGGGATATGTTAGGGTTACCTTGGTTGGCGCTTCATTAACAACTTCTCCACCGCCGCCACTACTACTTCCTCCTCCACAACTAAATAACAGTGCTGTTGAAAATAATCCTAGTGTTTTAAGTACTCTTTTCATTATTTTAATATTTTAAATGTGTTTGTTTCATCTGTTCCTAGTTTTAGGATATAAATTCCTGATTTAAACTTATCGAAAGGAATAGATAACTCATTACCTTGTTTGTTAATCTTGTTTTTTAATACAACTTTTCCTGTAACGTCATAAACCATAACCTCAATAGTTGAGGCAGCATCGTTAGGAACTAATAAGTCAATAGATTCTGAAACTGGGTTTTTCTTAAGGAAAATATTGTCGATAACTGTTTTAAATTTTCCTTCACATTCTTTTGCTGTTTTAACTTCTAAGATACCACTTCCTTGAACATTGATATCAAACGTTGAGTGATTAAATGTGTCTATTAAGTTTCCGTTTAAATATACATTATAAGGAGCTGTACCCGATGTAACATTTATTGTATACCCTTTCGCTACATTATTTTTAGCAACTTTTAATGAAACTGGACTTGTTTCTTTTATTTGAACTTCGAAACATTGCACATAATCGTCTCTATCATTCACCTTCACGCACACTTCATACGCACCAGGTACTAGGTTTGAAAATGTTATTGATTCTGTTGTTAATTGTTCAGATACTTCTGTTGAGGTTCCTTTTACAGTAACGGTATAACTTACAAAGGTTTGCTTAACGTTTACAGTGATTTTTCCGTCGTTTTCATCTGCACAGGTTTCTGATGTAGTTTGGATAGCAATATTATCTGCATTCTTATAACTAGTATCACAAACATCACCTACTCCATCTCCATTACCATCTGCTTGGTCGGCATTTGCTGTATTAGGACAGTTGTCTACATTATCCATTACACCGTCTCCATCGGTATCTTGGCAAGCATCTCCTATTCCATTATTATCTGCATCTACTTGATCTGGATTTGCTGTTGTTGGACAATTATCATTGACATCTAAAATACCATCTCCATCGGTATCTTGACAAACATCTCCTATTCCGTTTCCATCAGCATCTGCTTGGTCTGGATTTGCTGTATTAGGGCAGTTGTCTACTCCGTTTAACACACCGTCTCCATCTTCGTCTCCATTTACATCAAAAGTAAATTTCCCTGAGAAAACACCTCTACCATAAGTAGCTGCAAAAACAGTATTATCATCTCGCAAATCTAAATCTAAAACAGGAACATTACTCATTCCATTATAAGACTGTGTCCAAGTAGGCGAAACATCATTAAAATTACTCGTTTTCCAAACACCTAAATCTGTACCTATAATTACTTCATTTTTACTTAATGGGTTTTGTAATATTGCTTTTACTGGGATATCAGGCAAATTACCTTCTTTACTAACCCAATTTGCTCCTCCATCATTAGAATACCAAATGTTGTTTACACCATAATTATGCATTGTAACAAAAATTTGATTTTCTGTTTCACCAAACTCAATATCAGATACCGAACCAACAAAGTCAGGTCCTGTTATATTAGACCAAGTACCAGAACCTGAATCAGCGCCCTCTACTTTAAGAAGTTTTCCATTTTTTAATCCCACAAATAGTTTACTTGAAGTAGTTGTGTGAGGTGATACTCTTAATGCAGATGGTTCAGAATCCATTAATACATTTGTTAATAATGATTTTTCTACCAAACCGTCTACCAAGATATTTGAGTATCTTCTAATTGCTGAACTAAAAGATGATGATGAATAATTTGAATATAAAATATTCAAATTAGAGTCTAACTCTTCTTGATTTATAAAATCTCCATTACGAGCATTTTCATCGTTAATGGTTATTACTTTATCTGTTTTGTAGTCATACAGTATTATACTTTGGTTATAAACATAGTTCGCTATAAAATACTTATCCTTTCCATCGGTGTCAAAAAAACTGGCAGCACCATCACCTCCAGAGGCTCTTATTGAACTATTAATTCCTTCCGAAGCTTCTTGAACTAACTGGGTTCCATTATCTTGTGCTCCTGCTAAGAAATATTCTTTTCCTTCAAATGCTGTTGTTGGTGCTACTCCTAGGGTATAAAACTGTAGTGTATTATAATTGTTGTTTCTAGCATCTATTGTAGATCCTGAGTTATTAGAATAGTATACTCCTCCATCATTACCAAACACCATTCTACTAGAAGAGGCAAATGCCAAACCATGGTGATCAGCATGTACCAAAGAAACCCCTAGTGAGGATAATAAATTGTTATTTGACCATTTTGAAATTTGTTGCCAACTATCTGCTCCATTGGTAGATTTAAATAAATCTATTCCTCCAACATACAGTGTGTTTTCATCATTTGGGTCTACCTTTATTAACAAATCATAAAAAGCTTGTCCTCTGGTAAAATCATTCGCTTCTATATCAGTATCCGCATCATTTGGTAATGCTGTTTCATTAACTGTAGTAAAGCTATCTGTCGTTTTTAAAATTTTTACTGGAGCTTCAGAATCATTAATTTCTGCTAACACATATACCATTCCTGCATTAGAAGGTGATAATGCTATTTCCGTTCTAATTCCATTTTCAATAGAATGAACTAAACTAAAATTCTCTCCATCAGTCGACTTTAAAATTGCTCCTCCTCCATCTCCAAAAGTAAAGCTTCTTGTAGTACTCAAATAGATTGAGTTATCTGAGGCAATTTCTAAATTATTTGGTTCATAAGGATTTCCTCCTGATGTTTTTGGAAGGTTTATTTTGGTAAAGTCCGTACCGTTAATTGATTTGTAAACACCAATGCTATCTCCTCCTAATGAAATTCCTCCTGTATATCCTGCTTCTCCTGCTGCTATGTATACTTCAGATACTCCTGAGTTATTTCTTATTACAATATCGTTTATGTGTTGTATTCCTGGAACTATAGTCGAATTTGTCGCATCCTCTTTTAATTTTGTTAACGTTCCATTTACAGAACCTGTAGATAACTTAGTTATTATAGCATCCCCTATTTCTTGGTTTATCATTACTGCTGGAATGGTTACTGCTTCCGCTCCATCACCTGCAGCCATGTTAAAAGGAGTTGTATTTTCATTATTAACTATAATTACAGCCACTGCTCCTGCGTCTTGAGCATTTTTTGCTTTTGCTGAAAAATTACAGGTTCCTCTTCTAATAACGGCTATTTTCCCATTTAGTTCTGATGCATTTGTAATAGCTTCACAACCATTGTCAGTTGGAGCTATTCCATCATTTACTAAAATTAAATCTTGTGTTATTGGTGTTGTTATATCTCCTCCAAAGGCAGTTGTTAATACTGATATATAATCTCCTCCTATTTCGGCAGGTGAATTAACGGTTAGTTTAGAATTTGTATCTAAAAAGCTTTCACCTGTAACTCCTCCTAGCACTTTTGACCAAGAGTTTCCTCCATCTGTAGATTTCCATAAACCATCTCCATTCACATCTCCGTTTACATACGACTCTCCAGTTCCTACATAAAAGGTTTTTGAGTCATTTGGATCTCCAGCTATACATGATACTGCTAAGTTTTCAGGTATTCCTACGCGAACCCATTTAGAATCTGGGTTTGATATGTTTGTATTTTTCCACAAACCTCCACTAACTCCTCCTGCAAAAACAGTTTCATTCGTAGCATCATTTGGATCGAACAAAAGTGCTCGTGTTCTTCCTCCAACATTATCTGGTCCTCTTTCTACCCAAGCATTATCGGCATCACCAGGTACTTTTCGTCCAATTCTTCGTTTGTTTAATTCCTCTTGAAGTCTGTAAACATTTTCTTTGTGTGTTCTTCCTGTACTAGGATTGATTTCATTCAGGTATTTTTGCTCAAAATAAGCGTTCGGAGGCAGTCCTTGCGCTTTTCTTTTTTTCTTAGGAAGTTTTCCTGTTTTTTGAAAAGGATGTTCTTGCAACGTTTTTGCATGCTGTTTTCTTAGTTTATCAATTTCCGTTTCATTAGTAACGGAAACTTTAAAAACAACACCGCAGATAGCTATAATTAAAAAGCTAAAAAAAAGTATTTTTTTATTCATAATAAAGTAGTTGATGAGTACTATAACAGATAATTTTTACTTTACCCTAATTATTTTTAGCAATAATACATCAAACGACTTGTTTTTAAATAAAAAAACTAACTATTTAACACTTTCTAACTAATATTTCCCATTATTTTTCTGTGTAAACGAATAGCATACCCGTCTGATAAACCTGCAACATAGCTAGAAATTTGCATAATTCTATCGTATAAACCCTCTTTATCTTGTTGGTACTCTTTGGGTATTAAGTTTAAGACCAGCTTATCATAATTAGATTGTTCATTATCAAACTTATTGTTTAAAGCCGTTACAAAAACATCTAGAAGGTCTGCAATAATTTTATATCCTGCAACTTCTTTTTCAACAACCTCTTTGCTTCTGTAAATTTTATCGACGCTTATTTTAATGATATCATTAATCTGAGCTTCGTATTTACATTTGTCTAACAGCCCCTTATCGAACGTTCCATTCAAAATAGCGACTTCATTGTCTAAAAAGATCGTTACTGCTTCATTAATTAACACTCCTATAGCTAACGCTCGTAAATAACTTACACGGTCTTTAGTGTGCTGTAATGAATGGTATTTTTGACTATCAATCGTATCTTTTACCAACTTAATCATGTATTCTAAGGCATAATCTTCTTCAATTAACCCTAAATTGATTCCATCTTCAAAATCGATAATTGTGTAACAAATATCATCAGCTGCTTCTACTAGGTACGCTAAGGGGTGTCGGTAATAAGAAATTCCTTCAGCTTCTTTCTTCAATAATCCTAAATCTTGCACTACATCTAAAAAAGCGTCTTTTTCTGACTGAAAAAAGCCGTATTTCTTATCTACGATGTGTTTCGTTGGTTTCTTTGGTAGACTCTCTTTAGGATACTTTAAAAAAGCTCCTAGTGTTGCATACGATAAGCGTAAGCCTCCTTGAATTCCTTCTCTATTTTCTGTAAGAATTTTAAATCCGTTGGCGTTTCCTTCAAAATCTATTAAATCTTGGTACTCTAAATCGGTTAATTGATCTTTGTACTGAAGCCCCTTTCCTGTTTTAAAATACTCTCCAATAGCTTTCTCTCCTGAATGTCCGAATGGCGGATTTCCAATATCGTGCATTACCGATGCCGCAGCTACAATGGCTCCAAAATCGTTAAAAGTATAGCCTAGCTCTTTTAAATGAGGGTGGCGCTCTAACAATACTTTTCCTACACGTCTTCCTAAAGTTCTACCTACAACCGATACTTCTAAACTGTGGGTTAAACGAGTGTGGACGAAATCAGTTTTAGACAATGGAATTACCTGTGTTTTATCTTGTAGGCTGCGAAAAGCCGATGAAAATATAATTCTATCAAAATCTACCTCAAAACCTAAACGAGTTTCATCTTGTTTTGCACGTTCACGTTTTTGAGTATCACCAAAACGTTTTAAAGAAAGGAGTTGTTCCCAGTTCATCATTCGTAAATAAAATTTTGTCGAAAATACAAAATCTTTATCCTAAACCTAGTTTTTCTTCTACATCATATTCTCTAATAACCTCCTTATCAGACGCAGCTACTTCTAGCCATTCTGTAAAACTTTTCACCTTGTAATGCAAACATCCATCCATATAGTAAGCTAATGACCATTCATTATCCTTTTTCTCTTCATGAGTTAACCAACACCATGCTCCTCCATTTGAATCTTCAGACATTAAAGAAAGTAAACTTTCTGTCATAACCTTCTCCTCTCCTAAATAAACAGATTCGTTTAAAGTATTATGGTAATCGTATTCTTTATAAAAGCCTCCATTTTGGATACTATCTATATTTTGTACAAAAACCCAATCGCCTCCATCTCCAAAATATTTCAGAAATAGTTTATATGACTTTGGGAGTTTTAGATTTAACTTCTCTTCAATCACTTTAATTTCTTCATCAGTTAATGTTTTTCCAACATTCTCATGGTAATGGTAGTTTTCTAATAACCTAACTATACTTTTAGAAATTTGATGATTGTAATCAGTAGAATTCCTAAATTTATCTAGCAAACTCTTTGATTTACTCCTAACAGCTTTTTTCTTTTCTATTTTATCTGAATCAATTCTGTTATTCTTTCTTAAAATAACAACAGCTACGGAAAAAATGCCAAGAATTATAAAGTATTTTATCTCCATAGACCTTTAAAATACTAAAAAAGAGAAGCCTTTCGACTTCTCTTTATCACTTTTAATTTAATTGGTAATTTTCATTGCTAACAAAAATGAATTCACTTTGTTTTCAATGATTTTTTTTAAGATCCACACATTAAGCAATCGTCTGGGCCTGCATTTTTGGAAGCTTCAACCATCGCCTTAAACTCTTCAGGACTCATCGGTTTTTCGTCTTCTTTCTTTTCTACATTTAATGTGAATTGCTTCGCATTTACAGCAGACTTTGTACGTAAATAGTACATTCCTGTTTTTAATCCAGATTTCCAAGCATAGAAATGCATCGATGTTAACTTTGCATAGTCAGGATCTTTCATAAATAAATTTAACGATTGAGATTGATCGATAAAATATCCTCTATGGCGTGCCATATCAATAATATCTTTCATACTCATTTCCCAAACGGTTTTGTATAACTCTTTTAGCTCTTGCGGAATTATGTCAATATGTTGAATAGATCCGTTTGCACGCATAATATCTTCTTTCATATTGTTATCCCATAAACCTAATTCTACTAAGTCTTCTAGTAAATGTTTATTTACTACAATAAACTCTCCTGATAATACTCTACGTGTATAGATATTAGAGGTGTATGGCTCGAATGCTTCGTTGTTTCCTAAAATTTGAGAAGTAGATGCTGTAGGCATTGGTGCTACTAATAACGAGTTACGAACTCCATGTTTTTTTACATTCTTACGTAGTTTTTCCCAATCCCAACGACCACTTAATTCTTCATCTTTAATTCCCCACATATTGTGTTGGAATTCTCCTTCTGACATAGGAGAACCTTTAAAAGTTGAATAGGCTCCTTTCGCCTTAGCAACTTCCATTGATGAGGTTACAGCTGCAAAGTATAGGGTTTCAAAAATTTCTTGGTTAAGCTTCTTTGCTTCTTCTGAAGTAAATGGTAAACGTAACATGATAAAAGCATCTGCTAATCCTTGAATTCCTAATCCTACTGGGCGGTGGCGGAAATTTGAATTTTCTGCCTCTTTAACAGGATAGTAGTTACGATCGATTACTGTATCTAAATTACGAATTACTTTTTTAGTGACTTTAAATAACTTTTGATGATCGAAAAACTTATTTCCATTTTCGTCTTCAGCAACAAACATTGGTATTGCTATTGATGCTAAGTTACAGACAGCTACTTCATCTTCTGCCGTATACTCCATAATCTCAGTACATAAATTTGAAGAACGGATTGTTCCTAAGTTCTTTTGATTCGACTTACGGTTTGCAGCATCTTTATATAACATGTACGGCGTACCTGTTTCTATTTGTGATTCTAAGATTTTCTCCCATAAATCACGTGCTTTAATCGTTTTTCTTCCCTTTCCAGCAGCTTCATAACCTGTGTATAAACGTTCAAATTCTTCTCCATAAGTGTCGTATAAATGAGGGCACTCGTGTGGACACATCAACGTCCAATCAGCATCTTCCTGTACACGTTTCATGAATAAATCTGAAATCCACATTGCATAGAATAAATCACGCGCACGCATTTCTTCTTTACCATGGTTTTTCTTCAAGTCTAAAAAGTCAAAAATATCTGCATGCCAAGGCTCTAAATACATTGCAAAAGACCCCTTACGTTTTCCTCCTCCTTGATCTACATAGCGTGCTGTATCGTTAAATACGCGTAACATAGGTACAATTCCGTTTGAGGTTCCGTTAGTTCCTGCAATATAACTTCCTGTAGCACGGATATTGTGAATAGATAACCCGATACCTCCAGCTGATTGTGAAATTTTGGCTGTTTGTTTTAGGGTATCATAAATTCCATCAATACTATCGTCTTGCATTTGTAGTAAGAAACAAGATGACATTTGTGGTTTTGGTGTACCTGAATTGAATAATGTTGGTGTTGCATGGGTAAAATATTTTTTACTCATCAATTCGTATGTAGCAATTGCTTCGTCAATATCTTCTTTGTGAATACCTATAGCAACACGCATTAACATTTGTTGTGGACGCTCAACAATATTTCCGTTTAACTTTAATAAATAAGAGCGTTCTAATGTTTTAAAACCAAAATAATCGTAATTAAAATCACGACTGTAGATAATTGTTGAATCTAATTTATCGGCATTTTCCATGATGATTTTATATACATCATCTGCTAGTAAAGGAGCTTTATTTCCTGTACGTGGATTGATGTATTCGTACAAATCAGTCATTGTTTCTGAAAACGATTTTTTGGTATTCTTATGTAAGTTAGATACGGCAATTCTCGCTGCTAATTTTGCATAATCAGGATGTGCAGTTGTCATTGTTGCAGCAATCTCTGCTGCTAAATTATCTAATTCAGAAGTAGTTACCCCATCATACAGTCCTTCAATAACACGCATTGCTACTTTAACTGGATCAACAATATTGTTTAATCCGTAACACATTTTTCTAACCCTTGCTGTGATTTTATCGAACATCACTGGCTCTTTTCTGCCGTCTCTTTTTACTACATACATATTGATATTGGTTTTTTGTTGGTTAATAGCGTCGCCAAAACATAGTTGTTTATGGCAACATGTAAAATGTTAATACTAGTTTTGTTTCTTTTGAAACGATTATAACGCTAAAACACTGTAAAAAGTGCTATAACTGAGTAAATACTGCATGTAGGGGAAATAGCAGCTTATTGGTTCCTAAAAATCTGCATCAAAGCTGATGCTTCCTGTACCTCCGGATTTTACTCCAGCTTTTTGGTACTCTGATACTCTTTTTTCAAAGAAGTTTGTTTTCCCTTCCAAAGAAATCATTTCCATGAAATCAAATGGATTGGTAGACCCATATTCTTTTTCGCATTCGAATTCTAAAAGTAGTCTATCGGTAACATACTCTAAATATTGAGTCATTAACGTTGCATTCATTCCTATTAAACTCACAGGCAAAGACTCCGTTATAAATTCTCTTTCAATATCTAAAGCAGAAATTATAATTTCTCTAATTCTTTCTTTTGGTACTTTATTTACCAAATGGTTGTTGTGTAAGTGTACTGCAAAATCACAGTGCATACCCTCATCACGAGAAATTAACTCGTTAGAGAATGTTAATCCAGGTAAAAGTCCACGCTTTTTTAACCAGAAAATTGAACAGAAAGATCCTGAAAAGAAAATTCCTTCAACTGCTGCAAAAGCAATTAAACGCTCGGCAAACGAATCTGAATCAATCCATTTTAATGCCCAATCTGCTTTCTTTTTTATAGCTGGGAAAACTTCAATTGCTTTAAATAATCTATTTTTTTCCTCTTCATCTTTAATATACGTATCAATTAATAATGAATAGGTTTCAGAATGAATATTTTCCATCATTATTTGAAAACCATAAAAGAACTTTGCTTCTGAATATTGCACTTCATTTACAAAGTTTTCTGCTAGGTTTTCATTTACAATTCCATCAGATGCTGCAAAAAATGCTAAAACATGCTTAATAAAGTAGCGTTCATCGTCTGTTAATTTAGAGTTCCAATCGGTTAAGTCTGAATGCAAGTCAATTTCTTCAGCAGTCCAAAAACAAGCTTGTTGCTTTTTATACCATTCCCATAAATCGTTATGTTGAATTGGAAAAATTACAAATCTGTCTTTATTTTCTTGTAAAATTGGTTCAATCGATGCCATGCTTTTTAAGCTCTTTTTAGTGTGTTATTTTTTATTCCCTGAGATAGAAACAAAGATTGGAAAAATTGCTAAATTTTGAAAGCTATACTTATTCACAAATCCCTTGAAGTTTTTAACAAATCTTCTTTTCTCCTTCAATTTACATTTTTTTTAAGTTTTTACAAAAACTTAAAAATCAATACTTTAAAATTAAAAAAAACGCTTGATAAGTGATACTCACTGAGTTTCTTATTTTGTGTTTAAACATAAAAAAAGTGACACAAAATGCATCACTTTTTAAGTTTTTATTTGCTTCTTTTTAAGGGCTATTTTGTAACCTTTAAAACGTCTTCGATTATTTGTTCAATTTGTTTTTTAGGCAGTGCTCCATGTGCCATTTGAGGATCTTCTTTAGCAGGGCAGAACAACATAGAAGGAATGCTTCTTATTCCAAAAGCAGCAGCTAATTCTTGTTCAGCTTCTGTATCTATTTTATAAACATGTATTTTTCCTTCATATTCTACACTTAATTCTTCCAAAACAGGAGCTAATGCTTTACATGGTCCACACCAGTCAGCATAAAAATCAATTATTGCAGGTAATTCTCCTTCAAATTTCCATTCTTTATTTTCTTCATAGTTAAAAACTTTTTTTAAAAAAGCTTCTTTGTTTAAGTTTTCAGTCATGCTTATTCATATTATAATTATGTAAAGGTAGTCGTTTTTATTTCAATAGGTTTACAGGGGCTTTTTTGTTAAAATCATCTTAAAATAAATGACTATGAGTGTTTTTCTTCTAAATTTGGTCTAATTAACCAATTTTTTAATCATGAGAAAAATCCTTCTTCCCATTATTTGTGCAGGAACAATTTTAGTTTCTTGCAAAGAAGAAAAGCAACCTAAAAAAAATATTAGTGTGAACTATCCAGAAACAACTAAAAAACCTGTTGTAGATGAATATTTTGGTACCAAAGTAACTGATAACTATCGTTGGTTAGAAGACGATAGAAGTGCTGAAACTGAAGCTTGGGTAAAAGCTGAGAACGAAGTTACTTTCGATTACTTAAACAAAATTCCATACCGTGAACAGTTAAAAAATCGTTTATCAGAGCTATGGAACTACGAAAAGGTAGGAACTCCGTTTAAAGAAGGTGACTATACCTATTTTTATAAAAACAACGGATTACAAAACCAATATGTTTTATATAGAAAAGATAAAGAAGGGAAAGAAGAGATTTTCTTAGACCCTAATACATTTGCTGAAGATGGAACAACATCGTTAGGTTCAGTAAGTTTTACCAAAGACGGAAAAACCGTTGCTTATGCTATTTCTGAAGGAGGAAGTGATTGGAGAAAGGTTATTATAATGGATGCTGAAACTAAAGAAATAAAAGAAGATACTTTAGTAGATGTAAAATTTTCTGGAATAGCTTGGAAAGGAAATGAAGGATTTTACTATTCTAGTTATGACAAACCTAAAGGAAGTGAATTGTCTGCCAAAACAGATCAACATAAATTATACTTCCATAAGTTAGGAACTCCTCAAAGTTCTGACGAAGTTATTTTTGGAGCCACTTCAGCAGAAAAACATCGTTATGTGGGTGGATACTTAACAGAAGACAACAAATACTTATTAGTTTCTGCTTCAACCTCAACTTCAGGAAATAAGTTATTTATTAAAGACCTCACTGACCCTAACAGTAAGTTAACTCCTATTATTGACAATTTTGATAGCGATACGGGGGTAATAGACAGTAGAGGTAGTAAATTATACTTAGTTACTAACTTGAATGCTCCTAACAAAAAGATTGTTACTGTTGATGCTGCAAACCCAACACCAGAAAACTGGGTAGATTTTATCCCTGAAACTGAAAATGTATTATCTCCATCAACAGGAGCTGGATACTTCTTTGCTAAATATATGGTAGATGCTGTTTCAAAAGTAGTACAATATGATTTTGACGGGAAACTAATTCGAGAAGTAAAATTACCAGGTGTAGGTTCTGCAGGTGGTTTTGGAGGAAAAGCAGAGGCAAAAGAATTATACTTCTCTTTTACCAACTACAATACTCCAAGCTCTTCATATAAGTTCAACCCAGAAGATGGAACTTATGAATTATACTGGAAACCTGCTATTTCTTTCAACGCAGATGACTATGAAAGTAAGCAAGTATTTTATACATCAAAAGATGGAACAAAAGTTCCTATGATTATTACCTATAAAAAAGGATTAGAGTTAAACGGTAAAAACCCTACTATTTTATATGGTTATGGCGGATTCAATGTAAGCTTAACTCCAAGTTTTAGTATTGCCAATGCGGTTTGGATGGAACAAGGTGGTGTATATGCTGTACCAAACTTACGTGGTGGTGGTGAATATGGTAAAAAATGGCACAACGCAGGGACACAGTTAAAAAAGCAAAATGTTTTTGACGATTTTATTGCTGCTGCTGAATACCTAATCAAAGAAAACTATACTTCTTCTGATTACTTAGCTATTAGAGGAGGATCAAACGGAGGTTTATTAGTAGGAGCTACAATGACACAACGTCCTGATTTAATGAAGGTAGCTTTGCCTGCTGTAGGCGTATTAGATATGTTACGTTACCACACATTTACAGCTGGAGCTGGTTGGGCGTATGACTACGGAACTTCTGAACAAAGCAAAGAAATGTTTGAATACTTAAAAGGATATTCACCAGTACACAATGTAAAAGAAGGTACTCAATATCCTGCAACTATGGTAACTACTGGTGATCATGATGATCGTGTAGTACCAGCTCATAGTTTTAAATTTGCTGCTGAATTACAAGAGAAACAACAAGGAGACAACCCTGTATTAATTAGAATTGAAACCAATGCGGGTCATGGAGCAGGAACTCCTGTAGCAAAAACTATTGAACAGTATGCTGATATTTTTGGATTTACTTTATTTAACATGGGATTTGAAACATTACCAAATGCTCCAAAATCGAAAATAAAAAGTTAAAAACTGTAACATTTTTATAAAAACAGACTCTTATTAGAGTAAATTTACTACCTCGGGACAAAATCTCGAGGTAGTTTGTTAAAATTAAGATTCATTCAAAAAACATTAAAAATGAAAACCATTCACAAAATGCTGTTTACTACTGCCGTTGCTTCTTTAGGAGTTATTGCATGTAAAACAGACAAAAAGCCTGAAGAAAAAGTACAGGCAATTGTTTTAGAAAACATGGATACTTCGGTTAAACCTACCGATGATTTCTTTAGATATGTTAACGGTTCTTGGATTGATAACACTGAAATTCCTGCTGACGAAACTTCTTGGGGAGGATTTAATCAGTTGAGAAAAACCACAACCAAAGATGTATTAGCTATCTTAAACAAAGCTATTGAAGAAGGTAATTTCCCTAAAGTAAAAGATGCTGAAGGAAACGAAATAGATTCTGATCAAGAAAAAGCGGTAAACTACTATGAAACTATCATGGATACCGTAGCTAGAAATAAAGCGGGTAAAGCACCTGTACAACCTTTTCTTCAAAAAATTGAAGAAATTAAAGACTTAAACGACGTACAAACTTTTATTACCAACATGGCTCCTTATGGAGGTGCTGGTTTTTATGGTTTTGGAGTGTTTAACGACCTTAAAAATAGTAGTATGAATGCGGGTTATATGGGAGCTGGCGGACTTGGTTTATCAAGAGATTACTACGTGGATGAAAAAGTAAAAGACAAACTTGAAAAATATGAGGTATTTGTAGCTAAAATGTTACAAGAGTTTGGTGATGATGAAGCTACAGCAAAAAAGAATGCAGCGACTATTGTTGCTTTTGAAAAAAGTTTGGCTGAGCCTAGAATGACAAAAGAAGAACGTAGAGATACGCGTAAAATTTACAACCCAATGACCCTTGCTGAATTGGCTGAATTAGCTCCTGTAATTGATTGGGAAGCTCATTTAAAAGGAATTGGTGTTGATAGTATTGATAAAATTATTGTTACAGATCCTGGGTATTTCAAAGCAATGAATGAAATCCTTAAGAACAGCCCTATTGAAACTGTTAAATTATCATTACGTTGGAACGCTATTAACAACTCTTTAGGTTTATTATCTACTGATTTAGAAAAAGCTAATTGGGAATTTTATAGCAAAGATATGCGTGGCGCGAAACAACAACGTCCAAGAGACGAGCGTGCTTTAGCTAATTTAAACGGCGCTATTGGTGAAGCTTTAGGTAAGTTATATGTAGATGAAAAATTTCCTCCTGAAGCGAAGCAAAAAGCTAAGGAAATGATTGATAACGTAATGTTAGGTTTTGAAAAACGCATTGCGCAATTACCTTGGATGAGTGCTGAAACTAAAGAAAAAGCTTTAGAGAAATTACACAAATTAACTGTTAAAATTGCGTATCCTGATAAATGGAAAGACTACTCAACTTTACTTGTTAAAGGATTAGACGAAGGGGGTACGTATTTTGACAACGCGGTTAATGTTCGTAAGTGGAACTTTGAAAAAGATATGGCTAAATTAGGTAAAGAAGTAGATAGAACTGAATGGGGAATGTCTCCTCAAACTGTAAATGCTTACTTTAATCCTGTAAACAATGAAATTGTATTTCCAGCCGCAATTTTACAACCTCCTTTCTATAACTATAAGGCTGATGAAGCTGTAAACTATGGAGGAATTGGAGCAGTTATTGGACACGAAATTTCACACAGTTTTGATGATTCTGGAGCTCGTTTTGACGGTGATGGAAACTTAAAAAACTGGTGGACAGAAGAAGATGCTGAAAAGTTTAAAGAAGTTGGTTCAAAGTTAATCAAACAATTTAGTGATATTGTTGCTATTGATAGTATGAACTTAAATGGTGAGTTTACTTTAGGTGAAAATATTGGTGATTTAGGTGGTGTACAAGCTGCTTATGAAGGATTACAAATTTTCTTAGAAAAGAATGGGCGTCCAGAAAAAATTGACGGATTTACACCAGAACAGCGTTTCTTCCTTTCTTGGGGAACTATTTGGAGAACAAAAATGCGTGATGAAGCGTTAAAAAACCGAATTATGACAGATACACATGCACCTGGAATGTACAGAGCTTATATGCCTCTTAAAAACGTAGATGCCTTTTATGAAGCATTTGATGTTAAAGAAGGAGACAAAATGTACTTAAAACCAGAAGATCGTGTAAGAATTTGGTAAATTCAATTAAAAAATAAGTACCTTTAAACCAGTGTATATACACTGGTTTTTTGTTTTCCAAAAATTAACAACAAGTTTTGTATATTCCAAAAAATAGTAAGTAATTCGCCCTCCTTAATTTTTAATAGAATGAGATTAATTGGAAGGATTGAAAAAATATCCTTTTTAAACTGGGAAATAGAAGATTTACCTGTAAAGATTGATACAGGAGCCTATACTTCTGCAATACATTGTAAGCATATTGAAGAAAAAGACGGTGTGTTAGAGTTTATATTACTCTGCCCAAAAACAGAAAAATATAATAATAAATTGCTTCAAACAAAAAAGTATAAAGTAAAAAGCATAAGAAGCTCAAACGGAAAGAAACAAAAAAGATATGTTGTTTCTACATCCGCTATTTTTTATGGTAAAAAATACAAAATAAAGCTATCGTTATCAGATAGAGGTAAAATGAATTATCCAGTATTAATTGGTAGAAAATTTTTAAACAAAAAATTTATTGTGGACGTTTCACAAAAAAACATCACATCAAAAGAAATATAAAAAATGAAAATTGTTGTTCTTTCTAGAAACCCTAAATTATATTCAACCAAACGCTTAGTAGAAGCAGGCGAAAAAAGAGGTCATGAAATGGTCGTATTAGACCATACCAAATGTGATCTTATTATCGAAAAAAGAAAGCCTGCAATAGTATACAACCATGAGCTTGTAACCGATGTTGATGCCATTATACCTCGTATTGGTGCTTCCGTTACTTTTTATGGTACTGCTGTTGTGCGTCAATTCGAAATGATGAAAGTTTTTTCTGCAGTAGAATCTCAAGCTTTGGTACGCTCAAGAGATAAACTAAGTAGTTTACAGGTACTTTCGAGAGCAAATTTAGGACTTCCAAAAACGGTTTTTACCAATTATTCGAAAGATACTTCAGAAATTATAAAAAAAGTAGGTGGAGCTCCTTTGATTGTTAAACTTTTAGAAGGCACACAAGGTTTAGGTGTTGTTTTAGCCGAAACCCGAAAAGCTGCCGAATCTGTTATTGAAGCTTTTAACGGATTACAGGCTCGGGTCATTGTTCAAGAATACATTAAAGAAGCTAAAGGAGCTGATATTCGTGCTTTTGTGGTAGATGGTGTGGTTGTAGGTGCTATGAAGCGCCAGGGAAAAGAAGGTGAATTTAGATCTAACTTGCACAGAGGAGGAACTTCAGAAATTATAGAGTTAACTGATGAAGAAGAAAATGCAGCTTTAAAAGCTGTAAAAGCAATGAAATTAGGTATTGCTGGTGTAGACATGTTACAGTCTGATAGAGGTCCCTTAATTTTAGAAGTTAATTCTTCTCCTGGTTTAGAAGGCATAGAAAAAGCCACAGGAAAAGATATAGCAAAAAGTATTATACGCTACGTAGAAAGAAATGCTTAAAACAAAACCGATACTCTTTTGTATCGGTTTTTTGTTTCTTACTAAAGAGTTACTTTTGTAGCCATGCTACAGGTAAATAATATTTCATTCACATATTCATCTAAAGAAAACACCTTAGAAAACATCCATTTTACACTTCAAAAAGGAGAACACTTATGTGTAATGGGAGAAAGCGGTTGTGGAAAATCTACACTTTTAAAAATTGTTTATGGCTTACTTGATGTTGATAAAGGAGATTTATATTGGAATGGTACTCAAATTTTGGGTCCTCAACACCATTTAGTTCCTGGAATGGCATTTTTTAAATATGTAGCACAAGATTTTGATTTAATGCCTTTTACCTCAGTAAGTGAAAACATAAAAAAGTTTTTATCTCGTTTTTACCCCAAAGAAGCAGAAGAAAGAACAGAAGAACTTCTTGATGTTATTGAAATGACTGAGTTAGCTAACGAAAAAGTTAAAAATTTAAGTGGCGGGCAACAACAACGAGTTGCTATTGCTAGGGCTTTGGCCAAAGAACCTGAATTATTATTGTTAGATGAACCTTTTAGTCAAATAGATAATTTTAAAAAAAACTCGTTAAGAAGACGCTTGTTTTCTTATTTAAAAAAGAAAAATATTGCTTGCATCGTAGCAACTCACGACGGAAATGATGCACTTTCTTTTGCTGATACTCTGATGGTAATTCGCAACAACCAAATCATTGCGCATGACAGTCCAGCAAATTTATATAAAACCCCAAAAGAAAAATATATCGCTTCTTTATTTGATGATGTAAATGAACTTACCATTAACAAACAAACACTACTGCTATATCCTAATTTGCTTGAGATTACCAAAGAACCTTCAAAACTAGAAGGAACGGTGCTAAAATCTTATTTTAAGGGAAGCCATTGGTTGATAGAAGTTGCTTATAACAACCAATCTATTTTTATACATCACTCTGAAAATATTGAGCATAAAAAAACAGTCCCTTTTAAGTTAAAAGAGACTGTTTAAACCAATAATAACTATCTCAATAATTATTACTCAACTATCTTAAAATAAATTACTTTCTTAAAAAAATACACCCTTACCGTCTAAACACCAAAAGATAAAAGTGTATTATAGCTTCTTCTTCTATTCTGGTTATAACAACCTTTCCTGAATGTAAAACAAGTAACTTTTATTTTACCCTACCTTTTTCTTTAAAAAATTTTTTTGATGGTGTTTTTTGCTCCATTAAACTCAAAAGATTCTCCTTCTTTTTTCCCTAAAATTAACTTCCCAATGGGTGAAGATGAAGATATGGCGAAGTATTTTTTATTTGCAAAAGTTAGCAAGCCTACGCTCACACTAATAAAGTAGTTTATAGTTGAAGTAGTTATAACCACACTACCCAAATGAGCCGTTTTTGAAGTTGTTTTTGTATTAATTTTAGCTAGTGTTTCTTTCATTTGAGCTATTCCACTAAGTTGTTGACCTGCTTTTTCCATTTCTAACTGTAGCATTGCCCTTCCTGTTTCGTGCTTATCTCCTGCAGAACTTTTTGTTTCAGATAGTAAGGCTTTCTGATGAGAAGAAATGGTTTCTTCCACCGTTTGTAAGCGTTTGTTTACATACAACTCACATTGTTTGTATAGCTCTTCTTTAATATTCATTTCTTAATATCTCTAAGCACTTTTAATTTACAAGTTCTGCCAACTCCTTTCCTACTAAACTCCCAATAGCTACTCCCATTCCGCCTAACCGTACACCACAAAAAACATTATTTGAAAGCTGTGTTACAATCGCTTTTTTCTGGTTTCCAACCCCCATAATTCCACTCCAACGATGTTCTATTTCGACTTTATTATTCGGTAAAATTGTCGTTTTTAAAATTTCTTCTAATTTATTTTGGATAAGCGATGTTTGTCCAAACTCGGTAGTTTCTTCTCTTTTTAAATCAAGGTTTCTTCCTCCTCCAAATAAAATTCTATCATCAATATTTCTAAAATAATAATACCCTTTATCTAGGTGAAAGGTTCCTTTAATATGTAGATTTTTAATGGGCTTGGTAATTAAAACTTGGGCCCTTGCTGGTTGTACATCTTCTTTTAAGAGCTGGTTTGCAAATCCGTTAGTAGCTACAAATAATTTGTGTGTGCTAAATGTAATTTTATTCGTTTTTACTACAACTCGCTCATTGTTTTCAAAAAAGTTTTCAACCTGAATATTGTTGATAATTTTTATCTTTGAAGACTGTACTTTTTCTAACAACTTTGCAGCCATTTTACCAGTATCTATCTGTCCTTCAAATTGATTTGTTATATAATGTTGATGGATGTTTTTAAAGTTAAATTCATTAGGTGCTACTGTAAAAACATCTGAAGAAAATAACGGTTTCAAAAGCTTGTTTATAGCCTCCTTTTTATTTAAACACGATTCATATAATTCGGTTGTTAAAAACAATTCAAATCCTTTATGCTGTTGAAAGTCGATATTCTTATCACCTAATGTCGTTCTTAAAAGCTGTAACCCTTC
This sequence comes from Tenacibaculum sp., assembly GCF_048269885.1. Taxonomy (NCBI): domain Bacteria; kingdom Pseudomonadati; phylum Bacteroidota; class Flavobacteriia; order Flavobacteriales; family Flavobacteriaceae; genus Tenacibaculum; species Tenacibaculum sp. The sequence goes on along the minus strand of NZ_JBLWTZ010000020.1, from coordinate 36,041 downwards.
CCAACGTTTTTTTACCAAATTAAAAACCTCTTCTTCAGTATGTGTTTTTAAATCGTCTATTAGTTCTGATAAACTTCCAAAACAAGCAAAACCTGCATTTTTAGTACTGGCTCCTTGCGGTAGTATTCCTTTTTCTAGCACTAAAATTTTTGCTTTTGGATATTTTTTCCGCAACTGCAACGCACAATTTAATCCCACAATACCGCTTCCTACTACAGTAAAATCAACTTTTGAAAACCATTCTTTTAATTCCCAGTAACTGAAACTCAATATCATATAAATCTGATTATATTTGTGACTTGGCACATTCCTTGAATGCCTAAATTTAAACATTAAAAAACAACTCTATGAAATTAATTGGAATCTTAATTTTAGCTTTAAGTTTTGCAAAATGCGCAAGTGTAAAAACAGAAAATAATCATCCCTTTAAAATAGAATCTGCTAATTATTCTAATGTAACTGGTGGTGTAAAAGGTAGTTATAGTTCTACAAACTTAATTATATACTTTAGTGCTGAAGAGCCTATTGATTTTCAAAAAGTATATTTTCAAAACAGAATTACCAAAGCTGTCGTCGAACAACATAACAATCAAACATATATTGCAGCTCGCTATAAAACCTCCTCTGATGACGAACAAAAGGATATTGTTTTACATGCAGACCCTAAAAAAGAAATTGGAAATACCCCCAACACTCCAACTGAGGAATTCCCTTTTAAACTTAAAGAAAATGAAGCAATGGTTTCTTATGTTATAGGAGAAAAAACTTACTATGCGAAAGTAGAAAACATTGTAAAAAAAGAGACGGTTTTTATGGAATAAAAACCTTTACATAAACAATAAAAAGCACCTCAAAAGAGGTGTTTTTTATTTTTGGCACGTAATTTGAAAACTAATAAGCATAACCATAAAACGAATGCTTATGAAACGTATAAAATTACTTTTAATACTACTTATTAGTGGTGTAACACTTACGTCGTGTGTTGTAAGAAATGAAATTGTAGATGATGGTTTTTCATTAAACGAGTACATTTCTAGTTATGATTTATGGTATGTAGATTATCACAGAACAACTGGTAGTGGCGAAGTTCCTTTTTTATCAAGAGCTTTTACCATTTCTTTTTTAAATGGAACCATGTATGCAAATAATAATATTGTTGATATTGGTAAAACTGGAAATGGCTTAGGGATAGCAGTGGGTAACTATCGTACACAGGGAACGATTTTAGAAACGCGTCACGATATAGATGGGTATTTTGAATTTGATGTGGTACAACTTTCTAGTAACGAAATTAGAATTGATGATTTATCGCAAAATGTTAGTTATTATTTAGTAGGTTATCAAGTAAACACTTTTGATTATGACATGTTGTTCTACGAAAACATTGAGTATTTCTTACAAGAGTTTAAAGCTTGGGAACGAACAGGTGAGTCTGGAGGGGTAGCAAACCCTTTTGATCAAGAGCATTATCTTAGATTTACACCAGAAAATAACGTAACTTTCAATTCATCTCATGACCCTTTTGGCACAAATGTTGATTACATTAATTGGGACTTTGAAGGAAGCTATGTAGTTCGTAATGTTCAAGGTGTAGAAAATTTAAAATATTTAACACTTAATTATGATAACGGAGATACTGAAGAGTTTGATTTAACCGTTATAAATGACGAAACGATAGAATTGTATCATGTAAGTTCTAAAACAACATATGTTTTTTCAGGAATAGGGTTTATTCAATATCTAAAAGGAGAAAAAACAAGTACTGCTAAACCGGCTGTAAAAAATAGCGGTAGAAAGCGTACTAAAATAGAAAGAGAAACAGTTCCGAAAAGGAAATAAAAATAAAGTTTGGTTAGTTGATTTTTGGTTGGTGTAGTAGCCAACTAAAAGGAACCGCTCCGCTAGGGGCGGTTTTTCATTTTATAATGGTAGCTTAACATAAAAAAGGTTACCTTTATACAAAACAAAAAACCATGCAACAAACTGCTTTAATTACTGGAGCAACCTCAGGTATTGGTAAGGCAACCGCTCAACTTTTTGCAACAAATAACATCAATTTAATTCTTTGTGGTAGACGTATTGAAAAGCTACAACAATTACAACAAGAACTCTCACAATTCACCAAAGTGCATATACTTCCGTTTGATGTTCGTTATAATGAAGAAGTACAACGTGCAATCAACAGTTTACCTAATGAGTTTAAACATATTGATATTCTTATTAACAACGCTGGAAATGCCCATGGGCTAGACAGCATTCAAAATGGAAATATTGATGATTGGGATGCTATGATAGATGGAAACGTTAAAGGCCTCTTATATGTTTCAAAAGCAATCATTCCTCAAATGGTGGAGCGTAACAACGGTTTCATTGTAAATATTGGTTCTATTGCAGGAAAAGATGTGTACCCTAATGGAAATGTGTATTGTGCATCAAAGTTCGCTGTAAATGCTTTAAATAAAGGAATGCGTATTGATTTGAATCAACACAATATTCGCGTAAGCGCTATTCATCCTGGATTAGTAGAAACTGAATTTTCAGATGTTCGTTTTAAAGGAGATTCTGAAAGAGCTAAAACCGTATATCAAGGCTACAAAGCACTGCAACCTGAAGATATTGCAGATATTATACACTTTGTAGTTACTCGTCCGTACCATGTAAATATTGAAGATTTAATTGTATACCCAACAGCGCAAGCTAGTGCAACTATTGTAAACAAAAATGCTTAAGTTGTGATTAACAAACGTCTTTTAATTAAAAACTTACTGTCTCATAACGACGAGAATAGTTTTTATGATAAAAAACAAAAGTTATCCTTAAGCACTAAAGAAGGAAAAGCTAAGTTTATAAAACACGTTTGTGCTCTTTCTAATTCAAATCCTAACAATAACTCTTATATTGTTATTGGTATTGAAGATGAAGAAAATAAAATTATTGGAGTTGATTTTTACGATGATAGCAAAATTCAAAATTTAGTAAATGCTTACCTGAATAACCCTCCAAAAATAGAATACGAAAACGTTCCTTTCCCCCGTTTACAGCGTCATAAAGTAGTTGGTTTGGTAACTATTTATCCTACAAAATTAATTACCTCTTTAGCTAAAAATGCTTGGAAATACCGCAAAGAAACGATTTTTTATCGCAGAGGAAGTAACTCTATGCCTGTTGAAGGTAATTATGTACTTAAAAACAACAACCAAGCCATTGTTGAAGCTATTGAAAAAAATGCCAGCAATAATATTCAACTTACTCTTGACGGTGTTTTTGATTTTATAAATCGACATAAACCAGAGTACAACCCGCAATACAAAGTGTTTAATGAGCAATTTGTACTTTGTTGGGCAGGAAAAAAGAAAGTTATCGCTCATGAAGAGTTTTTTACTCGTGTAGACATTGAGTTGATAAACGAGCAAGTGCGTTTATTTTTCTCTTCATTAGACGATGTACAAATTAAGTATAATGAACAATCGTTTATTATTACCGAATACATTGTTTTAGGAATTGATAAGAGTGAAAAACGTTATCCATTAGAAAAAACAATTATCAATTTTAAAGATAATGGAAAGCACGATATTGTTACGGAATTTCTTTTTGAAGCTCCTCAATATCACAACGATATATTACAGCTTATTTATAAAAACAATAATAGTATTGTTGCTAAAATTGTAAAAAAGAAGCCCCTTTCAGTTATTGAACACGAAGATGTATATCGATTACCCACCTCCTATTTAATTTGTTATTTAAACGGGTTTGAAAGTGCTCCTCTACAACTTAAAAAAGCAAAATACTATATCAAAAATTTAGAGGATAAAACCACCTATATAAAATACAAAGAAGCCATGCGCGTAATACGTAAAGTGAAGTATAATTAGAATGTTTAATTTATCTTTTCAAACTTTTGAGAATATCCTTCGTTAGAAATAAAGTTTAAAATCAAAGACTCATTATTTAATTCAAAAAAAATCGTAGCTATATTAGAATCCTGACAACCAGTAGTTATAGTATTGTTTTCATAGGTTCCTGAACTTATCATTTCATCTGAGTATGGACCACATAAAGAATTATTAGTTGTTAATATTCCATTACTTTTAAATTCAATAGTTTTATTACTTCTAACAGGTTCAAAAGTTCCACTACCATCTCCTGGATCTGCTAAAACCTCAATTAATTTCCATTTTCCTACTAATTCAGTTTTTAAACCCTCTGTCTTATTACTACATGAGAACATAAGACTAACTGCTAATAAAAATAAAATTTTATTTTTCATTTTTTGGATTACCTCTTTAATAATTAGATGCTTATTTATATAAAAGGTTGCGTCATTTTTGTAAATAACATGATTAAAAATATAAAACAAACCTTAATATTTAATTACCTCAACACTAATTGTACCATTGTAATTATCCCAATTAATAGAATAAAAGACAACGACAGTTTTCTGAATTTTGACTGTGGGATGTATGCTAGTATTTTTTTTCCTATAAATGATCCTACTAATCCAATTACAAACAAAAAAGGTACATACTTTAAATCATGGTCATGAATATAACCGTTGTTGTAGTAGACAAATGTTCTTGAAAAATCAATCATAAAGTCTATAAAGGCCGACGTTGCTATAAACACACTCTTTTCTAAATTAAAAGCTGCCATGGTTAAACCTCTAATGGCGCCTCCTGTTCCTAACAACCCTGCAGAAAACCCAGAGAAAGAACCTCCAACAATAGCATTCTTTTTGTTTGGAGAAATAGTAAACTTACTTTTAATCAGGAAGAAAGCACTAAATGCAACTAAAAACAGTCCTAAAAATATTTCTAAATATGTACTGTTTAGATGTTTTGATAATATTCCTCCTAAAATCACAAAAACGACAGAAGGAATTCCGATGTTTATCAACAACTTCTTATCTAATCCTTTTTTAAACAACACGATTTTGCTCACATTACTCGACAAGTGAAAAATAGCTGTAAGCCCTAAAACAGAATAAAAATCGAAATAAAAGTTTCCTAAAGGAACAAAGAAAACAGATGATCCGAAACCACCTATGGTACCTATAACTTCAGCTACTAAAGCTAATAGTAAAAATATGAAGTTAATATCTTTCATCGTTTTTTATGCTAACATCGCAACCACTCTTGCTGGTGCGGCTGATGCTCCTACAATTTTTAACGGAAATACAGCTACTTTAAAGCCAGTTAACGGCAATGCATCTAAATTTACCAACTGTTCCATATGACAATACTCCTTGTTTTGTCCTACCAAATGCCCTTCCCAAAACAATTCAGAATTGTTGGTTTCTTTTGCTTTTTGAATCATGTACGGAAGTGGTAAATCCCATCCCCAAGCATCAATTCCCATCACTTTAATTCCTTGATCAATCAACCATTCAGTTGCTTTTGCACTTACTCCCGTACCTTTTTTATGAAAATCTTTTGTTCCGTTAAGTTTATCACGTCCTGTTTTAAGCAACACAATCATATTCGGTTGGATTTCTAGCTGATTTTCTTCTAAAAATTGTTGAATATCTTCTACAGTAATCGGATCAAAATCTACCTTATGTTTCATATCAATCACTATCCCTTCTCCAAAACACCAATCTAACGGAACTTCATCTATCGTTTTTGCTTTTTTCCCATTTACAGTAGGAGAATAATGCCAAGGTGCATCAATATGAGTTGTGGAGTGTACTCCCATTTTTTGAATTGTATCATCTGCCCATCCTGTAAAGTTTTTAGGAAAAAGTTTAAATGGCAATCCTAGTATTCTAATTAGCCATTTTGCTTTATGATGTGGTTTATGTTTTATTTTAACTTTCATAAACCAAGGGTCTTGTTTATTATACTGGATAGGTTTGGATAAATCGATAATTTTCATAGTAACATTCGTTGTTACAAACAAAGATAAAAGAAAATCCCTCGCTTTTGCGAGGGACTTATATTGTTTATTGGTTACTCATTTCGAAGACTATTTCACCTCCATTTACAATATCTTGATGGCTTAACAAAAAATTGTCTAACTTTTTACCATTAACGGTCACGCTTTTTACATATACATTTTCTTTGCTTTGATTTTTAGCTATAATGTTAAGCATTTTTCCATTTTCTAAATGAATCGTCGCTTCTTTTATGTTTGGACTTCCTAAAGCATAGTAAGGCGATCCGGGAGTTACTGGGTAAAAACCTAGACTACTAAAAATATACCATGCACTCATTTGACCAGCATCGTCGTTTCCACATAAACCTTCTACAGTATCTGCATACATGGTGTCCATAATCATACGAACACGTTGTTGTGTTTTTTCTGGGTGTCCTGTCCAGTTATATAAATACGGAATATGGTGTCCTGGTTCATTACCATGTACATAATTACCTATAATTCCATCTCTCGTAATATCTTCATGATGTGCGATATATTTATCATCTATTTCGGTTGTAAATAGCTCATCTAATTGCTTACTAAATTTTTCTTTACCTCCCATCATTTCAATCATATTATCAATGTTTTGAGGTACATACAACCCATAATTCCATGCATTTCCTTCTATAAAACCTTGACCGTGGGTATCCATCGGATCAAAATTTTCTCTAAACTTTCCATTCGAAAGTTTAGGTCTCATAAAACCTATGTTTGGATCATACACGTTTTTATAATATTCAGCTCTTGCTAAATACTCTTTTTCTGTATCCTTATCTCCTATTTTATTAGCTATTTGCGCAATACACCAATCATTGTAGGCATATTCTAACGTTTTTGAAACAGATGAACTACTTTTATCTTCTGGAACATAGTTGTAGTCCATATAATCTCCTATTCCGTCAAAATACTTAACTGTTGCTGTGTTGGTAGATGCTTTTAAAGCGTGATTTACATCGAAATCTCCCACATTTTTCACCAACGCATCTGCAATTACAGAGGTTGCATGATACCCTATCATACACCAGTTTTCATTCGCATAATGACTCCAAATAGGTAGCATTTTATGAACGCTTTGATCATGATGTGCTAACATCGATTTTATCATATCGTTATTTCGCTGTGGTTGCGTAATATTATACAGTGGATGTAATGCTCTATAGGTATCCCAAAGTGAAAAAATAGTATAGTTTGTAAATCCTTCTGAAGTATAAATATTTTGATCTAATCCACGGTATTTTCCATCAACGTCTTCATATAAAATAGGAGATAAATTTGTGTGATATAAGGCGGTGTAGAATGTTGTTTTATCTTTTTCTGAAATGGTTTCTACATCGATTTTACTAAGCTCGTTATTCCACTTATTTTTAGTTTCTTCTTTTGTTTTATTAAAATTCCAATGAGGAATTTCAGTTTTTAAATTGGCAAGTGCTCCATTAGTACTTACTGGTGATAAAGCAAATTTTATCTTGATTTGCTCTCCTTCTTCCGTATCAAAATTGAAATAGGCTCTAATGTCTTTTCCTGCCATTTCAGGAAAGTTTTCATTTTGTTTAAACTTTCTATAAAAACCATCATAGGTTTCCTTATTATATTTTTTATGTCCGTAACTTTTAAAAGGTTTAGAAAATTCCATAGCAAAGAACACTTTCTTGGTTCTTGCCCATCCTTTTGTTTGTCTATACCCAGTTACCAATGAATCGTTTTCAACACGAATAAATGTCCATACATTTTTATTATCGTGGTGGTATACATTGTACACTAAATCTAAAAGAATGTGTGCCTTCTCTGATTTTGGGAATGTGTATTGATGAAAACCTACGCGCTCACTTGCTGTAAGTTCTGCTTTGATGTTGTAGCTATCTAGGTTTACTTCATAAAATCCAGGTGACGCTTTTTCTGTATCGTGTGAAAAAGTAGCATAAAAACCTTTGGTTCCTTCTTTTGTTTGTAATGGATCTAAAATTAAATCGCCTGTAGTTGGCATTACTAAAAAGTCTCCAAGATCAGCATGCCCTGTACCACTAAAATTTGTGTGTGCAAAACCAATTATGATTGAGTCTTTGTATTGGTATCCTGCACAATATTCATAGGTTTCTTTATTATACCTTCCTTCTTCATCAAACATGACTTCAAAATTTGTTTGCGGACTCAATTGTACCATACCAAAAGGAGCTGTAGCACCCGGAAAAACATGTCCCATTTTACTAGTTCCAATTAATGGGTTTACATATTTTGTATAATCTTTTACATCTGCACTTTTTTCTGTTAGTGTTTTTGAATCTTTATTACATTTTACATTTAATAAAAGTACAAAGAGAAAAAGTGATAAGCCTATTATTTTTTTCATATCCTTAATAAATACAATTGATGACACTAAAAAAATAAAAAAGATGTTACAATTACTTTTTTATATTACTAAATTCATAAAAAGATATAATTCTAAACTTATTATTTCTTTTTGTTTTATAATAAACAAACAAGAAAAAATCCCTTGCTAAAAATACAAGGGATTTTGGTTATTCTTCTATAATGGTTCTCACTTTCCGCCATCTAAATTTTTTTGCCAATCTTTCAGCTCTTGCCATTTACCTTCGTAGGCTAATTTTGCTTGTTTTGGCCATGTATTAGGTTTATGAACTCTGTAACGGTCTCCTCCACTTTTTAATACTTCTTGGCATTTTTCTATAGATGTTTCTGACAATAACTTCCAGGTATTAATACTAAAATTATGGAAAAGTTCTTCAATTTTAGGTCCTATTCCTTCTACTATTTTTAAATCATTCTCTTTTATTTTTTTACCAAAAACCTTTTTAATTTCATTGATATCAAATGGTTTTTGTTCTTCAGATATAGAGGGAACTATATTAGATTTTGCTAATTTTAAATCAGTTTCCAATACTAATTTACTTTCTTTACAATTCCTTAAACTTGATTCTAACTTTGCTATTTTATTCTTTAAGAGAACTATTTCATCTTTCTTAATGTTTTTACTTGATAGCTTTCCTAATAAATAGCCTAAAATAGCGGCAATTATTGCTACTGCTATTGAAATTAATATACACCAATTCATGATTTTATTATTCGGTTAATAGTTAGTTAAATTACTGATTGTTAATTTATTAAAAATAACTTAATCTATTAAGAGATTTTTAAGACCTTATCTTAAATAATTGTTAAGTGTGCGTTTTTGATGAAACGTTTTGTTTTAACAGGCGTCTTTTAGCTGTAACCTAATCTTAAAAATAAAAACGTAACATCATGAAAAAATTTGTATTAACTGCTTTAGCAATCGCTTTATCTTTCGGAACTATTACCGCTTCAACTTCATACAAAGTTCCTGTTAAAACCACCTTAGAATACCCTAACGTAAGTACTTTTTGTAAGTTAATTAGAGCTGGAAATTTTGAGGCTGTAAAAGCTATGGTTGAAAACGGAACAGATATCAACAGAAAATCTACTGGATTAACTCCTTTAATGTTTGCTGCTAGATATAACAAAGCAGATATTGTTCAATTATTAATTGATAGTGGAGCAAAATTAAACGTAAAATCAGAAAGAGGATATACTGCTTTAGAATATGCTAAAATGTCGAAAGCGCATGAAGCTTATACCGTTATTGCTGCTGCTTTAGAAAAATAATATAGCCACCAACTTAGTTAAAAACAAAAAGTCTCATCGAAATGATGAGACTTTTTTATATTTTGAAAACTTTGTTTTCTTATAAATCGAACTTAATTCCTTGTGCTAAAGGTAATTCATCAGAATAATTTACAGTGTTAGTTTGACGACGCATGTACACTTTCCAAGCATCAGATCCAGACTCACGTCCACCACCTGTTTCTTTTTCACCACCAAAAGCTCCGCCAATTTCAGCACCAGAAGTACCAATGTTAACATTAGCAATACCACAGTCAGACCCTGCGAATGATAAGAATTTTTCAGCTTCTTTCATTTCTGCTGTCATGATTGAAGAAGACAACCCTTGCGCTACTCCATTTTGTAATTCAATCGCATTTTCAACATCTCCTGAATACTTCATTAAGTATAAAATTGGGGCAAATGTTTCGTGTTGAACGATTTCATAGTGGTTTTCAGCTTCAATAATTGCTGGTTTCACATAACAACCACTTTCATAACCTTCTCCTTCTAAAACGCCTCCTTCTACTAATACGTTACCTCCTTCAGCTTTTGCTTTTTCAATAGCGGCTAAATACGTATTTACAGAGTCTTTATCAATTAATGGTCCAACGTGATTGTTTTCATCTAATGGGTTTCCTATTTTTATTTGACCGTAAGCACCAACAATCGCATCTCTTACTTTATCATATACCGACTCGTGAATGATTAAACGACGTGTAGATGTACAACGTTGACCACAAGTACCAACAGCTCCAAATACAGCACCTGGAACCACTACTTTTAAATCAGCAGTTGGCGTAATGATAATTGCATTGTTTCCTCCTAATTCTAATAATGATTTACCGAAACGCTCAGCAACTTTAGTACCAACAATTCGTCCCATTCTTGTAGATCCAGTAGCAGATACTAAAGGAATACGAGTATCTTCAGTAATGTATTCACCAACTTTATAATCTCCATTAACAATACAAGAAATTCCTTCTGGTAAATCGTTAGCTTTTAAAACCTCAGCTATAATATTTTGGCAAGCTACTGAACATAAAGGCGCTTTTTCTGAACCTTTCCATACACATACGTTACCACAAATCCATGCCAATGCTGTATTCCAAGACCAAACAGCTACTGGGAAGTTAAATGCAGAGATGATTCCAACCACTCCTAATGGATGCCATTGCTCTCTCATTACGTGTCCTGGTCTTTCTGATGGAATTACTTGTCCGTTTAACTGACGAGATAAACCTACAGCAAAATCACAGATATCAATCATTTCTTGAACTTCACCTAAACCTTCTTGGTAAGATTTTCCCATTTCGTAAGAAACTAATTTACCTAAGGGTTCTTTTAACTCTCTTAATTTATTTCCAAATTGACGAACTATTTCTCCTCTTTGTGGAGCAGGCATTGCTCTAAAAGTTTTAAAAGCAGAAGTAGCTGCTTCCATTACCTTTTCGTAATCTTCTTTGGTAGAAGCTTTTACTTTTCCTATTAACTTTCCATCTACAGGTGAATATGATTCAATAATTTCACCATTTGCAAAGTTTACTGAACCTGTTGAAGTTCCTTCATTTATCTCTTGTAAGCCTAAAGTAGCTAATGCTTCTTTGATACCAAAATCTGCCATATTTTATATTCTAATTTTAGTTGTTTAAATTTAAAGCTCAAAACTACGAATAATTTTACAATTAATAAATTAAACAAACAGTGTTGTTTTTGTTTAAAAATTAACAAATAATCATGAAAAACATTTATATATTACTTTCATTACTGTTGATTTTGTCAGCATGTGATGCTCCTAAAAAAACTTCTAATAAACAAAAAGACATACCTGTAAATGAATTCGCCATTATTATTCATGGAGGTGCTGGAACTATTCTAAAAAAGAACATGACTCCCGAAAAAGAAACTGCTTATAAAACTATATTAGAAGAAGCAATTAAAACCGGATATGAGATTTTAAAAAATGGTGGTTCTAGTGCTGATGCTGTTGTAAAAACCATTCAAGTAATGGAAGAATCTCCTTTGTTTAATGCAGGGAAAGGTGCTGTATTTACCCATGATGAAACTAATGAATTAGATGCTTCTTTTATGGATGGAAAAACACTGAACGCTGGTGCAGTAGCTGGAGTAAAAGATATAAAAAGCCCTATTGAAGCGGCAAGAATTGTAATGACAAACTCTAATCACGTAATGCTTTCTGGTAGTGGAGCTTCTCAATTTGCTAAAGAACAAGGATTAGAAATTGTAGATCCGAGTTATTTTTATACTGAAAATCGTTTTCAATCTTTACAAAAAATAAAAGATAAAGAAAAAACTGCATTGGATCATGATGATAAAAAAGCCTCTTTTTATGATGCTGATATTAAAAATAGTAAGTTTGGTACTGTTGGCTGTGTAGCCTTAGATAAAGAAGGTAATATTTCTGCTGGAACTTCTACTGGTGGTATGACTAACAAACGTTGGGGGCGAATTGGAGATTCTCCTATTATTGGTTCAGGTACCTATGCCAATAATAACACCTGTGGTGTTTCGTCAACGGGTTGGGGTGAATATTTTATCCGTACTCAAGTAGCTTATGATATTTCTGCTCAAATGGAATATCAGCAAAAATCGTTGAAAGAAGCTACTAAAGATGTTATTCAAAACAAATTAACAAAACTTGGGGGTACTGGTGGTGTCGTTGCTTTAGATAAAAATGGCAACATGTCTTTTGAATTCAATACTGCGGGAATGTACAGAGCTTCAATGAATGATAAAGGTGATTTGGTAGTAAAAATCTACAACGATTAAAACTGGTAGTTTAAACCTGTATAAACACCTATAAAATAAGGTTGAAACCCATTTGAATCATTTTTAAATGTATTTAACTGGGTTTTTAACATTGGGTTAATATTTAAAGACCATTTTTTACTGAACTTATAACTAAGGTCCACTCCTAAATTTCCACTGAAGTTAATGTTATTTAAATTATTCGCTTCTCCTGAAGTTGAAAAAGCAGTGGTTTTTAAATTCACATCATTCTTATTTAAAAACAAAGAACTAAAACCAACAACTACTTGTGTTTGTAACTTTTTTCCTTCTAATACACTATACTTAACTTCTACTGGAACCTCAATATATCCATAACTTTGATTCAATTCACCATCAAGGCTTCCTGAACTTATAGACACTGAACTTGTACTGAAACCTGTTTGAGAAGTATCACTTAATGCATAACTTTCTCCTGAACTGAATGCTACATTTGCACTACTGGACTTTACTGGGTTTACTGCCACGTTGTTATTAGAGAATCCTATTTCTTGCAAATGTATCCCCGATTGAAGTGTCCACTTTTTATTGAATTGATAAGCTACTTGAACTCCGTACGAATAACTTGTATTTCCTTTTGTTGAATTTGATAAGCTAGCATCAATTGGAGATGATTTAGAAAATGAATTGGAATTTAATACTGCTACGGTCGGTGAAACCGTCCAAAGTTTCTTTATTTCTTCCTTTTCTTCATCAATATCTTTAGCGTTTACAATCGCTAAAAAGTCTTTTTTAGGCTTTACATCTTTTTTAATTGAATCATTTTCTTTTTTCAAAAAAGTACTTTCTTTCTTTTTAAGAACTGGCAAGCTCCTTTCAAGCTTGCCAGTAGAGTTTTCTTCTTTCACAACATCATTTTTAGCCAGTAAAGCCCCTTCAACTACTCTACTTGACGTGTTGTTGCTATCTTTTTCTTGCAACTCTTTTTTGCTAACCTTCACAACATGATTAGCGGTTAAAACTTCATTAGAATGAAGCTTTTCTTTCAATGTTTTTCTCTTACTTTTTTCTTCTTTTACAATAGGTGTTTCTCTTATATTCTCTTTTGTTGGTTGTAATAATAACGTCTCTTTTAATTCTTCTTTTTTAATTACTTGCTTTTTGGGTGCAGACTTTGGCGATTCAACAACAATTGCATCTGTATCCTCTGTATTTTCTTGATTAGTAACGTAAGGATAAAGCAAAAGACCTAAAACAAATACCGCAGCTGCTCCTCCTGAAAACCACCAAATAGGAAAAACACGATGTTTTTTCTTTTTTTGGAGTTTTTCTTCAATAGTACTCCATACTCTTTCATTTGGAACAACCTCCAAATCTTTAAGTTTTTCTTGAAATAGTCTATCGATGTTTTTTTCTTCCATCAGTTATGCTTTTGCCTTTTTTGCTTGATATAATTCCATTTCTTTTTTCAATATCTGCCTTGCTCGTGATAAATTTGATTTTGATGTTCCTACAGAAATTTTTAATAATTCTGCTATTTCTTTATGTGAATAATTATCTAATACATATAAGTTAAAAACTAAACGATACCTATCTGGTAAGTTTTGGATAAACTTTAATAAAACGTCAATACTCACATTTTCAGTTTCAAGCTCTACTTCTTCAATTATTACTTCGTCAGGTGCTTCAGAAACTAACTGTAAGGGTGATTTTTCTCTATACTTCTGTAACGCTGTATTTATGGTTATTCTCTTCATCCACCCTTCAAAAGATCCTTTGTGTTGGTATTGAGGTATCTTTTTAAAAATTGTTAGAAAACTATCTTGCAATGTGTCTTCTGCATCTTGATAATTACGAGAATACTTTAGACAAAGCGCAAAAAGCTTACCAGAAAATAACTGGTAAACTTGTGCTTGCGCTGTGATATTTTGATGACAGCATCCTTGTATGAGTTTTTCTAAATTGATGTTACAAATTTACTGGAATTACCACTTCTTCGTATACATCTTCTCCTTCTTCATTCTTACCTTTCCAAAACTTAAAAACATAATCTTCTTCTTGGGTTGCCTCAACAGGAAAAGCATATTCTTCTTGTCTTGCATCTTGTGTACAAGCAACATCAAGAGCTACTATTGCTGTACCAGCTACAATTCTAGTGGTATCTACTTTTTGGTAGTACAATCCATTAAAAGAATAGCAACTATTGGGCAACGTATACTTTATTTTTATGGTATCTACTTCTCCGAATGTGAAACTTTCAGGGGTTGTGGCACTATCAACCTTTAAAAACTCATACTTAAACTTAGGGCTGTCATCATCTAAACAAGAATAAAACGTAAATACACTTAAAAAAAGGATTAAAATTTTTTTCATGATATATATAATTGGGGGTTATTATTATTTTAATTTTCCATGGTTTATATACTAGATGAAAAAAAAACTAAAAGGTTGCGTCGAATACTCTTACTTTTGTGAAAGTTTATGAAAACCACCATTTTTAACATACAATCTACAGAAGATTTTAACACAACCGCATTACAGGTTTTTTCACATCAGTTTACAAACAACAAGGTGTATCGTTCTTTTTGTGATTTGATATACGTTCATCCTTCTGATGTAAACACCATAGAACAAATTCCGTTTTTACCTATTCAGTTTTTTAAAACTCGAGAAGTGCTTTCTTCAACTGATGAAATTCAAGAAATTTTTACAAGCTCTGGTACTACAGGAAGTACAACAAGCAAGCATTTAGTTACCGATGTATCTTGGTACGAAACCAGTTATGTAAAAGGTTTTGAACATTTTTATGGAAATATAGAAGATTATGTGGTATTAGCATTACTCCCTAATTATCTCGAACGTAAAGGATCTTCTTTAGTTTATATGGTTGACGATTTAATCAAACGTTCTAAACATCCAGAAAGTGGCTTTTACCTCAACAATCTAGACGAACTTGCTCAAAAGCTTATACATTTAGATTCACAAGGAAAAAAAGTATTACTTATAGGTGTTTCTTTTGCTTTGTTAGATTTGGTAGAACAATACCATTTCAATCTTTCTAATACCATCATAATGGAAACTGGCGGCATGAAAGGTAGAAGAAAAGAGCTTATTCGTAACGAACTACATACTATTTTAAGCAATGGTTTTGGAGTGAATACAATTCATTCTGAATATGGAATGACGGAGTTGTTAAGTCAAGGGTATTCAAAAGGAAATGGTCTTTTTAACTGTCCGCCTTGGATGCAAGTCTTAACTCGTGATCCAGAAGATGCTTTGACTATTTTACCTAAAGGAAAATCAGGAGGGATTAATGTAATTGATTTAGCAAACTATAATTCTTGTTCCTTTATTGCTACACAAGATTTAGGTAAAGTATACCAAGACAACAGTTTTGAAATTATCGGTCGTTTTGATAATTCCGATATTCGTGGTTGTAATTTAATGGTTTTATAACTTTTTTATTTTTTGCTATCTTACCTTGCTATTAACCTCTATTAGTTCAAGGTCTTATGAAAAACTGGGCAGAAAATGTACAGTGGAATCCATCTGCAGTTGCACTTCCTCATTCGGAAAATGAAATTCAACAACTTGTTTTAAAAGCAATTCGATGTAACCAAAAAATTCGAGTTATTGGTTCAGGCCATTCCTTTACTTCGCTATGTAGTACTGATGAAATATTGGTAACTCTCGATAATTTTCAAGGACTCATTTCAATTGATAAAGAAAAAAATCAAGCTACTGTAAAAGCAGGAACAAAACTTTCTTTATTAGGAGAATTATTGTTTAATGAAGGATTAGCCATGGAAAACCTAGGTGATATCAACGTTCAGTCAATCGCAGGCGCTATAAGTACCGGAACACATGGAACTGGTGTAAATCTTAAATCCATTAGTAACCAAGTTATTGGGTTAAAATTTGTAAATGGAAAAGGAGAAATCATTGAGTGCTCCACTACAAAAAACACAGAACTATTTAAAGCTGCTCAAGTATCGTTAGGCTGTTTAGGCATTATTACTGAAGTTACTTTGCAATGTATTTCTACCTATAAGCTAAAACTTCAAAACAAAAAGGAGAAACTAAGCGATGTATTGGCTACTTTAAGTGAAAGAAATTCCAAAAACCGTAATTTTGAGTTTTACTGGATTCCATATACCAATATTGCCTGGACCAAAACTTCAAACATTGTTGAAGATTCTGAACCTGATAAAGTAAACTTTTTTAATTATTGGACTGAATATATACTTGAAAATCACGTTTTCAAACTCATGTGTGAATATGCTACCATTTTTCCATCACAAAACAAAACAGTAGCTAACATCACTGCAGCAAGTATTAGCAATGTAAAAAAAGTATATCACAGTCATAAAGTATATGCCACACAACGAATGGTAAAGTTTCATGAAATGGAATACAATATTCCTGCAGAAGCTTATCAAGATGTGTTTAAAGATGTGCAAAAAATTGTCAATTCTAAAAAATTCAATATTCATTTTCCTATTGAAAATCGCTGGGTAAAAGGAGATGATGTATACATGAGTCCTGCTTACAATAGAGATTCGGCATATATTGCTTGTCATGTATATAATAAAAAAGATAGCAGAGCTTATTTTGCTGCTCTTGAAGAAGTTTTTAAAGCCTATGACGGAAGACCTCATTGGGGAAAAATGAATACATTTAACACAGAAGATATTGTAAGAATGTATCCTAAATTCACCCATTTTATGACTTTCAGAAAAGAACATGATCCCGAAAATATCTTTGTGAATCCATATCTTCAAAAACTGTTAGGTATTTAATTGTATGGATGCATATTTTAAAAACATAAATCAAGAGCTAAAAAACTACCAACGAGCTATTCCTTGTTTGTTGGTAGATTTAGATATTTTAGATGAAAATATAACAGAAGTACTTTCTAATTTTAGAAACGATGCTTCACTCAGAGTGGTAGTAAAATCATTGCCCTCTGTTCAATTGATTGAATATATTTTACATAAAACAAACTCAAATAAGTTGATGGTCTTTCATCAACCATTTTTAACAGATTTAGCCTCTCGATTAGATAACAAAGCAGATGTTTTACTGGGTAAACCTATGCCTATAAAAACTGCAATATATTTTTACAACAACTTAGCTCAGCCAAATAATGGGTTCAATCCATTTACTCAAATTCAATGGTTGGTAGATACCGAAAAACGAATTGAAGAATACATTAATTTAGCCAAACAACACAACCAAAAACTACGATTAAACATTGAAATTGATGTGGGATTACATCGTGGTGGTTTTTCTTCTTTAGAAAACTTATCAAAAGGACTATCTCTTATTGAAAACAATCAAGATTTTGTTGAATTTTCTGGGTTTATGGGCTATGACCCACATGTAGTAAAGCTGCCTAAAATTATTCGTTCGCAAAAAAAATCCTTACAATTTGCAAATCAATTTTATGGGGATTGTAAAGCCTTAGTTCGAAATGATTTTCCTGAGCTATGGAATAAAAATTTAACCTTTAACGGAGCTGGAAGTCCGACTTTAAATTTACATAAAGAACAACGTTCTCCAATAAACGATATTGCTATTGGTTCATGTTTTGTAAAACCTACGATGTTTGATATTCCTTCCTTAAAAAACTACAAACCAGCAGCATTTATCGCTACTCCTATTTTAAAAAATTTTTCAAATACAACGCTTCCTGGGTTAGAAAAGCTAAAACAATTTTTTTCTAAAAAGTCTGCTTTTATTTATGGTGGATTTTGGAAAGCTGATTATTACTATCCAAAAGGTATAAAACAAAATAATTTATTTGGTGCTTCTACCAACCAAACCATGATTAATATTCCTAAAAATGAATCTATACTAGTAGATGATTTTATTTTTTTAAGACCCCATCAAAGTGAATTTGTTTGTCTACAGTTTGGTGAAATTTTACCTATTAGAAACGGTAAAATTCAACAGTCTTGGCAATTATTAAATAATTTCTGATTGTATTTGTAATGTTTTTGTTTTTTATCGACTACCCATAAAATTTACTACTGATGAAAAACTTTTTTACACTGCTTTTAATCGTAATTTCTACTGCATTATACGCTCAAAAAACAGACTACAACACAAAAAAAGGCTATGTAGCCGAAGGATACGATGTTGTTTCTTACTTTACAAATAATGAACCCATTGAAGGAAAAAAGAAATTTCAAACCACGTACGACGGAGCTAAATTTAAATTCGCTTCAGAAAAAAACTTAATGCTTTTTAAAGAAAACCCGACGAAGTATGTTCCTCAATATGGTGGATACTGTGCTTATGCTGTAGCTGCCAAAAAAACCAAAATGTATATAGATGCTGAAGCCTATGAAATTAGAGATGGAAAATTATATCTTTTTTACAGCTCTTGGATTTCTAGCAAACTTGACGATTGGAAAAATGGTGATACTAAAAAGTTACAGGCACAAGGAGATAAAAATTGGGAAGAACTAAAACATAAAAAGAACTAGTATGAAGCATTTATTCATCCTTTTTATATTTTTTTCAACCCTTGCTTTTTCACAAGAATACAATACTAAAAATGGTGTTATTGCCAAAGGTTATGATGTGGTAAGTTATTTTCATGCTAAAGTTGAAAAAGGAAATAAAAAATTTACCACCTCTTACCAAGGGGTTACTTTTCGCTTTTCTTCAAAAGAAAACTTAACTACCTTTCTTAAAAACCCTCAAAAATACACTCCTCAATATGGAGGATACTGTGCTTATGCCATAGGAAAAACTGGAGAAAAGGTAGATATTGATCCGAAAACTTTTGAAATACGAGATGGTAAATTGTATTTATTTTATAACTCATGGGGAACCAATACATTAACCTTGTGGTTAAAAGAAAAACCAGAAGAGCTCAAAAAACAAGCAGATGTTAATTGGAAAAAATTGAATCGTTAGTTTTAGATTTAATAGTTGCGGGGGCGACTTCTTAAAGGGCTGATAATTTCAGCTCTTTTTTTATACTTATCGTTTCTTTTTATTCTTATTTTTGGTTGATAAAAACAGCTCTATGAATCATTTCTCTTCTTTCAATAGAAAAAACATTCAACAAGAATTACAAACAACCGAATTTGATCTTTTGGTAATTGGCGGTGGTATTACAGGTGCAGGTATCGCTTTAGATGCTGCCTCACGTGGAATGAAAGTCGCCTTAATTGAAAAGAACGACTTTGCCTCAGGAACCTCTAGTAAATCTACCAAACTAATTCATGGAGGTTTACGTTACCTAAAACAATTTGACTTTTGGTTGGTAAAAGAAGTGGGTACTGAGCGTGCTATTGTTCATAAACTAGCACCACATTTGGTAATTCCTGAAAAAATGATTTTACCTTTAATTG
The DNA here is from genome assembly GCF_048269885.1 of Tenacibaculum sp. Taxonomy (NCBI): domain Bacteria; kingdom Pseudomonadati; phylum Bacteroidota; class Flavobacteriia; order Flavobacteriales; family Flavobacteriaceae; genus Tenacibaculum; species Tenacibaculum sp. The sequence continues at coordinate 16,377 of NZ_JBLWTZ010000020.1, read as the reverse complement.
AAAATGGAACTTACGGTTCGTGGCTAACATCAATCGGACTTAAAGTTTATGATGTGTTAGCTTCTGTTGAAGGAGATGATAAACGTAAAATGCTTGATAAAAAAGAAGCCTTAGAAAAAGAACCTTTGTTACCTGAAAGTATTTTAAACGGTGCTGGTTTTTATGCCGAATATCGTACCGATGATGCTCGTTTAACTATTGAAGTTTTAAAAACAGCAAGTCAATACGACGCACAAATATTGAACTACACCTGTGCAAACGAGTTTATTTATGAAAACAAACGTGTAGTAGGCGCTAAAGTAACCGATGTTTTTACTGAAGAAAGTTATGATGTTAAAGCTAAATATGTAGTAAATGCAGCAGGTCCTTGGGTAGATGAATTACGCCAAATTAACAATTCTAAAATTGGAAAACGCTTGCATTTAACCAAGGGAGTACATTTGGTTGTTCCGCATGAAAAATTACCTGTAAAACAAGCTGTTTATTTTGATATTCCTGATGGCCGTATGATGTTTGCCATTCCTCGTGGAAAGGTAACTTATTTTGGAACTACCGATACCAATTACCAACAGGATAAAAATACTGTGAAAACTTCAATGGTAGATGCGTTGTATTTAATTGAAGCCGTAAATAACATGTTTCCTGATATTCAATTAACTATAAATGATATACAATCTTCTTGGGCTGGGCTGCGTCCGTTAATTCATGAAGAAGGAAAATCTGCTTCTGAATTATCTCGTAAAGATGAAATTTTTGTGTCTGATACTAAGTTAATTTCAATTGCTGGAGGGAAACTAACAGGCTATAGAAAAATGGCAGAACGTATTGTAGATATTGTTGCTAAAAAAATGAAACGACGTTTTGAAGTAGATTTTGACCCAATTCAAACAGAAGAAATTGTTTTAACAGGAGGTCCTTTTCAAAATTACAAATCAGTAAAATTATACATCAATCAAATTTATAAACAACTAAAATCACAAGGGTTTTCTGAGAAAGATGCTAGTTATTTAGTACACAACTACGGTAAACAAACTGAACTCATTTTAGATAAGTTTGATGAACTAAATGAAGAAAATTTGCAAGAGCGTTTGTTAAAAGCTGAAATATGGTTTGCTATAAAGCATGAAATGACCTGCACTCCTACCGACTTTTTTATACGAAGAACAGGTCGCCTATTTTTTGATAAACCAAGTGTTGATCTTTATAAAAACTTTGTCATTCAAGAATTTACAAACCGTTTTAATTGGGACGAAAACACAACTTTAAAACACCAACAAGAATTAGATAAAAAAATAGATTTAGCTGTAAATTTTAACTAGTTTCTTACCTAGAAAATTAATCGAGTATCATATCTTTGGCGATTGCAAAAATTAGCTATGTAAAAGGTTTGTACAATTAATTTTTAAATAATATGAAACAACTAGTACTCGTATTTTTTCTATTAACCACAATTATAGCAAAAAGTCAAACTAATATTATTTCTAATTCAGATTTTGACAATATTAAAATAAATAATATTGCCTTAACTGATATAAAAAAGACTTACGGAAAACAAGCTAAAGTAGAATCTTTGTTGGGTGCAACTACTTCTTATGAAGACAATGGGTTTTATCACTATTTTAGATTTAATGGTTTAAAACTTGATTTTTCTACTTCGGGAAGTAAACCTTACATAGAATCGTTAGATGTTTTAAGTAATGAAGCTACTTTTACAATTAAAGGAATTACCGTTACTGTAGGAGACTCTATTAGTAAGTTAGGAGAGGTAGCCTTTAGTACTGGTAGGAATGGTTCAAAAAGTATTTTATATGCTGAATGTGATAGTTGTGATGTTTTTATTAATATAGATTTTAATCAAGCAACTAAAAAAATTACAAAAATCAATTATTTTGATATGTCGTAATTGATTTACTTTAAAAAGTATATTAAAAATGCCTAGAAGTAATTTTCTAGGCATTTTTATTTATAGCTATAGAACATCAGTTTACTTGTTATTCTTCCTTCTCATGCTCTTCCAAATCTTTAGTTAAATCTAACTTTCTAAGTGTTGGATTTACAATTCCTGTAGTAATAACGGTAATTAAGGTCATGGTTCCACCAAAAACTACTGCCGTTACTGTTCCCATTAGTTTTGCTGTTACCCCACTTTCAAAAGCTCCTAATTCGTTAGAAGAACCAACAAACATAGAATTTACTGAAGCTACTCTACCACGCATATGATCGGGTGTTTTTAATTGTAAAATGGTTTGACGAATCACCATTGAAACTCCATCGGTTACACCGCTAAAGAACAGGGCTACAATAGAAATCCAAAAAACGGTTGATAAACCAAATACTATAATACAAATTCCAAAGCCAAATATGGCCGTTAAAAGCTTCATTCCTGCATTTTTACTGATAGGTATATAAGCAGTTACTAACATCGTTAAAAAAGCTCCTATGGCAGGTGCAGCACGCAATGCACCAAACCCTTCTGGCCCCACTTTTAGGATATCTTGAGCATAAACAGGTAGTAATGCTACGGCTCCACCAAACAATACCGAAATCATATCTAAGGTAAGTGCTCCTAAAATAGCTTTTGTTTTATACACAAAACGCACTCCTTCTTTTAAACTTTTCATTACAGGTTCCCCTATTTTAGGATTTAAAATAGGTTTCTTTTTGATAAAAAATACCGTAAAAAATGATACGGATACTAAACCAAATACAATACATAACGACCAATGTACTCCAATCCATGAAATGGTTAATCCTGCAAAAGCTGGCCCTAATACTGAAGCTATTTGCCAAGTTGAACTACTCCATGTTGCGGCGTTAGGATATAGTTTTTTAGGTACAATTAGAGCTATTAATGAAAAAATAGTAGGTCCGAAAAACGAACGTAATAAGCCACCAAAAAACACCAAAGCATAAATGGCATATAGTACTGTATTTTTATTCCACCCATCGATAAAACTAGGCAGTGTTAAAAAGAACAACCCCAAACTAATTAATGAAAATAACCCAATACACAAAGCTAGTAAGTTCCTTTTTTCTTTTTGATCTACAATATGACCTGCAAACAACGCCATAGATACTGCTGGAATTACTTCCATTAGTCCTATAATTCCTAACGATAACGGATTTTTAGTGATACTGTATACCTGCCATTCGATAATAATGAATTGCATAGACCATGCAAATACCAAGGCAAAACGTACTAAAAGAAAAATATTAAACTCTTTGATTCTTAAGGATGCGTAGGGATCTTTTTTCTCCATGAATTAATTTAGTTTCAAATCCATTAAAATGGCAAATGTTTCATTAACATCTCTTTCTTTTACTACTATGGTCATTTCGTGTGTGGTAGAAATTACTTCTTGTACCGCAATGTTTGCCCAAGCAAATTGTTTTAAAATAAAATAATAAATACCTGATTGATCTAGATTTCCTTTAGGAAGTTTTATGGTTATAGAAGCTAAATCGTTTACATTGTTAATTAGTGCTTCTTTCTTAAAAATTTCTTCAACAAATGGCTGTAAATTTTTACTTGTAACAATATTGGTTTCAAAAATACCTTGTGAAACTGTTAAAAAATAATCTTTACTATCTGCCGATTTACTTAAAATTTTAGCGATTTCCTTTAATAACGAAGTCGTATTTTTAAACGTAAAATCACATAAATCTGAACGTACAATTACGTCTCCCAAATTCAAAGCAAGTCGTTTAATATTTTTTCGAACTCTCAATTCATTCGCTGGAGACAATCTGTTAATAGCCATCATAACTGCACCTACTTTTACTTCTTTTTTCAACAGTTTAGAAACTTCAGGTAAAATTTCTCTTGCTAACGATGATACGTTAATTAGCTTCTCATTTAGAGCCTCCTCTATGAAAGGGGTTTTTCTGATGGTGATTTCAACAGCTTCTTGAATTGTTTTCATGTTTGTTTAGTTTTAAACTAAAAGTAACAAAAATACAATTAATAGTGAATTTATACTATATTTTTAATTTGTAATATATTTTATTAAAAACTTTGTTAATCAGATTTTTAAACTAAATTTGTGCTTATTGTATCTTGTTACAAGACCTATACACAACTCAAATATAGAAGCGATTGATGGGGCTTCTTAATTTTTATTAAGAAGGATTATTTGTACAAATGCAAACAACTAATCTAATCTATTTGTTAACTTTAAAAACTCATCTTTCGCTTCTTTTTTGTCGTACAAAACGTTATAAACAGCGTCGATTATTGGAGTTTTAGCTTTGTTTTTTTGATTGATTTTATAAGCACTTTTTGTAGCATAATACCCTTCAGCAACCATACTCATTTCTAACATTGCAGATTTTACAGTATAGCCTTTCCCTATCATATTTCCAAACATTCGATTTCTACTAAATGTCGAATATCCCGTAACCAATAAATCACCTAGGTATGCTGAATTATTAATATTACGCTTCATTTTATGAATCTTTTTAATAAAGCGTTTCATTTCACGTATACCATTACTCATTAACACCGCTTGAAAATTATCTCCATAGCCTAAACCATGGGCAATTCCTGCTGCAATGGCATAAATATTTTTTAGCATTGCTGCGTATTCTGTACCAATAATATCATCAGAAATTTTGGTTTTAATATAGCGTCCAGCTATTGCTTTGCTTAGGTTTGTTGCTTTTTTCTCATCTTGGCACGCCAATGTTAAATACGATAAACGTTCCATCGCTACTTCTTCTGCATGACAGGGTCCTGATATTACTCCAATATTTTCATATGGTATGTTGTATTTTTCATGAAAATGCTCACCTACTATTAATCCAGATTCAGGAACAATTCCTTTAATAGCTGAAAAAATAATTTTATTTTCTAAAGATGTTGTTAGTTTTTCCAGTTCAGTACTTAAAAAAGCTGAAGGAATGGCAAAAATTAACACATCGTAATTTTCAATAATATAATTTATATCTTCAGACAAATCTAACTGTTCAGGATGTAATTCAGCAGAACTTAAATAACTTGGATTATGTTTATTGCGCTTAATATGCTCAATGGCATATATGCTACGCATATACCAACCAATAGTTTCTAAATTTTCAGATAACATTTTAACAATAGCTGTAGCCCAACTTCCACCTCCTAAAACGGCTATTCTAGTTTGATTGCTCATAAGTAGTATTTGTTTGTAATACAAAATTAAGAAATCTATAAACGACTCTCTAAACTTAAAGCTTATTATATTTGAAAATTGAAAAATCAAGTAACATGAATGTACAAATCATAAACAAGTCAAAACACCAAACCCCTGCCTATGAAACTGAAGGTTCTGCGGGTATGGATTTGCGTGCGAATATAGATGCTGCTATTACTTTAAAACCTTTAGAAAGAGCCATAATAAAAACGGGATTATTTATTGCCCTCCCTGTTGGCTATGAAGCTCAAGTTCGTCCTCGTAGTGGACTTGCAGCTAAAAAAGGAATTACAGTATTAAACTCTCCTGGAACTGTTGATGCAGATTACCGTGGTGAAATAGGGGTTATTTTAGTTAATTTATCTAATGAAGAGTTTGTAGTAAATGATGGTGAGCGTATTGCTCAATTAATTATAGCAAAACACGAACGTGTAAATTGGCAAGAAGTAACTATTTTAGATGAAACTGAGCGTGGAGCAGGAGGTTTTGGAAGTACTGGAGTATAATGGAAGAACCTAATTTACAACCCTTACGAATTACTTCTGGTTGGAAAATAGAATGGAATTTATTTTATGAAGTAGATCCTTCAGAAGGTTTTATGCATTATTTAGACTCAAGTTCTTTATTGCATCTGACTAATTACCAACTTATGAGAGCTATTGATTTAGATTTCAGACCAGAAAATGACCTTAACGGTCTTTTTTATCTTAGAGTTATAAATCTTACTGAAGTTAAAAATCCTAAGACTCAAAAAACAGATTACAAAGGTGATTGGGAAAACTTATATTTTGAGTTATCTTCAAAAAATAGGTTAGAAATTGTTAAGGAAATTGAACGTTTGGTAGTACAAATACCACCCTACAAACAATAGTAATTTACAATAGTTTACATACTTGACTCATTTTTCGAACATCCTCAAATAACAATTCAAAGGTTAAAAAACAATGTGAATGATATTGATATCCTAACTTTTTATAAAATTCAAAGGCTTGTGGTTTCTCATCCATAGTATCTAACCATATCAATTCATATTGTTTTTTAATGGCTTCCTCTTCTAACCAAGCTAACAATTGCTTTCCAATTCCTTTACCTTGAGTGTTTTTATGCAAATAAATTCGATGAAGTTTTAATGATTTTTTTTGCTCAAACCCTGATAATTTTTCATCCCATAAAATCCTAAAAATACCTACTATTTTTGTATTGAAAAGAACAAAATAATAACTTGTTTTTTCTGCTGATAGCTCTTTTTCAAGATTCCTTTTAGAAAATTGACTTTGCACATACCAATTGCCTTCATCTTTCCAAAAATGTTTGTATGCAGCTTTATACACATCATCCATTAAGGTAATGAGGAATTTAAAATCTTCAACCTGTATTTTTTGTAATTGTATGGTATTTGAGATTCTAATCATGTTTTTTTTATAAAAAAAGCTGTTCTAGATAACCAGAACAGCTTTTTAAAATAGTAATAGTTTGAACTTTAAATTTAAAATTTCTTATTCTTGGTTTTCAATAGCTTCTTTAATTTTATTTTCAAGTTCTTCCATTAATTCAGGATTGTCTTTAATAACTCCTTTTACAGCGTCTCTACCCTGACCTAGTTTAGTGTCTCCATAGCTAAACCATGAACCACTTTTCTTTATAATTCCGTATTCTACTCCAATATCTAAAACTTCACCAACTTTTGATATTCCTGCTCCATACATAATATCAAATTCTGCTTGTTGAAATGGCGGAGCAACTTTATTTTTTACAATTTTAACTTTGGTACTGTTACCAATTACTTTATCACCATCTTTAATTTGTGTTCTTCTACGAATATCTAAACGAACCGAAGCGTAGAATTTTAAAGCATTACCACCTGTTGTCGTTTCAGGGTTCCCAAACATAACCCCAATTTTTTCACGTAACTGGTTAATAAAAATAACAGTACAGTTTGTTTTGCTAATCGTACCTGTTAATTTACGCAAAGCTTGTGACATTAAACGTGCATGTAGTCCCATTTTAGAATCTCCCATTTCACCTTCAATCTCTGATTTTGGTGTTAAGGCTGCAACCGAGTCAATCACTACAATATCAATAGCTCCTGAACGAATTAAGTTATCGGCAATTTCCAATGCTTGTTCACCATGATCTGGTTGAGAAATAATTAAATTATCAACATCAACACCCAAACTTTCAGCATAAAAACGATCAAAAGCATGTTCTGCATCAATAAAAGCAGCAATGCCTCCTGCTTTTTGCGCTTCTGCAATCGCATGTATAGTTAATGTTGTTTTACCTGATGATTCTGGTCCGTAAATTTCTATAATTCTTCCACGAGGGTATCCTCCTACTCCTAAGGCTAAATCTAATCCTAAAGAACCTGACGATATTGCATCTACATCTTCTACTTGGCTATCTCCTAACTTCATTACGGTTCCTTTACCGTACGTTTTATCTAACTTATCTAGTGTAAGTTGAAGCGCTTTTAATTTGGCTTCTTTTTCTTTATCTGCTGCCATAAATCGTGCTAATTATTTTAAATAATAAGAACGGCTAAGTTATGAAAAACTAGCCTTAATATCCTATCTTTTTATGTTACATTTTGTAATATTGTGCTTCTTAAAAAAAGAAAAGATGTCAAACCATCGTCACTTCATGATTTATAAACCTTATGGTTTTTTATCACAATTTATTACCAATCAAAAAAAAGGAGGAAAACACAAATTACTAGGAGAACTGCATGCTTTTCCTGAAAAAACAATGGCTGTTGGTAGATTAGATGTAAAATCTGAAGGTTTATTACTATTAACAACTGATGGAAAAGTAAGTGATTTTATTACTACCAGAGGTAGTGTTGAAAAGGAGTATTATGTTCAATTAGATGGTGCTATTACATCTGAAGCTATTGAACAATTACGAAATGGAGTGGAAATTGGTTTTGAGGGAAAAAAATACATAACCAAACCTTGTAAAGTTGAATTAATTGATACTCCCCATTTACCTGAACGTTCTAAAAAAATTCGCGATTCTCGTCACGGACCTACTCCTTGGATAACAGTTACCTTAACCGAAGGAAAATTTAGGCAAGTACGTAAAATGACCTCGGCTGTTGGTTTTCCTACATTGCGTTTGGTACGTGTTCGTGTAGGTGATATTTTATTAGGTAATATGCAAGTTGGGGAAGTAAAAGAGGTTGAGGAATTAATGTAACCTAAGTTATTTTTTAAAAGTATCTTTTAAGTACTTTTACAAGTATGAGGGATAATTCAAACACTTTTATTTACATTATAGCGGGTATAATTATTCTACACTTTTTAATAGGCTTTGGATATTTACTTTATAAAATGAGTAAAAAAGAAAATAAAAAATAATTACCCCTTTACCATTCTTATATGCGGAATACCATCTTCTAAATAGCCTTCTCCTACTTGTTTAAATCCGTGAGATTCGTAGAATTTTTGCAAATAGGTTTGTGCAGAAATCGTTATAGTAGTTTCATTATAATTATCAACAATAGCTTTGATAGATGCTTTAATCAAATCGTGTCCGTACCCATATTTACGTTCACTTTCTTTTACTACTACCCTACCAATACTAGGGGTATCAAAATATTCACCACTATTAAACAAACGAGTGTACGCTATTATTTCACCTTCTTTTTCTCCTATCACATGTAAAGCTTTTTGATCTTTACCATCAAGATCTTGATACACACAATCTTGTTCAACAACAAAAACTTCAGAACGTAATTGAAGTAATTCATACAGTTCTGAAGTTGTTAATTCTTTAAATTTTTTTACTATAAAATTCATGAACAGCAAGCTATTTTATTGACTCTATTCGCATGACGACCACCTTCAAATTCGGTAGATAGAAAAATCTTTACAAAACCTAAAGCTTGTTGTAACGATACAAAACGAGCTGGAATAGTTAAGATATTTGCATCGTTGTGTTGACGTGTTAATTCAACCAATTCGTTATTCCAACATAAAGCTGCACGCACTCCCTGATGCTTGTTAGCAGTCATTTGTGCTCCATTACCACTACCGCATAAAATAATTCCCATTTCTGCTTGTCCTGTCTCCACAGCTTCAGCAGCCGGATGAATGGTATCGGGGTAATCCATACTATCGGTTTCATTCGTACCAAAGTTGATTACTTTATGTCCTAATTCTTCTAAAAGTTTAACGATTTCAAATTTGTATTCGGTACCTGCGTGATCGTTTCCTACAGCGATTGTCATAATTTGTTGATTTTAATTCAGTTGTGAATTACAAAAATACAGTTATTCACGGTTATCAACAGTAATTAACAATGCTTTTTTTAGTATTCTTAATAACCTCTTTAAAATTAAGAGGTTAAACTATATTATCTAATTGTTAAGAACTCATAAAATATTCTGAAAAGAAAATTTGATTTTCTAAATATTTTTTACAATACAAGAACACATATTAATTATGCAACTTTTTTTTTGAGATTTTAATGAACATTTATCAACATTAAATTAACCCTTTTTTTACATTGAAAAGAAAATAAACTATTCATAATTTTCAGTGAATTGCTGTTTATAACTTTTGTTAATAACTCTATTTTATAGTTGATTTTTAAAGTTTTATTTAACTAATAACTTGTTTATTTATTTTAATAAGTCACTTCACCAAAAATAAAATCCACTTTTTATGCTACATATTAACACACTATAATAACAATCATTTCTTTTTTTAAATTTTTAAAATCTCTTTTATTAATAATATAATATGTTAATAACAGTTTTTTTTAAATTTAAGTTTTAGAGATTCTTCTACTAATCATTTACTGAGTTACAAAAATTAGAGTAACTTCTTTGTCTTCTTTTAGTGCAAATTGCAAAAAATAAGACGTAAATACTACGTTTGTTGAAAAGTGATAATAAGTGAGTAAAAAAGGCTTATACGGCTTTTTTAGAAGCTTTGATTAAGTAAATAGTATCTTTAGTTACAACTTCTGAAGGAGTTTTTTTGTTTAAAGTCGTATTAATACTCACAACAGTTACGATAATTCCTGTAATGAATATAAAAATAAACAGCGCTATTATTTTTCGTAAGTTTTTCATTTATAACGACTTTCTTACTATAAAGACGTATGAATTTAAGAAACGTTACAATTTTATTAAGTTTTTTTTAACTTTTTAAGGAATAACTATTTGAATAGCACTTTTTAGAATACTAACTTTAACTTCACCTTTACCTATTAACTCACCATCTGCTTGAATATAAGGAAGTTCATCATTGTTTTTGGGAGTTATTAACAATGAGTTAGCCAAATGCGTTTCTACTTTTTTATGCTGAAGAATTTTTCCGTTGTATAATTTTTTAATTGAAAAAAGTAAGTCCCAGAAAGATAGGTTTTTAGCTATTGTTATATCAAATAACCCATTATTAGAACCTTTATAATCAGTTAATTGCATACCTCCTGCAGAATACTTACAAATTCCAAACAAAGTCATTAAACACGTTGTTTCAATAATTTTATTGTTAATAGCTATTTTAAAAGTAGTTTTTTTGTAGAGTAATAAACCAGCTATTCCACTTAATAAGTACGCTATAGAGCCAAATCTTTTCAATTTATTTAACTTGTTAACAACATATCCGTCATAGCCAATACCTGCAACATTATTAAAATAAGAAGTAGTATTAGCCAATTCTAGATAACCAATATCTTGAAAAACAGTATTTTCCTGTTTTATTAAATTAACAGAAGCTTTTATATTTTTTGGTATATTATAGGCCTTAATCCAATCATTACCAGTACCTAATGGAATAACTGCAATGGTAATTTCTTTTGAATTTATTGAGTCTTGAGACATAATTCCGTTAACAACGTGATGTAAAGTGCCATCACCACCAACAGAAATTATTTTTTTATAGCCTTTGTTAATAGCTTGTTGAACAATTAATTTTTCATGATTTGCATATTCAGTTTTTGCATATTCATAGGTTATATTATTACATTTTAATTCCTGTTGAATATCAGACCAATATTTATTGAATTTACCATTACCAGCAACGGGATTTACAATAACAAACCAAGAATTATTCATATAAATACATTAAATAAAGAGCGGTAAAGTACAAAATGAATTTATAACAGTTATTTAAATTAGTAGCATTAATTTTATTTGTACTTTGGTAAAAATTTAAATAAGACGAAAGATTAATGACTAGAAAGAAAAAAATCTACAAAAAAAAGGGTAAAGTTATCAAAGATCTTACCCGAAACATTTTCAAAATTCTTAACGAAGACAGTACTAAATATTATAATTATAAGCAGATTGCTGCTAAATTAAAGGTTTCCGATACAGATGGTAAAAATCAAATTATTAAAAAATTAGCTGAATTAACGGCAAATAAAAAGATTAAAGAAGTAGATAGAGGTAAATACCAAATTGACGAAGACCGTAAATATCACGTTGGTACACTTGATGCTACTTCTAACGGTAACGCTTATTTTATTTGTGATGATTTTGAACACGATATTTTTGTGCCTTCAGTAAACTTAGGTAAAGGTCTACATAATGATACTGTTAAAGCTTACGTATATAAAAAGCGTAGAAGTAACAAATTAGAAGCTGATGTTGTAGAAATTATAGAAAGAGCAAAAGCTGAATTTGTTGGGGTATTACAAATGAACAAAAACTTCGGATTTGTTATACCTGATAACAGTAAAATGTATGCTGACATCTTCATCTCTCAAAGTAAACTGAATGGAGCTCAAGACGGCGATAAAGTGGTGGCTAAAATGACCGATTGGCCAGAGAATTCTAAAAATCCGTTTGGAAAAATTACTCAAGTTTTAGGAAAACCTGGAGATCATGATACCGAAATTCATTCTATTTTATTAGAATACGGTTTGCCTTATGAGTTTCCTTCAGAAGTTGAAAAAGAAGCTTCAGAGCTACCTATTGAAATTACCAAGGAGGAAATAGCCAAACGTAGAGACATGAGAGGTGATTTAACATTTACTATAGATCCTAAGGATGCCAAGGATTTTGACGATGCCCTATCCTTTACCAAACTTGAAAATGGAAACTATGAAATAGGTATTCACATTGCCGACGTATCTCATTACTTGCAACCTAAAACAGTTTTAGACGACGAAGCTTACGAACGTGCTACATCTGTGTATTTAGTTGACAGAGTGGTTCCAATGCTTCCAGAAATGTTGAGTAATGGAGTATGTTCATTGCGACCCAATGAAGAAAAACTTACCTTTTCTGCCGTATTTGAAATGAATGAAAAGGCACAAATTATTAATCAATGGTTTGGAAGAACAGTAACCTATTCAGATAAGCGTTTTGCTTACGAAGAAGCCCAAGCAATTATTGAAAATAAAACGAATATAATTCCTGCAGATGTTTCTTTAACTGGTGAAGCTTATGAGGTTGATGAAACTATTGTTGAAGCTACGTTAAAATTAGATGAATTAGCCAAAAAGATGCGTAAGAAACGCATGAAATCTGGAGCTATTTCTTTTGATAGAGTTGAAGTAAAATTCAATTTAGATGAAAATGCTAATCCCATTGGTGTTTTCTTTAAAGAAGCAAAAGATGCTAATAAACTAATTGAAGAATTTATGTTATTAGCAAACAAAAAAGTAGCAGAATTTGTAGGGTTATCAGCAGGAAGACCAAGTAAGAAAACTTTTGTGTATCGTGTACACGATGAACCAGATGTAGAAAAATTAGCTTCATTACAAAACATTGTTAGCAAATTTGGCTATAAAATCAACACAGAAACACGTCAAAAAACATCTGATAGCTTAAATAAATTATTATCAGACGTGCATGGTAAAGGAGAAGCCAATATGGTTGAAACCTTAGCGATACGTTCAATGAGTAAAGCTGAATATACTACACAAAATATAGGTCACTACGGTTTAGCTTTTGATTATTACAGTCACTTTACTTCACCAATTCGTCGTTATCCTGACGTGATGACACATCGCTTATTACAACATTATTTAGATGGTGGAAATTCACCAAAAGCAGAAATTTATGAAGAGAAATGTAAACACTCTTCAAAAATGGAAGAATTAGCCTCAAAAGCAGAAAGAGATTCTATCAAATATATGCAGGTTAAATACATGCAAGATCATAAAGATGAAGAATTTGAGGGGGTAGTTTCTGGTGTTACAGAATGGGGAATTTATGTTGAAATACAATCTAATAAATGTGAAGGAATGGTTCGGATCAAAGATATTAAGGATGATTATTATATATTTGACGAAAAACAATACGCTGTGATAGGTCAATCGACCAAAAATATGATCCAATTGGGTGACGAAGTTGTGGTTACAGTTAAACACACCGATTTGGAACGTAAACACCTTGATTTTAATTTAATTTCGCACTAATTTGTATAGTTTTAGACAATAAAAATTGATATTTACCTTTATAGTATTGGTATAATTATTGGTTATACTCAATTAACTAATGGAATTAATTATGAAGAAGTTAGCAATATTAAGTTTGTTTTTGATGACCGTTATAGCATCAGCTCAAACAACCATAACTAAGAATTTAGGAGACTTTTCAATTGTAAAAGTGTATAACGGTATTGATGTAAAACTCGTTAAATCAGATGTTTCTAAAATTATAGTTACTGGTGAAAAAACAGATAAGGTTAAAATTAAGTTGGATGGAACTACTTTAAAAATACTATTGAGATTCCCTGAAACCACTGCCGATGGTAAAGTAAAAGCAACATTATATTACAATAAAACTTTATCAATTATTGATGCCAATGAAGGTGCTACAATTACTGGAAAAGATATCCATCAACAAAAAGTTGAGATTAGAGCACAAGAAGGAGCTTTTATTAACCTTGTGGTAGATGTTAAGCATTTAGAGGTAAAAAGCTCTTCAGGAGCTGTTATAAGGCTATCAGGTGCGACTAAGAATCAAAATGTCAATGCAGATTTAGGTGGAATGTATCATGGATACAAATTATCAGTAGAAGAAATGACCACTGTAAAGGCTGGATCTGGATCTAAAGTAGAAGTACAATCAGGAGAAACGTTAGATGCTAAAGTATCATTTGGAGGTTCAATTTTTTACAAAGGAAAACCAGAAGTATTTAGAGACAAAAAAGTAATTGGTGGAGTAATTGAACACCGAAGTTAATTTCGTATCTTTGTTGCGCAAAATTTAATAAAAATGAATTTACTTACTATATTTTTAGGAATGATCGGACCATGGCAAATAGCTATTGTTGTTGCATTAGTATTATTATTATTTGGAGGTAGAAAAATCCCTGAATTAATGAGAGGTTTGGGAACTGGTATCAAAGAATTTAAGGATGCTACTAAAGATGAAGAGAATACAGATAAAGTAGAAGATAAGAAATAAGATATTTATTATAAAAAAAAACCGAAACATAATTGTTTCGGTTTTTTATTTAATTAAAGTTTTATAGCGGTCCCAGAAGCAGTAACCATAAGCATACCGCCATTGGAACCCACTGTTTCATAATCCAAATCAATTCCAACAACAGCATCAGCTCCTAACATTTTAGCTCTATCTGACATTTCTTTCATAGCTATTTCTTTAGCTTCTCTTAGTACTTTTTCGTACGAGCCAGACCTACCTCCTACAATGTCTCTAATACCAGCAAAAAAGTCTTTAAAAATGTTTGCACCAATAATTGTTTCACCAGTAACAATACCTAAATATTCTTTAGCAGGTTTATTTTCTAATAATGGCGTAGTTGATAATATCATACTTATTCTTTGTCTTTATTTTCCTGTGCTTTCTTCATAGCTTCACCAATTTGATTACTAGCTGTAAAGCTTGCTACCATATCATTTAACATGTTACTACCAGCTTGAGGTGAATTAGGTAATAAAATTAAGTTACTATTTGTTTCTTCACCAATAGATTGTAAAGTATCGTAGTGTTGTGTTACAACAATTAATGCAGATGCTTCTTGGCTGTTAATCCCAACTTTATTTAATACTTCTACAGATTCTTCTAAACCACGAGCAATTTCTCTACGTTGATCTGCAATACCCTGCCCTTGTAAACGCTTACTTTCAGCTTCAGCTTTTGCTTTTTCAACAATTAAAATACGTTGAGCATCTCCCTCAAATTGTGCTGCTATTTTTTCACGTTCAGAAGCATTAATACGGTTCATTGCTGCCTTTACTTGTGCATCTGGATCAATATCTGTTACTAAAGTTTTTATAATGTCATAACCATAATCAGCCATGGCATCGTTTAATTCAGTTTTTACAGCAATTGCAATATCATCTTTTTTAACAAATACATCATCTAACTTCATTTTAGGCACTTCTGCACGTACTACATCAAAAACATAAGATGTAATTTGATCGTGAGGATAATCTAGCTTATAAAACGCATCATATACCTTATCACGGATAACTTTGTATTGTACAGAAACTTTTAATTTCACAAATACATCGTCTAAAGTTTTGGTTTCCACAATTACATCTAATTGTTGAATTTTTAAACTTAATTTACCAGCAATTCTATCTACAATAGGAATTTTTAATTGTAAACCTGAATGACGAATGCTTTGAAAGCGACCAAAACGTTCAATAATTGCAGCTGTTTGCTGCTTAACAATAAAGAATAACGATAAGAATACAAGAATTCCGATAACAATGACCGGATACATATAAATTGACATAATTTTAATTTTTAAATGTTAGTAATTTTTTTTTTGATAAATATACTATTTAATAATAGATATTTATAGGACGAATTTTTATAGAATTGTTACAATTCTTTTTTTAAAATTATATTTGTAAAAAATCAATTATATGGAACTTATACAACAAAGCATAACAGAAATTTTAATCCTACTTTTTTTAATCGTTACTTTTTTACAATCAGGAATAGATAAGGTAACAGATTGGAAAGGAAATTTGGCCTTTATAAAAGGGCATTTTAAAGACTCTCCTTTAAAAAATTCAGTGCCTTTTTTACTTGCTGTAATATTGGTGATGGAATTATTAGCAGGTGCACTAATGTTTGTAGGAATATTTCATTTATCAACAACAGGTAATCATAATATAGCTTTAATAGGAGCAGAATTATCGGCTGTAACTTTGATCTTTCTATTAATTGGTCAACGATTGGCAAAAGATTACGCCGGAGCGATGACTTTGGCAGTATACTTTATAATTGCCATTTTAGCGGTTTATTTATTAAATAGATAAAAATTAT
>NZ_JBLWTZ010000019.1:0-72155 GCF_048269885.1 Tenacibaculum sp. | reverse complement strand
CTTATGACGCAAATTATAAAAGTACGTTTGTTTAAAAAAGTATAAAATGTACTTGTTTTTTACCTCAGTTCTTTGTTATGTGCTGGATTTTTCTTTCTGATTTACGATTTCTTCAATTGTTTCATTCAGAAAGCCAACTAAATGGTCAATAAAATCAATTAAAAAGTCTATTGATTCTATTTGTATTTCAGAAGTTTTTTGTTCTATGGAAATTCCTTTAGTTTTATTTACAAATTTTGGTATTTCCTTATTCGTTAGTTTCACAATTCCATTATTGTGTGCAATTACATTCCTAATTTGTTGATAATTTCCAATTTTATTCCACTGCTCTTTTAGATTTTCTAAATTCACATTTAGAACTTTTATTATGTAATTCCTGCATTGTCCAATGTAATTTCCACCTTTCAAATCTTTTGGACCTAAGCTTAAATTTTCAGAGTGCTGACACCATTCACATAATTTTGTGAACTCATTTTCAAACATTGAATAAATTGTCAAATAAACTGATTTGTTTAGAATGTTAGGGAATTCCGAACTATTTAGAATTTCCATTTCATAAATATCAAAAGCATCTGGCATTTCGGGATTTTCGGAATGCTCTTCATTCCATTTTCTGAATTTTTTTTCCAATTCTTTTTCTTGAGAAATAATCATTTCTTGAGTACTTTCAAGATATGCTTTAATTGGGTCAAAACGAAAATCATAACCAATTTTAAGATTCTGTAGAATCATAAATTTAGTTCTTCCATTTAATTTTCTTGTTCTTGACATATGTTTTTGGTTAGCTTGCACATAACAGTTTTGTATAAGCTTTCGTTGCGTTGAAAATCCGAGAGGATTTTCGACCGTTGAACTAAAGATAGAAAAAATGCGAGGAATTTCGATAAGAAATTCCGAAGCAATGAAGCTTATACGTTGTTAGGGGCTGGCATTTTATCATTTAGTATTTTTCAGATAGTTCATTAGTTTCAATATCAAACCATTGATAATAAATAGATATTCCTATTTTATCTCTCAAGTGTTTAAAATAAGATTTAACATCTTCTAAATTATTATGCTTTTGAGTTATTATAATAAGTTGTTCAGCATTATCTGTATTTGGCCAAAATGAATATTCAAATAATTGTCCTAGAGCTTCTCTAATACTTGATTTTACTGAGTTGTATGTTTTTATTTCATAAAATATGAGACCTTCTGTTTCTGAGTTAACAACAATATCTATTCTGTTAGAATCAACTCCAATAGGATGTTCTGCCTTAACTCTTGAATTCCCATATTCTTTCTTTAGCACTTTGGTTAATTGATTACTTATTGCTTTATGTAAATATGTTATTTCAATTGTTTTTGGTTCTCTTTTATGTTTTGTTTTTTTTATTCCTTCAGACTCTTCATCGTTTTTGTCTTCTTCGTCAGCAATAAAGGAAAAAGCTTTCTTGTTTTTATTTTCGGTGATAGTGTTAAAATCATTTCTAAAATGTGAAAAATTATATCTAGACAATTTAGTTACAGGATGATTTGAAGAGAGTTTATAATAAGGGTCATTTACAATTAAGTTTTTTGGTTTAAATCTTACATTAAATAAATCAACTCCTTTCCAATCTGAAAATCCTGTATTATTTCCACCTGACTGTACTATCTGTTCCTCCATTTCTTTTAGCCAACCATTTTTCTTGTAAACTGATTTAATTGAATTTGCTTTTTCTTGATTAATAACTTCAATATTCGAGATTTCTCCAACCCAATATCGACTTTTGCTAACTCCATCAATTGTATAAAGCCATACATCATATGTATTGCCAGAATAAGCATCTTGCTGTTTTCGAATAGGTTCTAAAAAGCCATAGTGATATCCATCAATAATTTTGCTAATATCAAATAACCATTCTTCGTGTCCATATCCATAATTTGCTTCGTGAGATTCTTTATGATTACTTTTTCCATATGAGCCAGATGGCATAATCCAACCATTAGAATTAAAAGCTAATCTAGAAATTCTTTTCTCATTTATTTTACATTTTGAATCTAATCCTATTAAAGATTTTATTTTCTTTAAGTAAGAATCTTTATTTAATGATTCGAATTTTAATTTGTATTCCACTCTTGAATTTCTGTTAACTACATCAGGATATCCTTTACGATTGGAATAAAAACCATCGTATTCATCTCTAAGCCTTCTAAATGAAGAAGCTTTGATGTTTAATACAGAACTTAAAAAGTTATGTGTTTCTGTAAGATTTCCAATACCTAATAATTCGTAAGAATCTTCA
Organism: Tenacibaculum sp.; assembly: GCF_048269885.1. Taxonomy (NCBI): domain Bacteria; kingdom Pseudomonadati; phylum Bacteroidota; class Flavobacteriia; order Flavobacteriales; family Flavobacteriaceae; genus Tenacibaculum; species Tenacibaculum sp. The sequence continues at coordinate 69,888 of NZ_JBLWTZ010000019.1, read as the reverse complement.
TGTTTTGCTAAAAAATTTGCAATAAAATGAGATTCTTCAGAAATAGTATTTTTCATAATTATTGATGATTGTGGTATTTTATTAGAGTTGTTTCTTTCTGCTTGCCCCTAACTTGTTATAAGAGAACAAAAACTACTTTTATCCGGAGTATTGAAGGTGATAAACGGAAGTTTTAGCAATTTTATTCTTCTTGTTTAAAACACCCAAGATAAAACAAAATTATGTTGTTACCTAGCTGCAAAAGCGGTCTTTTTACTTTTATCTATTTTTAGTTTTGGTAACTAAAAAATAATACTATAACTTTGCCCCGTTCATTAACGTATTGATGTTATCAAGAAAGGTGGAGGGAATAGACCCTTTGAAACCTTAGCAACCCTTTGTGCAAACAAAGAAGGTGCTACATTCTACTGCTTCGGCAGAGAGATAACGAAAAGAATTTTACTTCCTCTTTTCCTGATAACAGCACACTAAATATTAGGAATGTCAAACATTTATCAAGAAATACAAAAACGAATCCTCGTGCTCGATGGTGCTATGGGAACCATGCTTCAGGAATATAAATTTACGGAAGAAGATTTTCGTGGAGAACGTTTTAAAGACTACCCAACACCGTTGCAGGGAAACAACGATTTGTTATCCATTACACAACCCGAAGCCGTAAAAGAAGTACACAGAAAATACTTTGCGGCGGGAGCAGACATTGTAGAAACCAACACTTTTTCAGGAACTACCATTGCCATGGCAGATTACCAACTAGAAGAGTTGGTATACGAGTTAAATTACCAATCTGCCAAAATAGCCAAAGAAGTAGCTGAGGAATTTACGACAAAAGAACCGCATAAACCTCGTTTTGTAGCAGGTTCTATCGGACCTACCAACCGTACAGCAAGCATGTCACCTGATGTAAACGACCCAGGGTATAGAGCGGTAACTTTCGACGAGCTACGCATTGCGTATAAACAACAAGTAGAAGCCTTAATAGATGGTGGCTCAGATATTTTATTGGTAGAAACCGTATTTGATACCCTAAATGCCAAAGCCGCTTTATTTGCCATTGAAGAGATAAAAGCGGAACGAAACATCAAAATTCCTATCATGGTTTCAGGAACCATTACCGATGCTTCAGGTAGAACATTATCTGGACAAACAGCCGAGGCTTTTCTGATTTCAATCTCTCATATTCCGTTGTTATCCGTAGGATTCAATTGCGCTTTAGGGGCTAATTTATTACAACCACACTTAGAGGCGATAGCCTCTAAAACGGAGTTTGCTATTTCTGCACATCCAAATGCAGGACTACCCAATGCCTTTGGAGAATATGACGAAACTCCTGAAGAAACAGCGGAGCAAATAGAAGAATATTTAAAGAAAAACTTAATCAACATTATAGGAGGGTGCTGTGGTACCACACCTAAACATATTTCAGCTATCGCAGCTATCGCAGCGAAGTACAAACCACGAAAAGCTGAATTTGTTGCAGCAGTACAAAATAGTTAGTAGATGAGTGAGGAAAGAAGATACATGAAATTATCGGGGTTAGAACCGTTAATTATAACACCCGAAAGTAATTTTATCAATGTAGGGGAGCGCACAAACGTAGCAGGATCACGTAAATTTCTTCGATTGATTAAAGAAGAAAAGTTCGACGAAGCCTTAGCGATTGCGCGTCATCAAGTGGATGGAGGAGCGCAAATCATCGATATTAATATGGATGATGGTTTAATTGAAGGAAAAGAAGCGATGGTACGTTTCTTAAACTTAATAGCTTCTGAACCTGATATTGCCAGAGTTCCTATTATGATTGACAGTTCTAAATGGGAAATCATTGAAGCTGGATTACAGGTAGTACAAGGAAAATCGGTAGTAAATTCCATTTCCTTAAAAGAAGGAGAAGAAAAGTTTATTTGGGAAGCTACGCAGATAAAACGATACGGAGCAGCTGTAATTATCATGGCTTTTGATGAAGTAGGACAAGCAGATACTTACGAAAGAAGAATCGAAATTGCAGAGCGTTCTTACAGATTGTTAGTGGACACCGTCCACTTTCCGCCAGAAGATATCATTTTCGATTTAAACATCTTTCCTGTAGCTACGGGAATGGAAGAGCACCGAAAAAACGCATTGGATTTTATTGAAGCTACCCGATGGGTGCGCGAAAATTTACCGCATGTAAGTGTGAGTGGTGGAGTAAGTAACGTATCATTTTCTTTTAGAGGAAATAATGTCGTTCGTGAAGCCATGCATTCGGTATTCTTATACTATGCCATTAAAGCAGGAATGAATATGGGAATTGTGAATCCGACGATGTTAGAAGTCTACGATGATATTCCGAAGGATTTATTAGAACATATTGAAGATGTTGTTTTAGATAGGAGAGACGATGCTACTGAACGTTTATTAGAGTTTGCGGAAACGGTAAAAGGAACTAAAAAAGAAAGCAGTGAGCAAGTTTTAGAATGGAGAAGTTTACCACTACAAGACCGTATTACACATTCTTTAGTAAAAGGAATAGATGCTTTTATAGAAGAAGATGCTGAAGAAGCTCGTTTGAGTGTAGCAAAACCACTACATGTAATTGAGGGACATTTAATGACGGGAATGAATGTAGTAGGAGATTTATTTGGTGCAGGAAAAATGTTTTTACCGCAAGTAGTAAAATCTGCCCGAGTGATGAAGAAAGCCGTAGCCTATTTGAACCCGTTTATTGAAGCAGAGAAAAGCGAAGAGCAAAAAGCTATTGGAAAAATATTAATGGCAACCGTAAAAGGAGATGTGCACGATATTGGTAAAAACATCGTATCTGTAGTGTTAGGCTGTAACAATTATGAAATTGTCGATTTAGGGGTGATGGTTCCACCAGAAAAAATCATAGAAACCGCTAAAAAGGAGAACGTAGATGCGATTGGTTTAAGCGGATTGATAACACCTTCGTTAGATGAAATGGTGTATTTAGCCAAAGAAATGGAACGCCAAAACTTGGAGATTCCTTTATTGATTGGTGGAGCAACAACCTCGAAAGCGCATACGGCTGTAAAGATTGATACGCAGTATAAAAATGCCGTAGTACACGTAAACGATGCATCAAGAGCAGTAACCGTTGTAGGAGATTTATTGAACAAAGAAACTTCAAACGAGTATGTGGCTAAGTTGAAGAAAGATTACGAGGAATTTCGTGATAAATTCTTAAAACGAGGAAAACAAAAGCACTACATACCAATTGAGGAAGCTAGAGAGCGAAAATTCAAAATAGATTGGGATACTACGAATATTACCAAGCCTAGAGAGCTAGGCGTACAAAAACTAGAACAAGTAAGTTTAAAAGATTTGGTACCTTATTTTGACTGGAGTCCGTTTTTTCGCTCGTGGGATTTACACGGAAAGTTTCCTGATATTTTAGAAGATGAAGTAGTAGGAGTAGAGGCAACCAATTTGTTTGCAGATGCTCAAAAGATGCTGCAACAAATTATAGAAAAGCAAGCGTTAAAGCCCAAAGCTATTTTTGGTTTGTTTGAGGCAAACTCTATGAGCGACGATGATATTTCAGTTCAAAAGAAAGGAAAAGAAGTCGCCATATTTAGAACCTTACGTCAGCAATTAAAAAAGCGTGAAGGAAAACCAAGTTTTGCGTTGGCAGATTTTATTGCGCCTAAAGAAACTGAAAGAACGGATTATATAGGAGCTTTCTGTACCGCCATTTTTGGAGCAGATGAATTAGCACTGCAATACAAAGAAAAGCACGATGATTACAATGCTATTATGGCACAAGCCCTTGCCGATCGTTTTGCTGAAGCCTTTGCCGAATACTTACACCATAAGGTAAGAACCAAGCACTGGGGCTATGCTTCTGAAGAAAACTTAACCAATGATGAATTAATAAAAGAAGATTATAAGGGAATTCGTCCTGCACCCGGGTATCCTGCATGTCCAGATCATTTAGAAAAAGAAACGATTTGGGAGCTTTTACAAGTTGAAGAAAATATAGGGGTAAGCTTAACAGAAAGTTTAGCCATGTGGCCAGCAGCGGTCGTTTCAGGATACTATTTTGCCAATGAAGAAGCCAAGTATTTCGGTTTAGGTAAAATAACAGACGATCAGGTAAGAGATTTTGCAGAGCGGAAAAACATTCCCTTAGAAAAAGCCAGAAAATGGTTACATCCAAACATATCAGACAATTAAAAATAATTTAAAAATAAACAAACAAGAGAGCGTATTTAATTAACAATAAGTTTTAAGTTAGGTAAACTAAAAACTACAAAACAGTAGTAATATTGCCGTATAAAAAATCAATAAAATTAGACAAATGAAAAAGTATAATTTAGAGATTCGATTTGCAATACAGCTACTGGTAATGGCAGTCGTATCGTTGTTGGCAGCTTCATTGGTATAGTTAAATACGCCTTTATAAGATAGACTTATGAAGGTAATAGAACACTTAGAAAAAGCAAATGGAACCTCGTTGTTTTCGTTTGAAATACTTCCACCGTTAAAGGGAGATACAATCGAGTCAATATTCAAAAATATTGATCCGTTAATGGAGTTCAATCCGCCGTTTATAGACGTAACCTATCACCGTGAGGAATACGTGTATAAAGAGTTAGGAGACGGACTTTTAAAAAAGCAAGTAGTAAAAAAGCGTCCGGGTACTGTTGGTATTTGTGCGGCGATTCAAAATAAATACCAAGTAGATGCCATTCCGCATATTTTATGTGGAGGGTTTACCAAAGAAGACACCGAGAACTTCTTAATTGACCTCGATTTTTTAGGAATTGATAACGTTGTTGCATTGCGTGGAGATGCAGTAAAAAGCGAAACTTATTTTAAGCCAGAAAATGACGGACATGCATACGCAAGTGAGTTAGTTACGCAAATAGAGAACTTAAATAAAGGAAGGTATTTAGATGATGATTTGCAAAACTCATCAAAAACCGATTTCTGTATTGGAGTAGCTGGATATCCTGAAAAGCACATGGAGGCACCAAGTTTAGATTCTGATATTCACTTTTTAAAGAAGAAAATTAAAAACGGAGCAAACTATGTGGTAACGCAAATGTTTTTCGACAATCAAAAGTATTTTGAGTTTGTAAAAAAATGTAGAGAAGAGGGAATTACGGTTCCTATTATTCCGGGGTTAAAGCCAATTTCAACTAAAAAACAATTGAATTTAATTCCGCATCGTTTTAAAGTTGATTTACCAGATGCGTTGGTAAAAGAGGTTGTGAACTGTAAGAGTAACGCAGAGGTACGACAAGTAGGAGTAGAGTGGTGCATTGCTCAAAGTAAGGAATTACAACAAAAAGGAGTGCCTATTTTACATTATTACTCAATGGGAAGATCAACCAATATTCAACAAATAGCTGAAGCAGTTTTTTAATCGCAGGTCGATAGCCAAAGGTTTGATTCTTTGAGGAAGTTAATCACTAACCGTCATTTTGAACAGAGTGAAGCAGTCTGTATGTCGACAAACAGATTACTTCGTCGTATCCTCCTCGTAATGACTTCTTGTCATTCCGAACGGAAGAGTGGAATCTCATCTAATTAGAGCAAGAAATAATCTTAGAGGTTCAGCTTACATTATTATAAAGAAATAATGAATGATTACCGTTAACACTAATTAACATAACTTGTTGATAGCGCTAAGTTGAAAGTAATATATTTACATGTTAAATAAAGAAAATATGGAAGAAAAATTAGCTAAAGCAATAGCGCTAAGAAGTGATAAAAAGTATTTTGAAGCTGAAATATTATTAAAAGAGTTAATTGAAGACTATCCTAATGAGGCTAAAGTATACTATCATTATGCATGGCTTTGTGATAATATGGAACGAGAAACTGAAGCTAAGCCAAAATATGAAAAAGCACTTGAATTAGGGTTAGAAGGAGAAGATGTAATTGGTTGTTATCTAGGGCTTGGAAGTACTTACAGATGTATTGGTGAATATGAAAAGTCAATCGCTCTTTTGGATAAAGCAATTAAAGAATATCCATCAAATAATGAGTACAAAGTTTTTAAAGCTATGGCTTTATATAATGTGAATGAGCATAAGGAAGCAATGAATTTATTATTGAATGTTATTGCTAGTACAAGTTCAGATAAAGGAGTTCAAGAATATCAAAAAGCGATTGAGTATTATTCTGATAAACTAGAAAAAACTTTTAAATAGAAATGAAATTACCATTATATCAAATAGATGCTTTTACAGATAAAATATTTGGAGGAAATCCAGCCTGTGTTGTACCATTGCAAGATTGGTTGCCAGATGATGTTCTTTTAAAAATAGCTAAGGAAAATGCGGTGGCTGAAACAGCATTTTTTGTTGATAAAGGAGAGAAAATTCATTTAAGATGGTTTACTCCAGAAATTGAAATGGATTTATGCGGGCATGCAACACTTGCCACTGCTCACTGTTTACACTCAATTTTAAACTATCCTCATAACAAAATAGTGTTCGAAACGTTGAGTGGTGATTTAACCATTACGATTGAAAAGGACTTTTATTCGATGGATTTGCCTTCTCGAATGCCTGTTGCTTCTGAATTACCTGAAATTATTCAGAAGTCTTTAAATATAGCACCTAAAGAGGTTTTAAAGTCGAGAGATTATGTATTAGTTTATGATTCAGAAGAGGAAATAAAGAATGTGAAAGTAGACAGACAAACCTTTGATCAAATAAATCTAGATCCAGGAGGGGTAGTAATTACTGCTATAGGAGATAACTGTGATTTTGTATCAAGATATTTTACGCCACAATCCTCTATTTTAGAAGACCCTGTTACTGGTTCTTCTCATTGTTCATTGGTACCATTTTGGAGCTCTCGATTGAATAAAGATAATCTTGACGCAATACAAGTTTCTGAAAGAGTAGGAGTACTAAAGTGCCAAAATAAAAAGGATAGGGTCATAATAAGTGGTAAAGCTAAAACGTATTCAGAAGGAAACTTGTGGATAGAATAACTAGTGTTTAAGGAGTTGTCATTCCGAGCGAGGTACGAGGAGGAATCTCATTAAAACGAATAACTCATTTTCATGAGATTTCTCACACTTCGTTTTACTCGGTTCGAAATGACAATAAGTAATCTGTTTATTTAGAACTCAAAATATAAAGATTGCTTCACTCTTGTTCGCAATGACGTACTTATCTTCTTAATAAGTAATTATTAATTGCTTTTAGCCTTTATAAAATCAGAAATTAAATAACTGATATACTTTCCTACCTGTCCGTTAGCTATTTCATCTTTAACTACAGCAGGAGCTCCCTCACAAATATGTAAATAAGAAGCATTTCGTAGCTTTCCAAAATAATGTGTGAATCTACGTGCTTGCTGTGGTGTAAATCCGCTAGGTGTCATAGCACTACTTGGAAAGTGTTGCACACAATCCAAATCGATTTCAATTCCGAAAGGAGTATTTTCTATAAAACTTTCAGCGCGTTGTAATTCTCCATCAAAAGAAGTAGATTGATAGACTTCTAGTTCTTCAAAAGTATTGTATTCTAGGTTTAAACTGTCATGAATCATTTCAAAAATATACTGAGGTGTATAGTTTTCATGCAACCCGAACATAAAGTAATTTTGAATAAAACCTTCTTGTAAGGCGTACGAAAACCCGTTACCACTATGACGTTCTTCTAAGCGACGTAAATCGGTATGCGCATCTAGGTTAATTACATTTACAGGTTGGTTTTTTCCTTCAGAAAGTCCTTTAATATTTCCGTAAGCATTGTTGTGTCCACCCCCAATGATAATAGGAGTTTTTCCACTTTCAACAATTGTCTTGATAAGTTTAGAAAGCTCTTTATCTATCATTTTCACTAATAAATCACCTTTTTCTCTATCAGAAGTATCAAAGCTATAAACCTCATCCAAACAATCTAAATAGCCTAAAACTAGGATGTTATTTCCGTCAATAAACTGATTCTGCTGTGTATTTAAAAATGCTTTTAAAGCAGGAATAAAAGCCGTATGTGCACCACCATTTCCGCCATTCATACGAACCCCAATATCTTCTGGAACTCCTAAAATAACAAAAGTTGCAGTTGAGTTTTCAAGAGCTAATTGTAGTTCTTTTTTGGAGTCGATTACAGCAACGCACTGTCCTAATTTTGTTTCGCCTTCACGAGGGGTTACAAACTCTTGTATGTCTTTTTCGTTGAATATTGTTAGCATATTATTGTATTGTCATTCCTGCGTAGGCAGGAATATTTTTGTTAGTTATACCAGTTTTTAGCTAAATCTTCCCAATTAGGGTTCTCTTTAATTACTAAATTTATTTTCCAAGCTCTTTTCCATTTTTTCATATTTTTCTCTCTTTTTATAGCTTCCTCAATAAATTGGTACTCTTCAAAGTAAATCAATTTATCTAGGTTGTATTTAGAAGAAAAACCTTTTACAAGTTTGTTTTTATGTTCAAAGATTCTTCTTTCAAGATTGTTAGTAACACCAATATATAAAACACCTTCTTTTTTGTTTGTAATGATATAAATATAATATTGATGATTGGTTTTATACATCTTAATATCCTCTAAGAGATTCCTGCCTACGCAGGAATGACAAGCTTTGTTAAAACGTCATTTCGAACTGAAGTATAACGAAAGGAGAAATCTTAATGTAGAGTAGAGTTAAATTCATTACTCACCTTAATGAGATTTAGCTTTGCTGAACTTTACGGTTTCTCGTTATCACTCGGAATGAAAGTTTACACATAGTTTAGTTTATGAAACCTCTTTTCCGTTGATGAACACTGAATCTATTAAGTTACTTCCGAAGGAATACGGTAAAAATCCATACGAAGGAATTTCTTTTGTTAGGATTAAATTTGCTTTTTTTCCTTTGGTAATACTTCCAACCTCATCCGATAAATTCATTGCATAGGCTCCGTTAATGGTTGCTGCATTAATCGCTTCTTCTGGGGTCATTTTCATTTTAATACAAGCCGTTGCTACCACAAAATTCATATTTCCTGATGGAGTAGACCCTGGGTTGTAATCGGTTGCTAGTGCTAACGGTAATCCTGCATTTATAATATCACGAGCAGGGGTGTACGGAATACTTAAAAAGTACGAACACGACGGTAAGGCAACAGGCATGGTTTGCGTTCCTTTTAACGCTTCAATGTCTTCTGTGTTCATTACTTCTAAGTGATCTACCGATAAGGCATTGTGTTTTATACTCACTTGAACCCCGCCAATAGTTGTAAACTGATTTACGTGTACTTTTGGCGTTAATCCGTATTGTTGCGCAGCAGTTAAAATTCTGTCGGTATCTTCTACTGAAAAATAACCCGTTTCACAGAAAGCATCTACAAAATCCGCTAGTTTTTCTTCGGCAACTTTAGGTAACATTTCCTCAATAATTAAATTGATGTATCCTTCTTTGTTGTTTTTATATTCGGTAGGGAAGGCATGTGCTCCTAAAAAAGTAGCTTTGATAGGAATGTTATAATTCTCGCGTAGCTTTTTAATAACACGTAACATTTTTAACTCAGCATCTACGGTTAAACCATATCCTGATTTTATTTCAACTGCTCCCGTACCTAAAGCTATCACTTCCTCTAATCGTTTTGCCGATTGTTGGTATAGTTCTTCTTCTGACGTTTCTTGTAATTTCTTAGCCGAATTTACAATACCACCACCACGATTGGCAATTTCTTCATAACTCAATCCGTTAATTCTATCCACAAACTCTTGTTCACGATTGCCTGCATATACAATGTGTGTATGCGAATCGCACCAAGTAGGTAACATCATTTTACCAGTACAATCCACCGTTTTATCAGCAGAAGCAGGAACTTTTTTCATGCTTCCATAGTCAGTAATAATACCATTTTCAACCAATAAAAAAGCGTTTTTTATGGTAGGTAAAATGTTCATCGAAGCTCCTGATACTTTTTGGGTACTTGTTTCTCTAATTTGGATTAATTCTTTGATGTTTATGAATAAAGTTGTCATGTTGAATGCTTAAATTTGTTAGACAAACTTACGGTAAAAACTACAATTTATGGTACATTTTTTAGGAGTGATTTGTGTTTTAATTCTCTTTTTTATCTCGTTAATTCACGTTTATTGGGCTTTTGGAGGAACTTTATGGGTAAATGCTGTCATACCAACCAGAACAGCCAATGAAAAGGCAATGAATCCGCCTAAATTACTAACGTTTGTAGTGGCTATGGTTATTAGTGGTTTTGCTGTAGTGTATGCAGAAAAAATACAGTTATTTACGTTAGGTTCAATACCCACATGGTTACAAGAGTATGGACTTTATGTGGTAGCCAGCATTTTTCTCATTAGAGCTATAGGTGATTTTAAGTATGTAGGCTTTTTTAAGAAAGTTAAAGCGACTGAGTTTGCTATAAATGATACCAAGTATTTTTCTCCACTATGTTTGTTTTTAGGAGTAGTTGGGTTACTAATAGCGTTTTAACGTAAATCATTAAGACAATATAATAAACCTGCTTAACAGTTAATTTTTAAGTGTTGAGCAGGTTTCTTTTAGTTGTTCCATTACTATTTTTTCTCTTTCTGATAATTCAATTAATATTTCAGAAGCATAATTAATATATTTAATATCTTTTGTTTCTCCTATTTCGTTGAATAAATCTGCAACGTTTGTCCATAATTTAGCAATAGCACTGTATTCTTCGCTCGATTTAATTAAAGTTTTAGAGTTAAGAAGTTCTCCACTTTCTTTAAGAAAATTACTATACATTTTTCTAAATAATGAACCTCCCGTACCTCCATTTTCCATAAGAGATGCAGAAGTTTGAAAATCCCTTTTTATATCCTTACTGGTTTCAAACCATTTTTTAATTTCGGTACTTGTTTTAAGTATTCCTTTGTAGCCTATATTTTTAATAGGTGGATTTAAAAAATCAGTAGCATTATTGTAAATAGCAGGTCTAATGATGTTTTTTAAATCAGGTGTTTTTTCTTTTTTAGAAATAGTATAAGAAAGGTTTTTGGAAGACATAGGCCCCTTTTCATTTCTTGCTAGTTCTAAGTTTTTTAGTGTAGTTTTAGCATCTCTACCTTGTTGATTTGTATCGTTTAAATATGCTAATTGGTCATCATACCCATAGATTGAAGCATAATGACCTGCAAAATGAATTTTTGTAGTAAAATAATCTAAATGATAACAATCTAATTTTAAGCCTACTGCTTTTCCTTGTGCTATATATTGCTGAACATTTTTCCATGCTTTTTTTATAGAGGAAGTCTCTTTGACCTCTAAATTTAAGTTCAGATTTCTACAAATATTTTCGGTCAAAACATCTGGTTTAACTCTACCACCTATAAAGGGGAAGTCCATAATTTTCATATTCCAAAAAATATAACTTAAACCTTCTCCGAGTCCAAACAACATGGGTTCTGAAAGGTTAATATCAAGTTGATATAATAAACTTCCTGTAGTGGTAGTTTCGCAATGTTGACCGTTAAATGGCTTGAAATCTTTTATTATCATAATCTTTTTTATTGTGATAACACAAAGCTATTAGTAGTTTGTGACAACCCTATGTCAACTATAAATTAAAAAAGCAGTATAAGTTAAGACTCATACCGCTTTTTTTAGATATTAATGTGCAGTGGTTCTTTTATTTCAAGTTTTCTTTAAAGAATACTTCAAGTTTGTTAAATGGGATTACATCTACTTTATCATATAGATCAGTGTGAACTGCATTTGGAATAATCATTAATTCCTTAGGCTCAGCAGCAGCCTTAATAGCATCTTCACTGAAATATCTGGAGTGAGCATTTTCACCTGCAATTACTAAAATTGGTCTTGGTGAAATTTCCTCGATGTATGTCATAATTGGCATGTTCATCAATGAAATTGGGGTTGTCATTGTCCATGATCCATTTGAGTTTATTGAACGTGGATGAAAGCCCCTTTCTGTCTTGTAATAGTTAACATATCCTTGAACAAATTCAGGTTCTTCTCCTGTTAATTGATCTGGTGATGGAAGTCCTGCAGGACTATATGCTGGTTCTCCATTTTCAGCATCAGTCCAACGTTGCTGACTTAGTTGTTCTAACATCTGTGTACGTTGTTCTGGAGTTATACTATCGAAGTAGCCTTTTGCTGTTACACGAGACATATCGTACATACTTGCTACTGCCACAGCTTTAACACGTTTGTCTACAGCGGCTGCATTCAAAGCAAAACCTCCAAATCCACAAATACCCATAATTCCAACACGGTTTCGATCAACATAAGATAAAGTCCCAAGAAAATCAATTGCTGCACTTAAGTCTTCTGTAAATATTTCAGGTGATGCGACATTTCTTAATTCTCCACCGCTTTCACCTGTGAACGAAGGGTCAAATGCTATTACGGCAAATCCACGTTGGGCAAGTTGATTAGCATATAATCCAGATGATTGTTCTTTTACCGCGCCATAAGGTCCGCTGGTAGCTAAAGCAGGTAACTTTTCGTTTCCTTTATTTTTAGGAGTGTATAAATCACCAGTTAATGTTATTCCATATCGGTTTTTAAAAGTAACCTTTTCTCGTGTTACGTTTTCACTTAATTCAAACGTATAATGTTCTGTTTCTTGATGCATGTTTTCTGTTTTTTTAATAGTATTATTCTGACCGTTTGAGTAGCTCACACATAAAAGTGTAGCTATTGCTAGTATTAACGTTCTCATTATTTCTCTTTTAAATACTCTTTATCTGTAACAGCTTCTTTCCAGTCTACAATTCCTTTTTCAACATTTGGTACAATGTAGAATTGTTGTAAGCCTACATCAGGACTAGCTCCATGCCAATGGTTTACATTTGGCGGACATTTTACCACGTCTCCTTTTTTGATAGTCTCAATCGGCTCTCCTTCAATTTGATGATAGCCAACACCATCAGTAATAATTAGGATTTGTCCAGCAGGGTGACTGTGCCAATTACTTCTTGCTCCAGGTTCAAAGTAGACATTACCCACTGCTGTTGTAAATACAGAGTCGGGAGCTACTAGTCCATAGTTAAAGGCATTTCCTGTAAATAATTCATTTGAGCCTTTCTCGCCTTTAGGGAAGATAGCGTCTAGTTTATCTTTGCTTTTTTCCATGATTTCTATATTTTTTTTGCTTTTTGATTGACATCCTACAAGAAGAATAAAGCTTCCTAATAAGAGTGTCAGTACTTTTATTTTTGTTGTGTTATGCATTTCAATTTTTCTTAATTGGTTAACCATGGTACAAATTTACGATGTTGATATGCTCTATTTGTTACATTTAATTCGTAGATTGTGTCATATATTACATATGTAGTAATGAGTGTAGAGAAAAACAGTAAAAATGAAGAAGCAGAAAGTCTTATTGTTTGAAGGATTAGGAGGAATTCAGTTTCCTGAGAATTTTTTGGAGACTTATCATACGCATATTTATTGTCATAGTGGTGAGATTGCTTTTATATTTAAGGGAAGACAGCTCAAAGCATCTGCAGGTGAATTTGTATTCTGGTATGCCCACAGCGTAGTATCTCATATATCATTTACAAATAACTTCACGGCGACTGTTCTTTTGGTAGATGAAGAGTTTTTAAATAGTAACTTGCCAGATATAAGCTGGAGTATAGATGTACTCATTCATACACGTGACCATCCGGTATTGCACTTTAACGAGCAAAAGAACAAACAGAAGGTTCTGAGCAATTTTAGGTTGCTGCATGACAAGCTTCAGGAAAAGGATCATACTTTTTATACTGAGCTAACTAAAACACAAATGCACCTTTTTACGTTGGAAATGTGGCATGTATTTGCTGCAGAGTTTGACCGAAACAAACGAACACCACAAAGTGGGAGCATTTATGACCGTTTTATTCATTTAGTACAGGATTATTGTATGACCGAGCGTGAGGTTAAGTTCTATGCAGACAAGCTATTTATCACTCCCAAACACTTGAATTTTATTTGTAAACAGAATACAGGTATTACTGCCTCTGAGTGGATACAGCGTTTTGTAAAAGAACGATTGATTGTTCTTTTAGAGAATCAAAACCTAAGTATTGCTGAATTGGCAGACATGATGGAGTTTTCTAGTAGATCATTCTTTACTAGGTATGTTAAAAAGTTACTTGGACTAACTCCTTCGGAATATAGAAGTAGGTTGGAGTAGTTTATTGGTTTTTTTGTGGAATTTTAGATTGTGGTTAGTATTTTTAAGTGTGTAGACTTTTTTTGAAGAAAGTTAAAGTAACTGAATTTGCAATAAATGATACCAAATATTTTCTTCACCATGCTTGTTCTTAGGTGTAGTTGGATTGTTTAAGGTGTTTTTTGAGGTAAGTAAGAGTAGGTAATTACTTATTGTATTTAGTTTATGTTTTCAGTTTTATCAAAAAGATTATCTATTATTTTTTCATATTCAGAAGAGTTAAATTCTTCTTCGGTTATAAAACTATTAAAAGATTTGTCTAGCATCCATTCAGGCTCTTCAAATGGGTAACCTCCAAATAATCCTAGAGACATGTCAAACCTCATCTTACTCCCCATTACAGACATTTCGTCAAAAGAAGAATGCTTTAACCATTCATCAACTCTCCTTTTTGCTTCTTGTTCAATTTCGATTCTCCTTTCTGAGGATAAAATTGTTTTTGTTCTAGGTGTTTTACGTAACTTATTCAACTTGTGTTGATTTGTAGCTATTTTAGCTTTTTTCTTTTTTTGTTTTCTCTTTCTAGAATTACTCATTTACTATTATTTATAGTGATCTTAAATGACCATCAATTATTATCGGTTTAAATATACTTTAGTTTTTGGTTTAGAACTGACTATAGCAATTAAACATTGTCTAATTTACCTTTATGTATTGTTTGGTTTAGCTATTTCTAGTTCAGATGTTAAGTATTTTTGATTTGAGTGTGTACTCTCAGTTGAAATAAAAAAATCAAATTCAATTTCTTCCTTAAAAAAGCCTTTGTTTATAGGTATAACAGCTAATCTACGCCAAGAATTAGGTAAGATAGGTTCGTATTCGGAGCCTATTTCAAATTTATTATTTTGTATTGTAATTGTTCTTGTTATTTTATTTGAAAATGATATTTCAAATAAATCAGTTAGAGAGGTTTTTTCAAGATTAGTAAAATCTATATATTTGAAAGCTGACTTTTCAATTTGTAAAAAACAATTTATATAATTAGCCATAATGTTCCCAGTATTTTCAATGGCAATTATCAATTCATAATCATAAGCTCTTAATTTTGTTAATTGCTTAATTATATAATCAGGTTTTTTCTGAATAAATATTTTTTCTTGAATTATAGGTTTATTGTGTCTATTGACTAATGATTTTATTTCCCAATCATCCATTTTTACTGATTGGAATTCAAACCTTTTATAATACCTTTTATCATTAGCTTGATGGACAGTTATACTTTCTTTAAAATCGATAGCAATTACAAATTTATTTTCATCAACATCAATTTCGTGTATTTTATAGTTTTGAATTCTTGGTTGTATTCTAGAGTTCATTATTTGTTCCATCCATTCAACAGATATCTTATTCTTATCGATTGGTGATAACCTCTTCGCTTTACCTTTATTATTTCCTTTTGGGAACTCTTGAATACCATAAATTATGGTTCCTCCACTAGAATTAGCAAGAGCAGTTATATCTTTAGTAAATTCATTTATATCATCTTCTTGTTTTCTCGCCAGATTATATAGAGCATCTGCTTGTTTAAATTCAAGAGTATTACTTTCTCTGACTTGATTTTTAATTATATTTTCTATGTCTTTTTTTGTCATTCTTTACAATTAAGCTTATAGATAATTTATACATTGGATATTATAAAATCACTAATAAATTCCTCAAATAATAAAATAAGCAGAAGCCATAGCAATTTCACTCTCCCAAATATAAAAAAATAAACAGAAGAAAGGATGCCACTTTTATAGGTACAACATCTTGTATCTAAGAAGAGTAACACCAAACAAATAAAGGGATACGAATAGGTGCGTGTGTAGAAAAATGTTTGTTAGCATGGTATGCCGTATGCTTTTAAAGGTATTGTACATCAGTTAGTTATGTGTTTTTTCTTTTATACATGTAATACGTGTATTCGTGATTGATTATCAGTCGTTTACTACCTTTTTTTTATAATGTGTTTATCAATTTCTCAACTTTATAATAACAAATGACATAAAATAATAAGTGCAGTAGGGGGACTTAAAAAACTGCATTCGTACTCAGGTAAAGCCTAAAGGATTGTTAGTTATATAAGGTATTTGATTAGGTTTTTAATCTGCTGTCGAAAATAACTTAGTAAACATTAAATACAATATATTATGAAAAATTCTCAATTCCCCTACGGCATTAACGCTTGGATCTTTTTAAATGAAGATGAACCACCAAAAACGAACTACAATAGTCCTGATAGCTGTTTTCAATCGCTTATTACATACAAAGTATACGATAGTGTAACCTCACTTGGAATTGCTTTTTTTGAAGTGGTTCCCGCCACCAAAGGATCAACCATTAAAATGGGAGACTCATCACACCCAGGTGGGCTTACGAATCAAGATTATTTAAACTATGTACTTAGGGATGCTCGCCAAGTGAATCCGAATATCAAGTTTTTAGCAACGATGGTCTATTCGGGAGATAACACACTGGCGTCTATTTTTTCACCTGGTGGAAACGAACAAGAAGAGGCAACTAATTTTGCTAATAATTTGGTAGCTTATTTAAAAGAGACTGGAATGAACGGACTGGATGTTGACTGGGAAGGTAATGTGTCTACACGCATGACTCAATCTCAATTTAAAACGTTGTTTTCTACGATTCGCTCAGTGTTTGATAAGCAGCCAGTAAAATATTACTTGTCGTTCACTCCTGCATGGCCAACTAATTCGATTGACTATCCAACGGTAAATAACGCATTTGATTTTGTATCACCGCAGTTTTATGATGGCATGCCATTATCTGAATTTATAAGTGCTGGAATATCGCCAGAGAAAATTGGTTATGGTGCGCAATTTGAACCCGGAAATGCAGCACCTAACTCTAGTGCTCAACAAGTTTGGAATCGAGTTTCTGATGGATTTACTAATAAAGGTGCTACTTATGAGTATCAAGATATTTTTATGTGGCGTTTTAACTCTGGAAACTTCCAGTTTGAGCAAGCCCAATTTATGATTCTTAATCAGTTAGCCAACCCATTGCCAAGTAACGCATTTGATGATACTCCGATAGTTGGAGCAGCAGGTAACCCAAACATAACGCAAATGACGATCCGTTCGGGTGATGTACTTGATGCTATTCAGACTGTAAATACTGGAACTGGACCTTATAATACGGGGACTCAGGGTAATAATACAGGTGTGTTTACGTTGCTACAGCAGGGAGGAAATAGTGGAGTGGCTAAAACGATAGATATTCCTCAAAACGATCCAATCGTGGCTATTTCTGGTTACACAGGTGTGTGGTATGGTTGGCAATGTGTGTTACAAATAACTTTAATAGGTAAAAGCGGCGCTTCTTATGGTCCTTTCGGAACTATGAATGGTTCAGCTATGCAAACACCTTTTAAACAATCTGCTGAGGCAGGACAAAGTTTAGTAGCATTTAAAGGTGCTACCGTAAGCGTTCCGTTGGCTAATGGTAGCCATACAGAAATTATAGCTAGCTTAAATGCTGTTTTTGCGAAGCCTTTTGTAGCTCAGAAATTAACCGAAAAGACACTTTCTCTTTAAGTTTTAGTATAATAGAAAGTATATAAGATACTTTTAAAATAGCATAGGCTATGTGTCATTAAAGTGGCACATAGCCTTACTATTATTTATTCTCTAAAAAATAAGTAAATATTGTTTTGATTTATTGGTTTCCAGTTTTTTGCATGGAAACTGTTTTCTCCCCAGTAAATTATAAGATTTATATGGTCTATTTTTACAGAATTGGTTGTTTGTGTTAATAGGTTTAAAGTGTCTTTACTTTTTACAACTTAATAAACTTAAAGAGAAGAATGCAATTAGGAATGTATTTGTTATTCTCATTTTATATCCTTTTCTTTTATCTTCTTGCTAATGGTTTTTGTTAGTCTTAAATACAACGGTTTGTATATGAAAAGTAGCAGAATAAAAAAGCTATTACTTTTCAATTTAAATAGCAAAAAAGAACGAACCTTTAATTTTAGTGCTAAACTACTATTTTTTATATACCTTGTTATAAGCCGTTACGCTTAGTTTTTAGTATTTAAAAGTTTCTGGACTAAAATTTCTAAATCCTTAATTCTAGAGTTTTGTTTTTTTAATTTTTCAATCTCTTTTTTCTGAGCGTTGATTTCTTTTTGTTGCTTAGCAATCTCAAATTTAGCTTTTTTCAATTCTTTAATATCTTTTTCTTGTGCAATAGTATATAGAGTCAACTCCTCAATTTTTTGTAATAACTTAGAATCCATTTCACCAAGATAAATTCCATTTTGTTCAACCTCTTTAGCACTAGGAATATCTTTAAGATGTCCTTTTTCTTTGATATGGTTTTCTACTTCTTTTAATGTTGGTAAATTATATTCTTTTTCAAAAACAAAATCTGCCCAATCTGATAAATTTAAATCTACACGAACCTCTTTGGTGTGAATTTTTCCGTTGACAGCTAATTTTGCAGTTGGTTTAGTTGTTCCTATGCCTACATTCCCGTTTGCATGAATTCTCATACTCTCAACGAGTTCATCGTCATTTGTTTCTTTCGTCCAAAAAGTCAAAAATCCTGTATATGTTTCTGTTCCTCTAGGCATTCCTATTCTTGCAACCTCTTTTGTACCCTGCTTAGCTACTAATCGACCAACATCAACCCATTGTGCATCATTTCTAATACTTTTTAATGAAATAATTGAAGGAGATGTAGTTGAATCATAAAGCTCTAATTTTTCACTAGGATTTATTGTTCCAATTCCAAGATTACCATGATAGTCAAAGGCAAAATTTCCTATTCCTGTTTTTAATAAAATTCCATAATATCCAGCTAGTTGCATAGCAGAATAAGTTGTACTAGGAAATGTAACATTACTTTGACCTAAACCATACCAAGGACTATTATTTATTTTTTGAGTTTCTTGTTTTATTGGATATTCAGTAGTTTGAGCTCTCATTCCTATGCTCATATTCATCATAGCTATGACAGCTATTTTGATTGTTGTTTTCATAATAATTTAAATTTATAATTGTTTTTAATTTGTTTTCTTTTATGGCTTATAATTTGTTTATATATGTATAAAATACGTCGTTATACAACCAAAAAGTAAAGTATAAGAGTACCTTTATTGTTCTTTTATTACTGTGTTTTTAGTAAGGGAAATTAAAAAAGGAAACCATAGCAATTTCACTCATCCAAATATAAAAAATAAACAGAAGAAAGGATGCCACTTTTATGGGTAAAACATCTTATCTCTAAGGGGAGTAACACCAAACAAGTAAAAAAGATAAAAATAGGTGCGTGTGTAGAAAAATGTTTGTTAGCTGCTGTGGGATATAAAGAGACTATAAAAAAAATGCTGTTTAGATAAATGTAAATAGCATTTTAATAGTGGGTTAAATAGCTTCAATTTCTTGATATATCTTCTTTTTAGAGTTTTCAAAAATAGCTCCTCCAAACTCCTCATTATCTAAAGAAATGATGGTAATATCTTTAATCCCCATAATTCCAAAAACAAACTTTAAATAGGTTGTTTGGAAGTTCATATGTTCGTTTTTTTCATTTTCACCATAGCCAGTATCGCCTCGGCTAGATAGAATAAACATTTTTTTGTTTTTTAAAAGACCTACATAATCACCATCGGGTGTTCCTGAGCGGAATTTCCATGTCTCATTAATTCTCATAAGCTGATCGATGTAAGCTTTTAATCCGCTAGGTATAGACCAATTGTACATAGGCGTACCAAGAACATATACATCGTGTTCTTTAAATTCTTTAATTAGGTCATTGCTCAAAGCAACTCCTGATTGATTTTCTGCGGTTCTTTCTTCAGGTTTCATAAAGGCACTAGCAATCCATTTTTCGTCAATGTGAGGTATTTCTTTTAATCCAACTTCTCGGTACGAAAATGGATCGTCAGGATGCTTTTGTTGCCAGTTATCTACAAAAAGTTGTGTTAGTTTTCTGCTGTGCGATTTTTGGTTTCTTACACTAGCATTGATAATAAGTACTTTGTTCATATCTTAATATAGTTTACATGATATGGCAAAGGTCGTTGTATAAGAAATGAAAAAAATTGACCTAGTTTAAGATGGCTTGTGTTTTTTACGAACTCTACTTAAAAACTCAGGAGTTACACCTAAGTACGAAGCAATTAAGTATTGAGGAACTTTGTCTGCTATTTTGGGGTAGTCTTTTATAAAATCAACATATCGTTGTTCTGCATCATACACATTGTTGTGAATAATTCTTCTTTGCAAGCTACCAAGATAGTTTTCGAGTATAATTCTAAAAAAACGCTCCAATTTAGGTACTTGCTTTAGCATTTCCTGAAAAGAATCATAGCGTATTTGTAACAAGTTGGTTTTTTCTATTGCTTGAATATTGTAAATAGAAGGTTGTTGCTTTTGAAAGCTATCAATATCAGTTGCCCACCAGTTTTCTATGGCAAAGTATAATACTTCTTCAGTTCCAGTAGCAGCGTTTATATAAAAGGCTTTAAGAGTTCCGTTAATTACAAAATTATCGGTTCTACATACCTCACCGTTTCTTAGAAGGTATGCTCCTTTTTCAAGAGTCTTTTCAGTCCAAAAGCTTTTAACGATACTCTCTTCTTCTGAAGTTAACTTGATGTATTTTGAAATTGATGTGATTAAGGCTTCTTTCATAAGAAAAATGAAATTAATAGAAATAAAGTTAAGAACCAAGAAGCGGGGAGTATAGATATGAGTGTTTTTATTGATATTACTAGTTTTAGTAAGGTAACTCCTTGTTGCTTTATTTTTTTTCAATAAAAAAGAATCCCTTTGTAGTTTTTACAAAGGGATTTTTGGGTATCATAGCCTCGAGGTTTGTCTAGAGGGTATTAACTTTAATACTCAATTTTATCTTCTTTTTCAGACCATTTCTGAAAAGGTTCTAAAGCAATATCACGTCCTATTTGCTCAAACGGAATACTTCTCTTTTCGTATGGTAACGGAATTTCTTTGTATATAAATTCATCATCAAAACCAATATTAGCAGCGTCTTGCTGATTACTTCCGTAAAAAACTTTATCAGGACGCGCCCAGTAAATAGCTCCTAAACACATAGGGCAAGGTTCGCAAGAGGTATACACCACACATCCATCTAACTGAAAAGAACCTATATTTTTACAAGCATCACGAATCGCAGTTACTTCTGCGTGTGCTGTTGGGTCGTTGGTAGAGGTAACTTTGTTGTTTCCGCGTCCTATAACTTTACCATCTTTTACTACAATGCAACCAAAAGGACCTCCTTCGTTATTTTGCATTCCTTTTAAAGCTGCTTTTACAGCTTCACTCATATATTCTTCGTGTGTATTCATTGTTACATTTTTATCAAAAAAAGGGTTACAAAATTACGCCTTTTCTTTGGTTCAATTTACTAAATAAACTCCTTTTTAAGATTTGTGTATTGCGAATACTTACACTTGGTATTAAAAAACAGCTTTTTATAACTGTAATTTAAGTGTTTATGACTTCTTTTTTAACAGACACGAATAATATTCCCTAATTTGTAACTATTATCAAAAACTAATCAATCATGAAATTAACAATCAAACTTATTTTAAATGCAATGCTTGTAATGAGTGTTGTATTTTTTAATTCTTGTAAAAAGAAGAAGAAAGAGAATGACACTGTAGAGGAAGTAGCAAAAGTAGCTTACAACAAAACAGCCACCGAAAGTTTATGTGAAAGTGATTGGTTCCCTCACACACAAACCCCTGCCCCTGAAGAAGGAAAAGGAAGTCCGTTTGATGTATCGAGCACAACCAATGCAATTTTTCACCAATGGTCTTGGCAAAAGTTTTTATGGCTTACAAAACCAACTGAAGAAGTTGTGTTATTACCTATCATAACACGAGGTGAGCCTACGCCGATAAAGTTAAAGGTAAAAATACCATTGTTTTTAAACCCAAAGGAAATGCATCAAGTAACGGCTCATATGCAAGATGTAAAGCAAAAAGAAGGAGCTGCTTTGGTTTTAATAGATACTGCTCAGGCAGGATCGGGAGGAACGTTAAAAACAAACCCTGCGTATAACGAAGATGGAGTTTCAGAAACCGTGTTTTACTCAATTCACGTAAGCCCTACGATGAAGGAGTCATCAAGAAAGTATAGAGACTCTATAGTTAACGGAACTTTAAGTGGAAATAACCAGGCATCTTTTCCAGTAGGCTCTTTAGAGTTAAAAGTATCATGGACACCAGTAACTGCAATTGCTGAAGAAGAGATAGGTAATTATTATACTACAGTAGCGGCTTTAAGTAGAGATGGAGAAACATATACGAATACTGAGGTAGCTTTATTAGGAATGCATGTTGTAGGTATTGTAGAGAATCATCCAGAATTTATTTGGGCTACGTTTGAACATGACGATTTAGCGCCAAACTATAACTGGAAAGATGATAACGCATCTTCATCTACCAATAAATTATTATTTGCTGAAGGAACTACTACGGGAATTGACGGTATTGTGTGGAGTAATGGTAGTGCAAAGTTACCGTATAAGGCGTACGATTTATTTAAGTATGGAGTTCCAAGAGATAGTGTAGGAAACTTTATGAAGACAAGTCAAGAAGAACCTGTAAACTTTGATAATATAGACAACCTTAATACTTGTGTAAAAGAAAACTTAACCGACGTATGGAAAAACTATTTTTATAATGGTTCTCTATGGATTGATACTGATGGAATGACGCCAGAACAGCAAACTGCTAAAATAAATAGTTTAGGCGGAAATATAGGAAACGCAACACCAGATAGTACTTCGGTAGCAAGAGGATCAGTAAACTGTGCTAATGTTACTATGGAAACATACACACAAACTTTTAAAAGTAGTTTAAAAGATATTGAAGCAGGCAATTTAGCAAACTGCTTTAGTTGTCATAACGCGGTAAACTTTTCAACTAATAATAAATCACCATTGTATATAAGTCATGTGTTTAACGCCTACTTATTAAGAGGAGAAGGAAAAACATTTAATGAAGTTGAAGCTATTAAAGCGAAGCAAGAAGTAGAAGACTTTATAAAAAACAGCTTAAAGTAAAGTTTTTAAGATTGACTTTACAGAAGCCTCTCTAGTTTGTTTCATTACTAGGGAGGTTTTATTTTTGTTAGTTGTTAGTTGTTAGTTGTTAGTTGTTAATATGTTTTACCTAGAAAATAACGATTGGAAACCAAAAGGTGTAGGGGAGCTAAAAACAAACAGTTAAATCTTTGTTCTAACAGCGAAGTGGGCTTTTTTCTTAGTTCTAAAATTAGGAAATTAACAGTTAATAACTACTGCGTCTTTTCCAAAAAGTAGCCTCTTTCCACCTCGTTTCAGTACTGTAGAAAAAGTTTTTATGCTTTAGATAATGATTCCAAACTTGTTGTAGTTGATTTTTATACAATCTATTGAAGTGTTCCTCTTTAGTGGAGTTCAAGTCCTTAATAAAATCATAGTTAATAAGTAGCTTTTGAAGCTGCATAGCATTTGCCATAGCATTAAACATACCTTGAGAAGAAAGTGGGTCAAAACTCATAGCAGCGTCGCCTAAAGCAATCCATTGTTTGCCAGCTACCTGTTCTAAACGAGTAGAATTGGCACTTACCGTACCATGGAAGTTAACAGTAGTTTCGTTACCGTCAATTAAAGGCTGAATGAGTTTGTGTTGTTTGGCAAAGGATAAAAATGTATTTACATGCTTAAAGGTGTTTCTATCTACTAAATCAGCATCCGTTTGAAAGGCGATGACCCTTTTGTTATCGGGAACTACAGCACTATACCACCAACCTAATTCATCAGCAGCAATGGTGCTCATAGTATTTTCTTGAGTATTGGGTAAGCTTATCCAGCAAGATATTAACTTATCATACGATGTACGTTGAATACCTAAGCTTTTGGTGAAATGCGATTGCCTACCAGTGGCGTCAATTACGAATTTTGCCTGAATAGTATGTGTGATTCTGTTTTTTAAATCATCAGACTTTGTGGTTACTTTCCAGTAATTATCTTCATAAGAGCTATTAGAAAGACGTGTTCCCCAAATACAGTCAACACCTCTTTCAATAGCAACCTTTCTTAGGTAAATTTCAAACTCTTTTCTATCCAAGCTTCTAGAGAAGCCATCTGGGTTTCTTAAATGATCGACAATTTGAAGTTGATTGCTTCCCCAATAGGATTGCATTCCTAAATTATTACGAAATATGGTTTGTTTTACAGCATCCGATTCATTTTCTAATAAATCTAACTCTTTTAAAATTCGTTGTGCAGCAGGCGCTAGCGATTCTCCAATTCTATCAACAGGTTCCACTAGTTTATCTAGCAAGGTAACATTATAATGATTAACTAAAGAAATGGCGGCAATGCAACCTGCAATGCCACCACCTATAATTAGTATGTCAGTAGTACTAGTATATTCTTTCAATTCGTATATTATTTAGGAATATATCTTGAAAAACGTGTCATCTTCTCAGGAATACCAACTTCCACTCTTTTAGGAGCTGCTTCTTGATGTGAATCAGACTGTTTCATATGATGTAACTTAGCAGCAATTAAATGTATGGTTTTAATAACATTGGGTGTTGCTTTAAAGTCTTTTGCTAGTTCATCTTCCGTTAAGCTTAATAAACTACGTTGTGCATCTTCCAATACCAACTGCTCGTTTAATAAATTATCGTGTGATAGTTTATCTACGGCTGCATCTATTGTATTTTGAAGTCCTTTCTTTAACGCATGTTTAGCGGTTAAAACACCTTGTAATTCTTGTATGGTAGCGTTTAATAATGCTGCCTCTTGTTCTGGAGTAGGAGTAATACCCACTTGCATTTCTTCAGGGAAATTTGGATCATGCTGAACTCCTGGGCGCTTTTGAACCACGGCTAGCTTATCAAAATACTTAATCATGCTATTAATTTGATTCGTATAGGTTGGTGCTTCACCATCTAAGGGAAGGTTGTCTAACCAATCGGAACGGAAATTAAAGGCTTGAATTCGGGTTTCCTCTGATAAATTCGTATCCATTGTTTCTTTATAACGTTCTTCATTTAAAACGTTGTTTGGTACTCTCGCAGGCCAAAATGTTGGTAAATACGGATCGTATTCACTAGTGTATCCGTCTCTACAACTTGCCGTATCTGTTTGCCAAGGAATTGCCATCCAACGCGTGATACCCCCAGCTACTTGTCCGCCTAAAATAGGCCCTTTTGCCAATGGTAATGTATCATTATTCATCATTGGACCATAATACGTAGTATTAACAGGCGGTGTTTTAGGTGCATGTTTAATTCTAAAAGGAGCCATGTACATACCAGAAGAACGCATAGGCCACGTCATTTCACAACCTGGGTGGAAAGCATCTGCCAAACAAAACTCCATGGCAGCTTTGGTGAGCATATCTGGTTGTTCTGAAACTGGAAGTTCGTCAATGGTAGGCGGTTTAGGAACGTGGGGACATCCAGTCATATCCACATAATCAGCATCGAAATCACCTTGTACCCATTGATCTAAAAACTCTAATTGTAAGTCTGATAAGGTAGCATGTTGTCGAACAGACCCCGTAGAAGGAATGCTGATTGCATCACCATATAGCCAAGGCCATAGTTGAGGTGCTTCTGCTCCCGATACATCAAAACGACGGAAGTTGTTAGAAATCGTTCTTCGCATTTCCATATAGGCAGGCGACGGATTTCCTAATCGTTTTATCCACTCGTTAGTGGTATAATCAAACTGACCTCCAAAACCAAAAGCTCCAGCAAAACCAGCATTTACCCATTGTAAATCGGTCATGCGTTGGAAAATTGGTAAAATATCCTTGGTAAACGATGGTCTTACAGGACGCACCAACATTTTAGATTTTACAGCCACATCGCGCATTAAATCCCACATCGTACGTACCGATTTTTGCATCGGTGCATAATCTGGTGGAGCACAAATAACCCAAGCTGGATCTACTTTTAATTTTGTTCCTTCGTATTCAACTTCCGCAGTAACAGGACCATCCGAAATATCGTCATGCCATCCTTCGTTATTGGCAAACGTAATGGCGATATCACCATTGATATTTTCCGATTTTCCGTGTCCGCCTAACATCACTAAACGTCCTTTTTCATCGGTACGCATTTCACCTAAGTATACTTTTTTAGAGAAGAATTCCCCCTCAAAGAAAGGGCCTTCGGTAACATTGGTTCCGGTAATAGATTTTGCACCACCATCAATTAATAAAGAGTTACGGTCTTTTACATCAATATTGCGTAACATAGAAGGAGGCATATCAGCTGCTTCAGGAATATCTAAGGCAATGTTAAACTGATACCAAGACGATTTTTGATTGGCTAAATGACTATGCCACGTAATTTTGGCATTTTCAGCCGTTAATTCCTTTACCGCTTTTCCAGCTGCATTGAATCCGTAGATTCTAAATTGTGCCGCTTGTCTTTTTAAGGCACCAGTTTTATCACGATATGCATATGGGTCGGTTTGTGGTTCAGGATTGTCAACTAGTGGGCCAATAAAGTATTCGTGTTCGCTATTTCCTACACGCATGACACCAATAGGAGGATAAATCCCTGCTTTTACGATACAGTCGCTATTTTCATCGGTGTTACCCTCAAACTGTGGATTGATTTCTTTAGGTTCTTGTAGTTGTTGTCCGTTGGCTTGATGACGTGCTTCGGCACTTGCCGCATATACTACTTTTCTTGCTTGCGCAATAGATCCTAAAGGTTCGTGTTGCGGTAAGGTTCTCCAAATATTAAAGGCTAAGTTGCTTCCAAACTCGGCTTGACCAATACTAGCTACATCTTGTTGAGGTAAATGTAATTTTGCAATACATATATACGGACTTTCTTCCGTACTCCACACTACCTGTGCATCATCTAACGGCATAGTAGCATCATTGGTACGCAATTGTATTTCGAAACGGAAGGTTGCTTCTTTGGTTAATAAGCGTTGTTGTAAATCAATACCTAGGTAATTGGTATCGTTAAAAGGCGTTCCTTTATAAGTGTCTTCAGGAACTAAACGATATTTTACAATTTGTGAATCACCTAATTTAAAAGGAAGAATTGCCCAGTAACTAGCACTTAATACACTAGCTTCTTCTTTGGTCATCGCCTGTAAAATACTCGCTAATTCAGGGTGTTTGGCTATGTACGAGTCGTAATCACGGTCAATAACACCAGCAGTGGTGAAACTACACATCTGTTGTGCATCACGAGCAAAGAAACGGTCGATGTTTTGAAAGATAAAATCGGCATTGGTACCATCTCCTAATAGTTTAGGACCTTCCACACCGAAGAGTTTTAAACCGACTCCTAGGGTAGAATGTAAATCGGGAGAAGTGGGTCCCGTATCACTTGAAAAACGAACAGCACATTCGTAAGCGTCACCGGCAAAAATTCCGATTTTGAATTGTTCTTCGATGTCTTTGTTTACAACAAAACGACCGTATGCAATACCGTGTTGTTTCCTAAATACCGCTCTCTCGGCAGGTTGTTGTCCGTTTTCAATACGGGTTTTTTGTCCCATTTCCACAAACATTTCTTTTAAACGTTGTGTAACTTGGGTAATGTCTCCATCGCAGTTCCAGCATGATGAAGATTGATTTTGTGAGGGGTTTGTCATTTTTTGGTTAGTTTTAGTTTGACATTATATATCTTTAAAAATAAGGAATATAAGTTAGAGTTGGTTTTAAGAAATTCTTAAGCGTTAGGTTTTCGAGTATTAGTTGTTGGTATTGAGTATTGGGTAGTGATATTTGAAAAAAAAGCTAAAGGTTACTAAAATAAAAATATGCTTTGATTGAGAAAGTATATTGAGAGGTAACTGAGGAGGAAGCTCTATTTAAAGAGAACAGCTATTTTTAAAGTGGTTGTTATTTCGTGTAGAAAGTCAAAAAACTGTATATAAAAGAGAAATTTATTAAAAAGTAAAATTTCTTTGGATTTAAAGTTACTTGCTTAAATCTTTTTAGATTTGTGCTTTAATCTAAAAAAAATATGAAAATTAAAATTGCTGTCATTGTTATGATAAGTGCGTTTACAAGCGTGGAAGCCCAATGGAATTCTAATGGTAATAATTCTTCTACAGGAAATTTAACTTTGGATGGTAGTTCCATTAATATAAATACGCCTATTACTACAGGAGGTTGGGCGAGAGGTATAAACAATATGGCTACTGACAAGTCTACAAGGATAGGAGGAATAGGCCTTCTAGGATCAGGAGAAAGTACGATTAAATATTATTATATGGCTCACGGTGTATCTCCTTATAGTTCTGGATTAGGCTTGTATATTAAACCAAATGGAAATACAGGAATTGGAACAGTAAATCCTTCTGAAAAGTTGGAAGTTAATGGAAATATCACAATAACGGGAGATTTAAAAATGTCGGGCTCTGATAGTTATATATGGACAAATGGAACCGGAACAGGTTATACAGGGATATGGGATCAAAAAAATAAGAGAGTACTTTTATATACATCTGAAAGTACAGGTAACATAGGAATTGGAACAACTGATACTAAAGGGTTTAAACTTGGAGTAAATGGAAAAGTAGCAGCAACAGAAGTAAAAATAGCTACTTACGCTAATTGGTCAGATTTTGTATTTGAAAAAAGCTATAAGCTACCAAGTTTAGAGAATGTAGAACAACACATCAAAGAAAAAGGACATTTACAAGACATTCCCAGTGCGAAAGAAGTTGAGAAAAATGGTTTTTATTTAGGTGAAATGGATGCTAAACTATTACAAAAGATTGAAGAGTTGACATTGTATACCATTCAACAAGAAAAAGAAATTAAAGAACTAAAGAAACAAAATTCTAAAATTAACAAACAACAAAAGGAGCTAGAGGAGTTAAAAACTTTAGTTAAAAATTTATTGAAAACTAAAAATTAAATTAATTGAGTATGAAAACAAAAATTAAAATTGCTGTGATAGCAATGATAGGGTTGGGGTTAGGGACGAAAGCTCAAGAAAAAGTTATGACAGAGAATGGAGCAAAACCATATTTTATTTATAAAGAAGGTAAAATAGGGATAGGAACGATAAGTCCAAATGCTAAATTAGACGTTAGAGGAAATATTTCTATAACTGGATCAGAGGAAAAAAATGACAGTTATATTAGTCAACTTAAGTTTATAAATCTTTACACAACAACTTCACCAATGGCTTCTATTGGTGTTAAAACAAGAAAATCTGTAATAGCACCATTTGATTATTCAAACATTGTATTTAATACTTCTAATGGGTATAATACTCTATCTGAGAAAATGCGTATAGCAGATAATGGTAATGTAGGAATAGGAACAAATACTCCTGAGTCAAAATTACATATTAAAGGAAATTCTTCAATGTATAGTACAATAGAAAATACTGTAGGGGATTCTAAAATAGTTATGGGAGCAGTGACTAATAGAAATATTATATACAGTAGGAAATTAGATAATGCACCTCAAGTTTTGAAGCTTCAAGTTAGTAATGAAAATGATTTTGTAATTAATACTAATGGTAAAATAGGCGTAGGTACAACGATTACAGGTTCTCATAAACTAGCAGTAGAAGGTTCCATAGGAGCACGAGAAATTAAAGTTGAAGGAAGTGGCTGGTCAGATTTTGTGTTTGAGAAAAGCTATAAGCTACCAAGTTTAGAGAATGTAGAAAAACATATTGAAGAAAAAGGACATTTAAAAGATATACCAAGTGCTGAAGAGGTAGAAAAAAATGGTTTTTACTTAGGAGAAATGGATGCAAAACTATTACAAAAGATAGAAGAGTTGACATTGTATACGATTCAGCAAGAAAAAGAGATAAAAGAATTAAAGAAACAAAATTCTAAAGTTAATAAACAACAAAAGGAGCTAGAGGAGTTAAAAACTTTAGTTAAAAATTTATTGAAAACTAAAAATTAAATTAATTGAGTATGAAAACAAAAATTAAAATTGCGGTGATAGCAATGATAGGGATGTGTTTAAAGATTGATGCGCAAACTTATAAAAATCCAGCAACTAATACAGATTATAATCATTTTATTAGAAATGGAGGTGGGGCTGCTGTATATATTAATCAGGTAGATAATGTTCAACCTATTTTAAGATTGTCAAGTGGTACAGAAACCCCAAATCAAAATGTTCAATTTACAGTAGAGAATAATGGTAATATAGGTGTTGGAACACTTGTCCCTAATGAAACTCTTACTTTGTCAAAAAACGGAGCAAGTTTAGGAATTTATGATACAAACCCTCTCTCAAAGGCTAACAATAGAATAGCAAGATATGGAAGTTCATTAGTGATACAAAATGATTTTTCTAGTACTTGGGTCGATAATATTAATTTTCATGATAATGGTAATGTGGGGATTGGAACAAGAAATCCTAGTGCTAAATTGCATGTTTTCGGAGATAATACTCCAGTTACTTTTAGAATTCTTGGAGGGACTACTAATGCTAATTCTGCAACTATAAACTTAGGTGTTGTAAATGGAAGAGATTGGGAGATGGTAGCTAAAGAATATCAATCTGGAGGTTATGCTTTAAATTTTAATCAAAAAACGAATGATTATCAAGGTCCTATCACTTTTTCATGGATGAATACTGAAAAGGTTAGGATAAACCCTAATGGAAATGTAGGAATTGGAACGACAAGTCCTTCTGAAAAACTAGAGGTAAAAGAAGGGAATATTAGAATTTATGGAGTAAACACTTCTAGATATATTCGTTTTGGAGAAGTTAATTATCAAGGTGCTTTTATTAATTATGATGGAACAAAAAATGTATTGAATATAGGTGTCAATAATATTAACACAGCAGATTTAAGTAATGATTACAATGCTATTAGTATAGTAAGAAGTACCGGTAACGTAGGAATTGGGACATCAGATACTAAAGGGTTTAAGTTAGGAGTTGATGGAAAAGTAGTAGCGACCGAGGTAAAAGTTGCTACCTATGCTAATTGGGCCGATTTTGTGTTTGAGAAAAACTATGAATTGCCAACTTTGGAAAATGTAGAAAAACACATCAAAGAAAAAGGACATTTACAAGACATTCCCAGCGCGAAAGAAGTTGAGAAAAATGGTTTCTTTTTAGGGGAGATGGATGCTAAACTATTACAAAAGATTGAAGAGTTGACATTGTATACCATTCAACAAGAAAAAGAAATTAAAGAACTAAAGAAACAAAATTCTAAAATTGAAAAATTAGAGAAGGAAAATAAGTTATTAAAATCTTTGTTAGAGAGAGTCTCTAAGTTGGAAGAAAAAATAAAATAGTTATAAAATTAAAAACCACAACAAGCGTTGTGGTTTTTTTAATATCTATGAGTAAGTTTAGCTTATTTTAAACTTCCAATCATGTCCTCTGGTTTTACCCATTCGTCATATTGTTCTGGAGTTACATACCCTAAACGTACTGCTTCTTCTTTTAACGTAGTTCCGTTAGCATGCGCTGTATTGGCAATTTCAGCAGCTTTGTAGTATCCAATTTTAGTGTTTAACGCTGTAACTAACATTAGTGAGTTGTTTAGTAACTCAGTAATTCTTGTTTGGTTAGGCTCAATACCAGCAGCACAGTTTACATCAAACGATACACAAGCATCTCCAATTAATTGAGCCGATTGTAATACATTCGCTGCCATCATAGGTTTAAAAACGTTTAATTCGTAGTGACCTTGTGTACCACCTACAGTTACCGCAACATCGTTCCCCATAACTTGTGCACAAACCATAGTCATAGCTTCTGCTTGTGTCGGGTTTACTTTTCCTGGCATGATAGAAGAACCTGGTTCGTTTGCAGGAATAATAATTTCTCCAATTCCAGAACGTGGTCCAGACGCCATTAAACGAATATCGTTAGCAATTTTATTTAATGAAACCGCTAATTGTTTTAAGGCTCCATGTGTTTCAACTAACGCATCGTGTGCAGCCAAAGCTTCAAATTTATTTTCAGCAGTTACAAAAGGTAATCCTGTAAACTCAGCAATATATTTAGCCACTAATACATCGTAACCAGCAGGCGTGTTTAATCCTGTTCCAACAGCAGTTCCTCCTAACGCTAATTGAGCTAAGTGTGCCAACGTATTTTTTAAAGCATTTAATCCGAAGTTTAATTGTGCTACATATCCAGAAAACTCTTGACCTAAGGTTAGGGGAGTAGCATCCATTAAGTGTGTACGTCCAATTTTAACTACATCTTTAAAAGCTTCTGCTTTAGCTTGTAAGGTATCGCGTAATTGTTCTACTCCAGGAATCGTTACTTCTACAACTTTTTTGTAAGCTGCAATGTGCATACCAGTAGGGAAGGTATCGTTAGACGATTGCGATTTGTTTACATCGTCGTTTGGTTGGATTGTTTTTTCTCCTTCACCAATTATATTTCCTGCAATTTCGTGCGCACGGTTCGCAATAACCTCGTTTACATTCATGTTCGACTGTGTACCAGAACCTGTTTGCCAGATTACTAACGGGAATTGGTCGTCGTGCTTTCCAGCCAAAATTTCATCACATACTTGTGCGATTAAATCACGTTTTTCAGTTGCTAATACACCCAACTCAGCGTTAGTGTAAGCTGCTGCTTTTTTTAAGTACGCAAATCCGTATACCACTTCTAATGGCATAGAGGCAGCAGGACCAATTTTAAAGTTGTTACGAGAACGCTCGGTTTGTGCTCCCCAATATTTATCAGCAGGAACTTCTACTTGTCCCATCGTATCTTTTTCGATTCTGTATTTTGTCATTTTAAATGATTTAAAAGGCTATAAATTATTGATGTTCAAAATTACAAATTCTAATAGTTTTTAATAGTGATTTTTATCAGATTTTATTGGAGAAAAAGAAAAATAGTTATAATTTTGTGGCATAACAATTATTAATAAGAAACAAATGTTAGATTTTTCAGAATTCTCAGGATTGGTATTATTCATGTTTATTTTTACAGCTGGATTTTGGCTGTTAATTTTCTTATTAACATTTGTAGTTCCTTACTGGATTGGTGGAACTATCTGGGAAAACATGAAGTTAAAAAGAGAAGCAAAAAAAGCTGCAGAAGAAGGTAAGTAAGCTTTTTATTATAATATATTATAGAACCACGCTAATAGGCGTGGTTTTTTTTATGTTTTTATCTTGGGCGTTCCCCCAAAGGGGACGGGCTTTGCGCGTTACATGGTAACTTGCTTCAATCCCTAACGCAAAAAAGAGCACTTGTTTACATCAACAAGTGCTCTTTTTAATAATTTGTAGTATGAGACATTAAAATCCTTCACCGCCTCCGTCGAAATCACCATTACGTTCTGAACGTTCACGTTTTTTCTTTTGGTTAAAACGGTACGTAAAGCTTAAGGTAATTTGGCGTTCTCTCCATTGAAATTCTTGATATGACATTACTCTTGAAGTATTTGTATAGCTTTTTCTTTTACGTTGATTAAATAAATCACTAACATTCAACACCAAGGAAGCTTTGTCTTTAAATATATCTTTGCTAAATGCTAAGTTGGTAACAAAAATACCTTCTCTACTACCTTGTGCATCATCTTGTGGTCCTCGATACATAATACGTGTTTGCCAATCTATTTTCGCAGGTAAAGTAATTCTAGAGTTAAAACGAGCAAACCAACTGCTACTATTTACTTCAGGTAAAGACTCAGTTTCGGTTACTAGATCACCATTGATAGGATTAGTATAAGAATAAGTGTAGTTGAAAGCATCTGTTCTAAACTTAAAATAGTTAAAAGTTGCTGATAAACGGGCCCATTTTGCTGGGTTATAGTTTGTTGTTAATTCAAATCCGTAACGATCTTCATCATTTAGGTTTAAGAACTGACGTACAAAAACATTTCCTTTATCTCTTGTTTCAATTCTAGAAACAGGTCTGATTAAATCAGTTGAAAATTGATAGTACAATGAAGAGTTTAAGGTTACTTTACTAACTCTTGTAGTATATCCTAAGTCGAAAGAACTAGTGTACGTCGGGTTTAAGTCTGGATTTCCTTTAAATACATACGTATCTGAACTACGTGTTTCGAATGGGTTTAAAAACCAATGACGAGGTCTTCGTAATCTACGAGCATACCCTAAAGTTAAGTTATCTGTTTCACTAAATTCATATCCTAAGTTCACAGTAGGGAACCATTCAGTATAGTTTTTATCAGAAAACTCACCCGTATTTAATACTGTTAAATCAACATCAGTATATTCTGCACGTAATCCTAATAGGTATGAGAATTTATCTATTTTACTACCGTATTGGGCGTAATAAGCGTAGATATATTGTTTAAAATCAATCGCATTAGATGGATCGAAATCAAAAGGTTGCCCGTTTTCATCGCGAACTCTAAAATCAGAAGTTAAATCCTGTAAATCTGCTTTATGACCTAATTCTAATTGACTTTTCTCTCCTAAAGGAAGTACATAGTCTATTTGTAATAACCTGTTTTTAGATTTGGTAACTTGACTATTTTGTTCAGCTAAAATATTGTTGTTCGTAATATTAGCAAGTTCATCTTCTTCGTTTTCGCTATACTGTAAGTCAATAATTAATTTTTGACCTTTGTCATCAATATTATTGGTATAGTTTAACGAATATTGAGTGTCAATATCATCTTCGGTTTCAGTTTCTACTCTCTTTAAGCTTCTTATAGGATCGTTCGCAGGAGAAAAAACATCTGTATTGTTTGTGGCAATATCTTTACCGTCATTATTTCTATAAAAAATGGTTCCAGTAAGAGAACTCTTGTCATTCAGGTAGTATTCCATACCAAAAGAACCGTTAAAACTTTTGTTTTTTCGGTCATAGTCTCTCTTTTCAATGCTTAAACTATCTATAGCTCCATCGGTTAAATAGGTAAAGTCGCTAAATGCATTTCCAGGGCCTTTTCTGTAAGAGTATCCTAAATTAGAAAAAAGATTGAATTTTCTTGTGCGGTAATTAATGTTACTACTTAGGCTATACAAATCAGGGTTACCTACTGAAAAGTTAAGCGATCCATTAAATCCTCTTATTTTTCCTTTTCTAAGAATAATATTTAAAATACCTGCAGTACCTTCAGCATCATAACGGGCCGAAGGAGAAGTAATAACTTCAACTTTCTCAATTGCATCGGCAGGTAAGTTACGTAAAGCATCTGTACCACTTAGTCCTACCAAAGCAGAAGGCTTACCATCGATTAAAATACGCACGTTTTCGTTACCTCTCAAGCTTACAGCTCCTTCTGCATCGACATTTACTGAGGGTACATTATCTAAAACGTCAGAGGCATTTCCGCCTTTCACTGTCATATCTTTTCCAACGTTGTATATTTTTTTATCTAAACGAATTTCAACGGTAGATTTTTCAGCAATAATTTCAACTTCGTCTAATGTTTCAGCATCTTCAGATAGTAAAATAGTTCCTAGGCTTTTATTTTCTGTTAAGTTGTGGTTTCCTAAGTTCTTAGTCTTAAAGCCAATAAATTCAACTTTTATATCATAGGTACCAGAAGAAGCGTCTATTGAAAAGCTCCCATTAGCATTGGTTACTCCTCCAATAACTTGTTGAGTGCTAGTATTGGTAAGCACTAAAGTAGCATACTCTAAAGGTTGCTTAGAATTTGTTTCTAAAACTTTTCCTGTTAGGGTAACTTTAGATGGGGTACGCTGTGCTACAGCTGTAAAACTAATTAGTAAAATAATAAGTAGTGTAATTTTCTTCATTATGTTGATTTATAAAGCTTGTTTGACCGCAAATTTCCCTAAAGGTTTAATGGGGTTTAGTTAAAAGAATGTTAAATAAGATTTGTGTAGTAAAGTTTGAAAAGTGAAAAATGAAAAGTGAAAAGTGAAAAGTGTGAAATGAAAAAGGAAGGTTTATAAAGTTTTTGGGAATTAGAGTAAAAAGTTAATTTCAATACTCAAAAGTAGAAGACAGACTGAAAAAGAAAAACCGACTTTTTTAATGTGAAAAAGTCGGTTTTTAAGATAATTTACCAAGATTGTTGGTCATTATTTTTTCTTAGCACGTTGTTGTGCAGCCTGCTGTTCTTGAGCTTGTTTCATGGCAGCGTCTAAACGCTCACGGAATTTACTCTTTTTAACAGGCTTCTTTTTATTTTCTTCAATTTTAGCATGAATTTTATCCTCATCAATTACATAGTTCTTAATAACAAACATGATAATAATGGTAAGTAAGTTCGAAATAAAGTAGTATAAACTCAATCCACTTGCATAGTTGTTAAAGAAGAATAACATCATAATAGGAGAGAAGTAAATCATCCATTTCATCATCTTACTCATGTCAGGCATTCCTTCTTGAGTAGGTGCTTGCATATTAGCTTGCTGACTTTGGTTCATTTTCATATAGAAGAAAATGGCTACAGAAGCTAAAATTGGGAATAAACTTACATGGTCTCCATAAAAAGGAATTTTAAACGGTAATTTAAAAATAGTATCATAAGAAGATAAGTCGTTTGCCCATAAAAAACTCTTTTGACGAAAGTCAATGTTGGTAGGGAAAAACTTAAAGAGCGCAAAGAACACAGGCATTTGCATTAAGG
Source organism: Tenacibaculum sp. (assembly GCF_048269885.1). Lineage (NCBI taxonomy): Bacteria > Pseudomonadati > Bacteroidota > Flavobacteriia > Flavobacteriales > Flavobacteriaceae > Tenacibaculum > Tenacibaculum sp. The sequence continues at coordinate 33,249 of NZ_JBLWTZ010000019.1, read as the reverse complement.
CAGGGATACAACCCGACATCATACTTACTCCCGCTTTTCGCTGTACTGCCATAATTTCTTGCTGACGCTTCATAGCGTTTTCTTTACCAGGATACTTTTTATTGATTTCTTCCATTTCTGGACGAATCACTTTCATTTTAGCACTTGATAGGTACGATTTGTATAATACAGGAGACATGATTATACGTACCACAATTGTCATCAAAATGATAATTAACCCGAAGTTACCAATAAAACCTTTTAACATGTTGAATACAGGGTAGAATATCGTACGGTTTAAGAAACCAAAAATACCCCAACCTAAATCAGCGATTTCGTCTAAACTAGTTCCTTCGTAAGATTTTAATAAATTATAATCTGTAGGTCCATAAAACCATTGCATATTATAGTTTAACTCTCCATTTGTTAAAGCTAATGGAGTTTTTAATCCGTAGGTTTTAGTGTATACGCTGTCTTTATCTTCACCTGCAAAGTCAACAGATTTTAAAGTAGCATTGCTAAATGGTGTATCAGATGTTAAAATAGAAGAGAAGAAGTGTTGTTTATAAGCAACCCAATCAATATCACTTACTACATCATCATCATTCATTTGTAAGTAATCTACTTCATCATCAGCTTTATAATAGTAGTAAGAGTACATATTTTCGGTTTTTAAACTCTTTTCGTGTCTAAAACCTTTTAAACTCCAATCTAAATTTATTTCTTGAGAACTATTAATAGTATTACTCAATCCTTGTGAACGAACGGCAAAACCTACACGGTAATCCCCTTTTTTCATTTCGTAGCGGTATTCTAAAAACTTTGCTTCAGAAACCTTTAACTTCATAGAAAGTACTTGCGTATCTCCATTTTTGGTTAGGGTAGGAGTAAATAGTAAGTCTTTAGTATTTAAAATTCGGTTATCAGTAGTTCCGAAGTTAATATTAAAAGAGGCATTGTTATTTTTTACCAAGTAAAGAGGTAACGAATCATACGTTTTGTAGTTTTTAACAAGAGCTTCAATAATTTGTCCACCTTTATTGTCGATAGTTAACTTTACAAGATCGTTTTCAAGTGTTGTATTTCCTTCTTGGCTTTTTGAAGCTCCGTATGCAAAGGCACCAAATTTAGTTTGTAAAGCAATTTGTTGTAACGAGTCGTTTGTTACTACGTTATCCGATAAACTGTTTTGAGTGTTGGTTGTAGCATCTGTAGTTTGCTCTGTTTGGGTAGTTGCCTCAGGAGTTTCTTCAGGCTTTTGAGTGTTCATCCACCAAAGCATAATTCCTCCTAATAAAAGCATTCCTATAAAGGAATTTAAATCAAATTTTTTTTGTTCCATTGATATATGTTAAAATGTCAACTTGTCATGTAAAGCTTTTCTTGAAAGCTAAAAAACCCGACAAAGGTAGTAAAACCCTATAGATTTTTTGAGGTTTTACAATGAATAATTTTGTTAGTGATGATAGTTCAAACAGTGTTCCAATTTTATACCCAATAAAAAAATCCTGTAACTTCAATTACAGGATTTTTAATTTATTTTTTTGATTGTTTCAACGCTGCTTTAATAAAGCTTACAAACAGTGGATGCGGATTTAACACGGTACTTTTATATTCAGGGTGATATTGAACTCCAACAAACCATGGGTGTGAATCGATTTCAACAATTTCTACTAAGCCTGTTTTAGGGTTAACACCTGCTGTTTTCATCCCCGCATTTTCTAACTGCTCTTTGTAATTGTTATTGTATTCGTATCTGTGACGGTGACGTTCACTTATTAATTCTTCCTTATATGCTTGAAAAACTTTAGAATCTTGTGTTAATTGGCAATCCCAAGCACCCAAACGCATTGTTCCACCTTTTTCAGTAACCTCTTTTTGCTCTTCCATTAAATTTATAACAGGATGTGCTACTTCAGGGTTCATTTCAGTAGAGTTTGCTTCTTTAAGGCCTAACACGTTTCTAGCAAATTCAATTACAGCCATTTGCATTCCTAAACAAATACCTAAAAAAGGTATGTTGTTTTCACGCACGTATTGTACTGCTGCAATTTTTCCTTCAATTCCTCTATCTCCAAACCCAGGAGCAACTAATACACCATTCAAACCTTCTAGCTGTTTTGCCGCATTTTCAGGAGTTAACTCTTCAGAGTGAATCCAACGAACGTTAACTTTTGTTTTGTTGGTAGCCGCAGCTCCAGCATGGATAAAAGCTTCAGTTATTGATTTGTATGAATCGTGTAACTCGACATATTTTCCTACCAAACCAATTTCAACAGAAGAAGTTGGGTTTTTATGACGTTCTAAAAACTTATTCCACGTTTTTAGGTTAGGCTGCTTGCGTGTAGATAAGTTTAATTTATCTAATACAACATAATCTAAGCCTTCTTTAAACATTAAGTTAGGAACATCGTAAATAGTTTCAGCATCTAACGACTGAATTACATTTTGCTTTTTAACATTACAAAATAAAGCTAGTTTGCGTTTAATGTCATCTGAGATTTCATGCTCTGAACGACATACTAAAATGTCAGGTTTTACACCACTTTGCATTAATGTTTTTACAGAGTGCTGTGTGGGTTTTGTTTTTAATTCACCCGCCGCTGCCAAATAAGGAACAAGAGTTAGGTGAATAACAATAGCATTGTCTTCTCCTAAATCCCATTGTAATTGACGAACAGCTTCTATATAGGGTAAGGATTCAATATCACCAACGGTTCCTCCAATTTCAGTAATAACAATGTCGAAATCGCCTGTGTTACCTAAAATTTGGATTCTGTTTTTAATTTCATCAGTAATATGAGGAATAACTTGAACTGTTTTTCCTAAAAAGGCTCCTTTGCGCTCTTTGTTAATTACAGACTGATATATTCTTCCTGTAGTAACGTTATTAGCTTGTGAAGTAGGAATGTTCAAATAACGCTCGTAATGTCCTAAGTCTAAATCTGTTTCAGCTCCGTCATCGGTAACATAGCATTCTCCATGTTCGTATGGATTTAATGTTCCTGGATCTATATTAATATATGGATCCAACTTTTGAATGGTTACTGAGTATCCTCTTTCTTGTAATAATTTGGCTAGAGAAGCGGCAATAATTCCCTTCCCTAGTGATGAAGTTACGCCTCCGGTTACAAAAACGTATTTTGTGTTGTTCATGGTACTGTTAGGTTTGCGCAAAAGTAAGAAGTCTGGCAATTACAACAAATAAAAAAGAGAAAAAACGTACAGAAAAATTATGTATGTTTGCCAAACAAACTTTTTTTTAAAAAAAATAAAATAAGGGTTTGTCAGACTGAAAAACTGTTGTATATTTGCCCACGCTTTTAGCAGACGGAATTTCACAAAAGCAAAACATTTTTTAAAGAAGATATTTAAGATATACTGTAATGAGTAAAAGAACGTACCAACCATCGAAGAGAAAAAGAAGAAACAAACACGGTTTCCGCGAAAGAATGGCTTCTGCTAATGGACGTAAAGTATTAGCTAGAAGAAGAGCAAAAGGAAGAAAAAAGTTGTCTGTTTCATCTGAATCTAGACCAAAGAAATAATGATTAACTATTGTTAATATTTTAAAGGCGTTACTATTAAGTATCGCCTTTTTTTATAACCAAACAATTTTTATTTTTACACCACAACACAACACAGACTAAAATGCCTAAAAGACAAGACCTTAAATCGATTTTAATTATTGGATCAGGACCAATTGTTATTGGTCAAGCATGTGAATTTGATTATTCAGGATCTCAAGCGTTAAGATCTTTGAGAGAAGATGGAATAGAAACCATCTTAATTAATTCGAATCCTGCAACTATTATGACAGACCCTTCGATGGCTGATCATGTATACTTGTTACCTTTGAATACAAAGTCTATTATTCAAATTTTAAAAGAGCACCCACAAATTGATGCTGTTTTACCTACTATGGGAGGGCAAACAGCCTTGAACCTTTGTATTGAAGCTGATGAAAAAGGAATTTGGGAAGACTTTGATGTTGAAATTATTGGGGTAGATATTGATGCTATTAATATCACAGAAGATAGAGATAAATTCCGTTTATTAATGGAGAAAATTGACGTGCCAATGGCGCCTCAAGCTACCGCAACATCCTTTTTAAAAGGAAAAGAAATTGCACAAGAATTCGGATTTCCATTATGTATTAGAGCTTCTTTTACTTTAGGAGGAGCAGGAGCATCTATTGTATATGATGAAAAAGAATTTGAAGAATCATTATCTAGAGGTTTAGAAATATCTCCAATCCACGAAGTAATGATTGATAAGGCCATGATGGGATGGAAAGAATATGAATTAGAGTTGTTACGTGATGATAACGATAATGTTGTTATTATCTGTTCTATTGAAAATATGGATCCAATGGGAATCCACACAGGAGACTCTATTACAGTAGCTCCAGCAATGACTCTTTCTGATAAAACATATCAGAAAATGAGAGATATGGCAATTAAAATGATGCGTTCTATTGGAGAATTTGCAGGGGGATGTAACGTACAGTTTGCCGTTTCTCCAGATGAAAAGGAAGATATTATTGCTATTGAGATTAACCCACGTGTATCTCGTTCATCAGCATTAGCATCGAAAGCAACTGGGTATCCAATTGCAAAAATTGCTGCTAAATTAGCAGTAGGATATACTTTAGATGAGTTAGACAACCAAATAACCAAGTCTACTTCAGCTTTATTTGAGCCAACTTTAGACTATGTAATTGTAAAAATACCTCGCTGGAACTTTGATAAGTTTGAAGGGTCTGATAGAACATTAGGTCTACAAATGAAAGCGGTTGGAGAAGTGATGGGAATTGGACGTTCGTTCCAAGAAGCATTGCATAAAGCAACACAATCGTTAGAAATTAAACGTAACGGGATTGGAGCAGATGGTAAAGGATATAAAGACTATAACCAAATTATTGATAAATTAACACATGCTTCTTGGGATCGTGTATTTGCTATTTACGATGCCATTCAAATGGGAATTCCATTGAGTAAAATACATGCAATCACTAGGATTGATATGTGGTACTTGCGCCAATATGAAGAATTATACGAGTTAGAGAAAGAAATTTCTAAACATACTGTTGATACGCTTGGTAGAGAATTATTGTTAGAAGCTAAGCAAAAAGGATATGGTGATCGTCAAATCGCTCACATGTTAGGTTGTTTAGAAAGTGAAGTATATGCGAAGCGTGAAGAGTTAAAAATAAAGCGTGTTTATAAGTTAGTAGACACCTGTGCAGCCGAGTTTAAAGCACAGACTCCTTATTATTATTCAACTTTTGAAAGTGAAATTGAAACTCCTGATGGAGAAGTTTCTGTATCGAATGAAAGTATCGTTTCTGATAAGAAAAAAGTAATTGTATTGGGCTCTGGACCAAACCGAATAGGGCAGGGAATTGAGTTCGATTACTGTTGCGTTCATGGGGTGTATGCAGCAAAAGAATGTGGTTACGAAACTATTATGATTAACTGTAACCCTGAAACAGTTTCTACTGATTTTGATACGGCAGATAAATTATACTTCGAGCCAGTCTTTTGGGAACATATTTACGATATTATTAAGCATGAAAAACCAGAAGGAGTTATTGTTCAATTAGGAGGGCAAACAGCTTTAAAGTTAGCAGAAAAACTAGAGCGTTATGGAATTCCAATTTTAGGAACGAGCTTTAAAGCGTTAGATTTAGCAGAAGATCGTGGAAGTTTTTCAAGCTTGTTAAAAGAAAATAATATTCCTTATCCTGAGTTTGGAGTAGCAGAAAATGCAGATGAAGCTTTAGCGTTAGCAGATGAGTTAGACTTTCCAATCTTAGTGCGTCCATCGTATGTATTAGGAGGACAAGGAATGAAAATTGTGATTAATAAAGAGGAGTTATTAGAGCATGTAGTAGATTTATTGCGTAAAATTCCAAATAACAAATTATTATTAGATCATTATTTAGAAGGAGCTATTGAAGCAGAAGCTGATGCAATTTGCGATGGTGAAAATGTGTATATTATTGGGATAATGGAGCATATTGAACCTTGTGGAATCCACTCAGGAGATTCAAATGCTACTTTACCAGCGTTTAATTTAGGAGAGTTAGTATTGGAACAAATTAGAGAGTATACTAAAACCATTGCTTTAGCACTTGATACAGTTGGATTAATTAACATTCAGTTTGCGATTAAAGATGATAAAGTATATATCATTGAAGCAAATCCACGTGCATCTCGTACGGTTCCATTTATAGCAAAAGCTTATAAAGAACCTTATGTAAATTATGCTACCAAAGTGATGTTAGGAGAGAAGAAAGTTACTGATTTTGATTTCAATCCTCAGTTAGAAGGGTTTGCAATTAAGCAACCTGTATTCTCTTTTAATAAGTTTCCAAATGTAAATAAGAACTTAGGGCCTGAAATGAAATCAACAGGAGAAAGCATCTTATTTATTGAAAGTTTAAGAGACGATGCCTTTTACGATTTATATGCAAGACGTAAAATGTACTTGAGTAAGTAAAATCGTTTTAGAATTAAAATAGATAAAATCCGAAGTTTATTAAACTTCGGATTTTTTTATTGGTTTAAAAAGTTAACTAATTGCTCAGCATTAATAGTATATCTTTTTTTTATAAGTTTTGCTTTTTCTAGTTGTTCTACTTTTTCTTTTGAGTAAACTTTTGTGTCAAAATTCTCTATATATCCATTTACTTTATACAGATAAATATCAAGGTTTTTAGTATTCTTTTTCTGAGCAAATTTTTTAGGTAAATTGATGTTTTGAGAGCCTTTTTCTACTGTTTTTTCCATTTCCTTTCCACCTACAGGTCTTATGGTTAAAGGGTCGTTTAATTCACTATAAAAGAATAAATCTTCATTTTGATAGGCTACCAAAAACATATCGGTAGGGTTTTGGATATCAAATAACAAATTTCCTTCATTTTGAGATTTTGAAATTAGTTGATAACGTTCTTTGGTAAATTCAAAGTTGACGGTAAAATAGTATTCTTGGTTTTTTGAGATATTTACTGATGAATTAAAATCGTTTTGAGATTTTTTGGTCGTATAATTTTTACAGTTTAAAACAAGAAATAAAAAAAATAAAGGATATAAAGCAAGATGTTTCATAATAAAAAAACGTTAGAATTAAAAGAATAACACGACTATGAAATAACCGTGTTATTCTTTTTATAAAGTTACGATATTAATACCATCCGTAATCATGATACTTAAAGGCATGAATATAATCTTTATACATTCCTTTTATGTACATGTTAGAAGAACCTGGCCACATGTAAGCAAACCAGTTGGTATTGTGTATAAATAAGTTGTCTTTTCCAGTTTTACGGTCGTCTACAATTAATTTATCACTACTACCAAGGTTCCAGCCACCAATCCAGTCGCTTTGGTAGTTTACACTTACTGTACTGCCATTGGTAATTACACGTCCTAAGTATTGAGTAGACCAATCTTGATTATTGAAGACGTATAAGTCGTCTTTTCCGTCACCGTTAATATCAGCAACATAAAATTTATCACGATTGTTCATATTCCAACCGGGTAAAGCATCGTCATATCTTTTAATATACTTGTATTCGTTTCCATCAGATCTAAGTAATAATAAATATTCTGGTCCCCAGTTTGTGCCATTAAAAATATATACATCATCTTTTCCATCTCCATTAATATCCGCAATATGATATTTATCACCAGGTTTACTTGTCCAACCCGGTAAACTAGCAAAATATTCCTTAGTTTTTGTTAATGAACTTCCTGTAGATTTGAACATTCTGGTAACTTTAGAATTCGTATTGAATAATACCAACTCTTCTTTGTTATCACCGGTGTAATCTGCTACAAAATATTTATCAGTAGAACTCATATAATGACCCGGTAAATATTTGTCATATCGTCTTACATAAGAGAAGTTACTACCTGTAGATCTGTACATTCCCATATAGCCTTGATTCCAGTTAGTAGCATTAAATATGTAGAAGTCATCCTTCCCATCTCCATTAAAATCAGCAATAAAGAACTTGTCACCATTTCGCATCTGCCAACCGTTTAGGTTGTAATATATCTTTTTAATACATTCAAACCCATTCGGAGTAGATTTTAATATTCCTAATCTTGAATATTGATTGTTGGGATAAAAAACGAGCAAATCATCATAGCCATCTCCTGTAAAGTCTCCTACATAAAATTGATCTTTTGAAGATACATACCATGTACCACCTGAGCCTTTAATTTTTTTAGTGGTTACATATGAGTTAGCTGGGCGTGTTATGTTTGCTCCACTACCAGTAAAGCCCTTTGGATGTTCGGTAGGATAGGCAGCGATATAATTTCCGTAATGAAGTACTACATCATTGTAGCTGTTTCCCTGGAAGTTGCCTATTATTGGTTTGTTAAAGTTATAATTACTTTTTGATTTATTTCTTGTCCAGAATTCGTTATAACTAGGTGGATTAAATAGGTTGGTATTGCCTTTCATAGTACTGTTGTTTGAAGGGCGATAAATACACGTTTCGTTATAACGTCCACCTTCAAAACCATCTACATTATATTCTGATGGAGCCCCAGTAGTTACAGTGCTTCTAGCAAACTTATTCCACTTACTAGGATTGCTGTTTTTATCAACATTCACAGCAGAAGGATTGGTTCCGCTAAAGCAACCAGGTCTTGTATATTCGTCAGCTAATTTACCAACGGAGTGTCCTAATTCATGTAGCAACACATTATTGCTGGTAGATTTAGTGATAGATAATACTTTCCCATATGAACACCCTCCAAAACCTGATTCATTTAGAATCACAACAACAAAGTCAGCACCAGATAAACCAACAGTGTTTAAAGCATTGTTAATTTTACTATCAGTATTGCTAGATTTTGACATCCAACAACAGTTCCAGCACCCTGAATACTTAAAGTTCAACGCTGTATTTCTATTATCAGCTGGATTATTACTACAGTCGTCGTTGTCGCAGGTGTATTGTGTTACTCCAGATTGACTAGAGTTTAGGTTTACTCTATATACATTAAAAGCGTCTTGTAGTTCAGACAAAACATTGTCTAAATTACCATTTTCATGAGTAAACATCGCTTTAAAATAATCGGCAACCAAATTATTAAATTCACTTTGGTTAGATGAAGTAAAACCATCTCCCATGAATACAATATCAAATTTTGAAGCAGAACTTCCGTTATATAATAAGGTGCTTTTGGTTTGTGAATAAGCTGTAACAGCTAGAAAGGTCATTAATATTATTAATGTTTTATGTACGTTTTTCATTTTTTCTGATTATTGGTTAGTAATTTTTTTCAGTTTAGAAAAATCAGCCTTAGGGGCTGTTCTTAAAATTTGGAAAGAGGTGTTTAAATCACTTTTTCGCAATTGCTTTCTTTGTACCTTTTGTAAAATGTTTTTCGCATTAGAAATATCTTTAAACTTAACTAGCTTGAGATCTAGTTTTTCTGAGGCTACTTTTGATTTATATTTAATAGGCATTTTAACCGATACATATGCTTCTTTTGCAGTAAACTCCTTGTGATCACTTTTTTTAGGATCAAATATTGTTCTATAACTAAGAGGGTTTTCAAAAGTTTCAGCAAGTACAGTATTGTTGCCCTCTAAACCAATAATAGCCCAGTTTCCAGACTCCTCGGTAGGTAAAGAGTAACTTCCTTCTACTTCGGTTTTAGACACAGGAGTCATTCCATTATTAGTAATTTTATACGTTACGACTAAGTGTTTTTTTAGAATTCTCCCTTTTTTGTTTTGCAAACTAAGCTCAGGAGAAAGATTGTCTATTTTTCTAATACTTCTGGCTAAGGCAGGCTTAATTCCCCCCGTTTTACTCATTGCTGTAGTACCCCTAAATTTTATGTTTTTAGGTTTAAAAGGGTCTTTCACTTTTTTTATGTTTTTAAAAGTGTTTATTTTTTTTACTTGAAGTAACTTACTACTAACACCTAATTTAGGTTTACTCTTATCAATACGTTGATTTTTATCATTAGTTTGCTTTGCTAAGAGTAGGTTAGAAGAGTTGAAAATCAAGGGAGCATTCGCAGCGGTAGAGATCATCTTATTTTCTCCTTCTTTAGAGTCTATTTTATAAAAGAATTTAATAGTAGAAGGAATGATTTCTGAAAGGGCACGATCAACAGGTGTGTTTGATAATTGACCTGTAACATTAAAGTTCTTATTATCTCCAACGATGAATAAAAGAAAGTTTTGTTTAGAAAGTTCTTTTATAACTGAAGAAATAGAGGTGTTGTTTAATTTACCTGACAAGGTATGGTTGTTAACGTTGTACTTAATGTTTACTTGTTGTGAAAACAAATAATTACTTATAAGTAAACAGCTTACCATTAATGCTAGTTTTTTCATTACAATAGGTTTAGGTTAATTGATTGATTATTAGTTGACAAAGTTATTCTAGACCTTGTTTTTACCAGCATGTAAATGAATAGGTTTTAAGGAGGTGTTTTCCCTCTTTTTTTACAGGTTATGTATGGTGGTTAAAGTGTATGTTTTCCTTGAAACGAGTGGGGGATTACTAAAAAGGGTAATGGAGCAGACAATTTATATCGTCATTTAGAGAGACTATACAGCAGTAAAAAAGGATTATTCAAATATAGCAACAGCTCTTACAGGTGATCCCGTACCTCCTCTAATTTTTAATGGCAATGCTATGAATCGAAACCTACCTCTACCTAATAATTTATCTAGATTTATCATGTTTTCATAGTGTGTAAAACCCATTTCACCACAAATATAATGTACTTCTTTGTTGGAAACTTTTGGAATACCTGGAGACATAGTTTCTACACCAAAAGCTGAAATTTTTTGTTCGCCAAGCCAAGTAGCACATTCAGCGGTAATACCAGGGCCTTTTCCCCAATTTTCTGTAGTAAAATGTTTTGTGTAGTGGTTGGTACAAAGAAGAACCGTATCCCCTTCCTTAATGCAAAGTTTTTCTTTATCTAGTTGTTCTCTAATTTCTTCAGAGGTAATTAATTCTTGTAAGCCCTTATGAGAAAAATCTAAACAAATACCTTCAGTATAAAACATACTAAGTGGCATAGTATCTATAGATTTTCCTTTGTGCTTTGCCGCCATATGATTTAAAGCATCAACATGAGTTCCTGTATGCTCTCCCATCTCTAGTTTATATACAGCTGGAGTTTTGGTTGTAGGGTTTTTAATTCCATCCCACTCTTCATGAGTGTTGTGCACAGACATTTTGACTTGTGGAAGGCTTTTATAAACAGGCATTCCGTCAAAAATATCTTGACTTAGATCGATAATTTCAGTCATAGTTATAACTCGATCTTCACATTATAATTTTTAAGCTCCTCGATATAGTTTTGAGCGGTAAAATTATCATTATCAAACTTCTCTTGTCTATTTTTTTTCATTTTAATTCTATGAATAGCTTCTAAAAAACGACGCATTTCATTATCGTCATTAATAATGATTCCTGGAACGTTGGCATTGTCACCGTTATCTTTTTTGGCTACCATAGTAAAATAAGAAGAATTACAGTGTTTGGTCTTTCCTGTTTGTATGTTTTGTGCTTCCACGCGGATACCAACTACCATTGAAGTTTTACCTACATAATTAATAGACGCTTTCATGGTAACTAATTCACCTACTTCAATAGGGTTTATAAAGTTAACGGTATCTACAGATGCTGTTACGCAATAAGTACCTGAGTGTTTAGAGGCACATGCAAAAGCTATTTGATCCATTAGCTTTAAAACGTACCCTCCGTGAATTTTACCGCTAAAATTAGCATGAGAAGGAAGCATTAACTCAGAAATAGTAATGCGAGTATCTTCTATGTTTCTATAAATAGTATTATTCATTGTCTTTTCTTATTCCTCTAAAGTGAGGAGATTGTTCTTCTTCCACGTGAGTTATAAAATACTTTGTATCACCTAACCAAAAGAAAGTTCCGAAACGCTCTTTGTATGTAACTTTTACATAACGACCTTGATATTCTTGAAGCTTTTCGATGACCTTTTTTTGATTGTCTTCTACAGAAAAAGCAAAAATTTGCGCTCCTGAAATACCTTGACTAATTTCACCTTCCCATGTTTTTACTAACACACCTTTGTAGCTAATTTTTATTAGCTCACCCGAGCGAACACCTTCACTATAAGGTACAAAATAAATAAAAGCATAATATGCTGCTGCTATAAGAGCTATACCAATTAAAATTAATCCTAAAATTTTTTTCATAGTAATCTATTAAAGAATGTATGATAACAAAAGTAAGGTTTATATTTTGACTTGTAAAATGATTTGAAAGTGGTAAGTTTGTGTTGCTTCAAAAAATAATTAATATGAACTATATTTTATTCGATGGTGATGTACGCTCAGCCTTACTACCATTTACATATACACGACCAGTAGCTGATATTAGAGTAGGTATTTTAACTATTAGAGAAAAGTGGGAAAAATACTTAGGTTTAACAACAACAACCGTAACTGAAGAGTATTTAGAAGAAAAATACCCTATGGTTGAAATGGAAGAAAACGTGTTGTTAAATGCTTCTTTTTTGCCCACTAAGCCTTTGGTTGAAATGGTTAAAAATTTACAAGCTAATCAAGCAATTTTTAAAGGCGAAGATGTTATCGCTTTTTTTACGACCGATAGCCAAGAAGAAGTTAATTTTTCTACTTATGAGCATTTAGAGTTTGAAGATGATATCATTCAAATAAAAAATACATGGGATATTTTTTCTTTAAATGAGAAAGCTATAAGAGCCGATTTTGATTTACTAACTGAAGGAAGAAAGTCGCAACCAATTCCAGAAACGGTTAATTGTGTTAATAGGAATGATATTTTTGTAGAAAAAGGAGCTAAACTAACTTTTGCTACTTTAAATGCTTCAACAGGTCCTATTTACATTGGAAAAAATACTGAAATAATGGAGGGAGTTGTTGTACGCGGAGCTTTAGCGATGTGTGAGAACTCAGTGTTAAAATTGGGGGCAAAAATTTATGGAGCAACTACTTTAGGTCCTTATTGTAAAGTAGGAGGAGAGGTGAATAACTCCGTGTTATTTGGGTATTCTAATAAAGGACATGACGGGTTTTTAGGAAACTCTGTACTAGGTGAGTGGTGTAATATAGGAGCAGATAGTAATAACTCGAATCTAAAAAATAACTATGCTGAAGTTAAGTTGTGGAATTATGAAACAGGGCGTTTTGCCAAAACGGGCTTACAATTTTGTGGCTTGATGATGGGAGATCATTCCAAATGTGGAATTAACACTATGTTTAATACAGGTACTGTTGTTGGTGTTTCAGCAAACATTTTTGGAAGTGGGTTTCCCAGAAATTTTGTACCTTCATTTAGTTGGGGAGGAGCTTCAGGATTTACTGAATATAAAACAAATAAAGTTTTTGAGGTTGCAGATGTGGTAATGAAAAGACGAGGAATTGTGTTTGATGAAAGAGAAAAACAAATTTTAGAGCACATTTTTGAAAACACAAAACAATATAGAAATTATTAAACTAAAAAGGACTTTACATTTTGTAAAGTCCTTTTTAGTTAAAAATTAACTCTAAAAACAACATTAGGAGTAATTCCTAAAGATACTTTGTTTACCTCTTTTAGTTTGTATTCAATCTCATTATTAGAGTTTCTAATAGGAATAGCGTTAAAGGTTCTACTTAAAATATTCTTTTTATTAAAAATATTCAGTAAAGAAAAGCCTAGCTTACCCTTCCATCTTTCAGAAAAATTAAAAGAATAGGTCATTGAGGTATCAAATCGACTATACTTAGGAAGTCTAAGTGCATTTATATTGTCTGAGTCCAAGTAAATGTGAGGAGCGCCATCGTCATCGGTATAAAATTGTTTAACCGCCGTATAAGGGTTCCCAGTTCTGTAAATCCATCCAAAAGAAAACTCGTAGTTATTTAACTTGTATGCATGAGACCAAGAAAAGTAATTGGTGATGTCGTGATTTGCAGGGAAGAACTTGTTTTCTAAATCTAAAAACTTAAACCTGTTTTTAGTGTATGAATAGTTAATCCAAGTTCTGTAATTATTAAATTTTTTATTAACCAGCATGTCAATACCATATACTTTTCCTTTCCCATTAGAAAAATCAGCAGTTTGGTCATTATATCCACTTGTTTGCGATGTCATCCCACTAACTTTTTTATAATAGGGTTCAATGTCTATTTTCCAATTGTCTTTGTTAAAAAGTATTCCAGTAGAGACTTGCAAACTTTTTTGAAGAGGAATGTCGTCATTATTTACTTGAGCCCATATTTGGTTTTCTAAATCAAAACCTAAGCTAGAGGTTTGAAATTCTATAATTTGACTCAATGTTTGATTTTTTTGTTCAAAAGAAGCTTTGAAGCTTAAGTTTGATGTAAGCTTTTTTTCAAAGTATAATCGAGGCTCAAAAACAAGTTTGTCGATTTTAGAAAAATAATTCAATCGCACTCCAGAATTGATATTCCAGTTGTCGTTATCGTATAAGTATTCAGCAAAAACAGAGTGTGTATTGTTTGTTCCTTTGTCTTTCTGTATCGATGAATATCGATTTTCCCCTTCTAAGTCAATAAGGTATTTTAACTCATAAGCTGCTTTGGTTGACGTAAAGTCGTACCCCCAAAATAGAGCTGTTCTATCATTAAAAGAATAATTCATATTGTATGAAATACCAAAATCGGTTAAAGAATTGCTTTTCGTTGATAATAGAATCAGATAATCATCTATGTAGTTGTAATTGCCCACATAATCTAAGTGAAAATTAGAAAAATAGCTTTTCACATTATGTGTCTTCTTTTCGGTAGATTTTTTTTTCCAGTTTACACTTATACCTGTATTGTCAATATCTAACTTATCGTTGTATTTATCTTTATATACAGGAATACTAAAGTCGTTAAACATTTGATTTTTTGTGTATAAGAAACTTAAACTTAAAGTTTCATCTTCATTAGGTTTGTAAATAAACTTTGTAGTATAATCTGAAAACTTAAATTTATTATCTCTATCAAATTTAATATTCTTATCTATAATTTGATTTTCTTGATTATCGTCAAATGTTTGAAAAACACGCATAGATAATTTATCGAAGGTAAAAGTTTTTAAAATATCAGAAAAAGACCTTCTAGCTGAAAAAGAAAGAGCTGTTTTATCTGAGAAGGGAATAGTAAGTAGCACATCTGCATGAGTCATGTTTAGACCAAAGTTTCCTGTAACTTTTTCTGGAACTTTTTCGGTGGTTTTGATATCAATTACTCCAGAAACTCGATTTCCATACCTAGCTCCTGTACCACTTTTAGACAGGGTAACTTCTTTGGTAGTATATGGATTAAAAGCTGAAATCATTCCAAAGAAATGCCCTGAGTAATACATTTTTATTCCATCCCACAAAACTAAGTTTTGATTTGGCGTTCCACCTCTTATATAAATACCGGCAGCAGTTTCATTAGGACTTTGAACACCGGGTATAATTTTTAAACTTTCGAATACATCGGGTTCTGTTAAACCTGGTAAAACACCTAGTTGTTTCGGCAGAATAGATATAGCCCCATTCTTTTTTTTATGAATACCAGAGGTTATGTAATTTGTAATAAGAACTTCTTTTAAAAGATTGTATTCGTTGGGCCTAAAGTTTGAGTTTTTGGTTATGTAATAATAACGCTCGTTAATTTGGTTAAAAATTAAAGGTGTTTGACGTTCTATTTCTCCTATAAGATATACAAGCTCACATTTTTTCTTTTTAAAAGTAAAGTTTTTACCATGAATTATTTCTGTATTAAAAGAGAACTTAACACCAAAATGGGCTTCCGTTTCTTTCAATACATCTAATAAAGGTGCATCAATAAAAGAAATGTCTACCTTTTCCTGGGAAAAAATAGACATCGCTAAGCATATAAAAAGTATACTTAATTTTATCTTCATTTACTATATGTCAATACAACTGAACTATTTTCTGCTAATTTATAAGAAATTTTCATAGGAGCAAAAACAGTTTGCAATGCAATAGTAACATCTTCGTGTGTAAATGTACCTGTAAAACGTTGAGAGGTATCTATTCTTGAAGCGTCAAAGTTTAATTTGAATTGATTTTCTAAAGCCTTTATAACTTGATGTAATGGAGTATTGTTAAAAGAACTTTCTCCTTTAATCCAAGAAGGGGTTTTGTCTAAAAATTCCCATTTCTCACTTGAGTTACTGTAATTTCTGTAAGCCTTTCCTTTAGTTAAAATAACTTCTTCTTTACTTTTAGAAGTAACTTTTACCTTGCCTTCATAACATTTAACTTCAAAATAGTTTTCTGAAGTATTTACAGTAAACTTAGTTCCTAGCACTGTAACATTTCCTTCATTAGACTTTACCGTAAAAGATTTTCCTTTTTCTACTTCAAAGTATGCTTTTCCTTTTAAAAACAATTCTCTTTGAGTATCCCAATTACGTTTTTTGTACGTTATTTCAGATTTAGGAGATAAATAAGCCTTAGAATTGTCTGGTAAAGTAATGGTTAGTTGTTCTCCATAATTTGTAGAAAAATCAACGCTATTGTTATTAATATACAAGAAACTAATTAATAAAGCGATAGAAGCAACAGCACCATACATCCAAGTAGGAATGAATTTTACTACTTTTTTGTTAATTTTTGTTACTGCTAAGGTGGTTTTAATTTTGTCAAAAGCTTCTTCTTTATCATAAGAAGGAGTTTTTAATAATTGAGAAGCAGTATCAATGGCTTTAAATTGATGATAAGCTTCTGTTTGTTGAAACTCCATCAACTCTTCAGCAGATAGCTCATTAGCTATCCATCTGGCTAAAAAAGTTTCATCTTTATAATTTATTTTCATTTTCTGTTATTCGTGCTATTTGTATAAAAACAGGTAAAAGACTAATTACCCTACTACAAATATTATTTTTTATTATACTTTACCTATTTGCTCTTTTAATGTAAGAAGAGCTTTACTCATTCTTTTTTCTACAGCTTTTACAGACACTCCAACAATATCTGCAATTTCATTATACTTTTTCTTATCTATTCGACTCAATAAAAAAACTTCTCGTTGTTTTTCTGGTAAGTCTGCAATTGCTTTTTTTAGTTTAGCATGAAATTCTTCTTCTTCTAAAAGAAATTGAGGAGTTTCATTTGTTTTTCCTGAAGAGATACTTTGTTTTTGGTGTTCCAAAACTACTTTTTTGTGTGCTGCATCATTTAAAAAATGATTATTCGCTACCGTATAGAGGTACGATTTGGCTTTATCAAAAAAGACTTTGGCGCAATTGTTCCACAGTTTTATATACGCTTCTTGTACGATATCTTCAGCTTGCTGGGTATCACCGCACTTATAATATATGTAATTTCTTAATGTTTGTGAGTGTAAATTGAAGATTTCTTCAAAATTTTTCTGATCACAAACAGATTTTAAGGGTTCTTTGTTCATTTAGATTAATTTCCTAATCGGTAACAAATGTATGAAAATGTAATTAAGAGGTTAAAAAACTATTAATATAACTTAAAAATAGGTAACTTCTTATGTGCTTTTTCGTAATGGGGAGTTTTTTTGTATATCCAGTATAATTGTGCTTGGGGATTTTTAGCAAAATCTTCCTCTTCCTTTAATTTCTCTAAAAACTCTTGTTGAATTGAAGGGTTTTTGCTTAAAAATTCTTCAGCAATATCTTCAAATACATAAGCAGAATAGCCTTCTTTTTGTTGTAAAATAGTATCAAAGAAATTCCAATTAAAAAAAGAATCTGGAGCTTCCGCTTCTAAAGTTTCAATAATATAACGTATTCCAGTTTGGTTTGTAGGAATGTAAATATCTCCTTGATAAAATTTAACTTGTTGATTTTTTGTTCTGAAAACTTCGGTGTTGGAATGTAAATAATGACCTTCATAAGCCATTTTTCGGGTGTCAAACTCTTTGATGTACTGTGTTTCAACGGTTAAAATAGTATCTTTTTTAAAAGGAGTAAACTCAATGTTGTTGTTGTTCAATCGCTCTACAACACCGTGCCATCCTTGTCGTAAAATATAGGCTTTTGGTATGGTAATTTCTTTGGTGGAAATAAAGTTGTTATAATAAGAGACCTTTACATTATAAGGTTTTGTTCTGTTGTAAAACAAACGTTTTCCACTGGTAACTTTACTGTCTATAAAAGTTCCTTCGTACCCCTTAAAATGAAGAGCTGTAGGTTTATTCTTATCAACTGTGAACACAACGGGATAGGTTTTCTTATTTATTATTTCTTCAACGGCATTTTTTCGTAAATCTTTTATTTCACGACTATTATTTTCGGAAAAATCCAAACTAGAAAACAACAATTCATAGGTTTGTTCTACTCTAATCTTATACGGTTTTAGCATGTGGGTTTCAACCATTAGTCCTAAGGTATTGAAGAGGGTAGTGTACCCAGTAGAATACCTAGGGGAATCGAAAAACTGCGACCATCCATTTTCAGGAGTAGTTCCCCAAACGTTTACATACGGGGTTATCATGATGTCTTTTTGCGCTAAAGATTGTTCTATTTCAGGACGCATTTTAGTTTCGACAAACTGACCAAGTTTTCCTCCTAACTTATTGTGTTGGGTAAAAAGATGGGTAATTGCGTACTGATAATCTGCTCCGTTGCTTACGTGATTATCTATAAAAATGTCTGGATTTACCGTGTGAAATATTTCTGCAAAAGCTGCGGCATTTTTAGTGTCTTGTTTAATAAAATCACGATTTAAGTCGTAGTTGCGAGCATTTCCTCTAAAACCGTATTCTTTTGGACCATTTTGGTTGGCTCTCGTGTGTGAGTTTCTGTTTAGTGCGCCACCAATATTATAGACAGGAATAACACAAATTAAAGAATTTTTGTAGTTGTTTTTTAAAGAATCATTTTGAACGATGTCTCTTAATAAAAGCATAGAAGCATCTATTCCGTCAGATTCTCCTGGATGGATACCGTTATTGATTAAAATTCTATTTTTAGAGGAACTTTTAAGTTCTTTGATATTTGTTTTTCCTTCAGCATTAAAAACAATTAAGTGTAAAGGTTTGCCAATATCAGTAGTACCAATCTCAAACAAGGAAATTTCAGGGTAAGTGTTAGCCAACTCTTCATAAAAAGAAATAACCTCTTTATAAGTAGGAGTCTCCGTTCCGTTTGAGGTTTCAAAGAGTGTTGTAAAATCGATATTCTTTTTTGTAGACACTTGTTTACAAGCAATGGCTATAATTAAAAGAAGTATAAATAGTTTTTTCAAAAGGAGGGTGTTTTAAAAATTAAATACTAACGGCATCGGGTACCAGTCCAGTATAGTCTCCATCGTTTCTAATAACATCTCTTACAATAGACGAAGAAATATAACTTTTACCTGAAGAGGTTAGTAAAAATACAGTCTCTATTTCAGAAAGTTTTCTGTTGGTATGTGCAATAGCTTTTTCAAACTCAAAATCGGCAGGGTTACGCAACCCCCTTAAAATAAATTGTGCGTTTTGTTCTTTACAAAAATTCACCGTAAGTCCGCTATAAGTACGTACTTTTATTTTTGGCTCGTGTTTAAAAGTTTCCTCAATAAAATGTTGACGTTCTTCTAAAGAAAACATGTATTTTTTATCAGCATTTACACCAATTGCAATGATTAACTCATCAAAAAGGGTGACACCTCGTTCAATAATATCTACGTGTCCTAACGTAATTGGGTCGAAAGACCCAGGAAAAATAGCTCTTTTCATTATGTTTTGTCGTTTAAAGCCATTTCAATAGCATTTCCGAATAATTCAGTTAAAGAAATGCCTGCGTGATTGGCTTGTTGTGGTAAAATACTTGCTTCCGTTAGCCCAGGCACAGTATTCATTTCAATAAAATGTGGCTCGTTATTAACTAATATATATTCTGAACGAGAAAAACCACTCATGTTTAAAATTTCATACACCCGTTTGGCTACTTCTTCAACTCTCTTTCTTTGAGCATCCGTTAAACGTGCGGGAGTAATTTCTTGCGACTCACCTTCGTATTTAGCTTTGTAATCAAAGAAATCATTTTCAGAGACAATTTCTGTTATTGGAAGTACTTTAGTTTCTCCTTTGTATTGAATAACCCCAACAGATACTTCGGTGCCATCTAAAAAGCTTTCAATTAATATTTCAGTATCTTCTTCATATGCTTTTTCTATAGCAGGAATAAGTGCTGCTTTGGTATATACTTTTGAAATTCCAAAGCTAGACCCCGCACTGTTAGGCTTTACAAAACATGGAAGGCCTACTTTTTTTATAAATTCGTCACAATTTATAGCATCGCCTTTGTTTAAATATATAGAAACAGCTGTTGCTATTCCGTATTGTTTTACCACACTTAAAGTATCGCGTTTATTGAAGGTTAACGCCATTTGATAGAAAGGGGCAGAGGTGTGTTTTAAACCAATAAGATTGAAATAAGCCAAGATAATACCGTTCTCACCAGGAGTACCGTGGATAGCGTTAAAAACACAATCAAATGTAATTTTTTGCCCACCCATTACAATTGAAAAATCTTCTTTGTTTATTGGATATTCTCGCTCGTTATCATCGACGTATACCCATTTGTTTTCTAAAATATGAACTTTATACGCGTTATATTTCTTAGAGTCAATATGTTTGTAAACTACATTACCACTTTTTAGAGAAATTCCTACTTCAGAGGAATAGCCTCCCATAATAATAGCGATGTTTTTTTTCACTTCAAATGTATTTCAATTACTGTTTTAATCATTGTTTGTCTAAAATCCAATGGTTGGATTATACAAACTTACCAAAAAAACTCGTTTAAGACTTGTTGAATTTAAAATAGTAATATTTTTACTGTAAATTTGTGCGATCTTACAAAAAAATGACATGAGTAATTTTACCGAAAATTTTAAAGGTTTATTTGAGTTTATAAAAAGTAAATCTTTTTTAAAAAATATAATCATAGCAATTGTTTCAATACTTGTTTTTGTATTTGTTTTACAGTGGTGGCTAGGGGTTACAACAAATCACAATCAAAAAATACAAGTGCCGAACTTGCACAAAATGTCATTGACTGATGTTGAGCAGAAACTTAGTGAATTAAATTTAGATTTTGTGGTAATAGATAGTGCTAGCTACAATCCTGATTACCCAAAGAAGTCAGTTATTGAGCAAGATCCTGAGGCGGGGAACTTTGTAAAAGAGAAACGTAAAATATACTTAACTCTAAATCCGTCTAAGTACAGAGATGTAGAAGTACCTAATTTAAACGGACGTACAAGACGTCAGGCTACTACACACTTACGTTCTGTTGGATTTAAAGTGGGAACAAATGTTACTTGGGTTCACGATATAGGAAAAGATGTGGTTCGTGGATTGAAACATAACGGACAAAAAATTGAACCGGGAACTAAGTTACCAAAACAAACAACCATCGATTTAATTTTAGGGGATGGTAATGGTTATTAATTTTATAATTGATTGATGCAGGAAGATTATACTCCAGAGATAGAGAATGATGATTTGTACGAACACCATAGGTTTGTAGCAACAGATGGTCAAGTACCTTTACGAGTAGATAAATTTTTAATGAATTTTATTGAAAATGCTACTCGAAATAAAATACAGCAAGCAGCTAAAGCAGGCAATGTTTTAGTTAATGATGTGGCTGTTAAACCTAATTACAAGGTAAAACCAAAAGACGTAGTTAGGGTTGTATTAACTTATCCTCCTCACGAAAATTTGTTAGTAGCAGAAGATATTCCTATTGATATAGTGTATGAAGATGATGAAGTAATAGTGGTGAATAAGCCAGCAGGAATGGTAGTTCATCCAGGGCATGGAAATTATTCAGGTACACTGGTAAACGGGTTAATTCATCATATAGAAAACTTACCAACCAACTCTAATGAGCGCCCTGGTTTAGTACATCGTATTGATAAAGATACAAGCGGATTGTTGGTCGTTGCAAAAACAGAATATGCCATGGCACATTTGTCAAAGCAGTTTTTTGATCGCACTACTAAACGGTTGTATTATGCTTTAGTTTGGGGAAATATTGAAGAGGATGAAGGAACGATTGAAGGAAACATAGGTCGTAGCTTTAAGAACCGCTTACAAATGGATGTTTTTCCTGATGGAGAACATGGAAAACATGCAGTAACCCATTATAAAGTATTAGAAAGGCTTACGTATGTAACCTTGGTGCAATGTAAGTTAGAAACGGGTAGAACACACCAAATTAGAGCTCACTTTAAGCATATAGGGCATACGCTTTTTAACGATGAACGTTATGGCGGGAATGCTATTTTAAAGGGAACTACATTTACGAAGTACAAACAATTTGTAGACAATTGTTTTAAAGTATTACCGAGACAGGCTTTGCATGCAAAAACCTTAGGTTTTACACATCCAACTACAGGAGAATTTTTACAATTTGATTCTGAAGTACCAGAAGACATTACCACTTGTTTAGAAAAGTGGCGAACGTATTCTGAACATTCAAAACTGGAAGAGTAAAAAGGTTATTGTTTTTGAACTTTGATATTTTTATCAAATAGGTTTACCCCTCCTTTCACACCAAAATCAAGTGTGGTTACAGGGTATGCAATAGAGATGTTTTCTTGTTCAAAACGCTTTTTAATACGCATAATAACATCGTTCATTCCCCTACAAAAATCATCATTAGATTCAAATTTTACCCAATAACGTAGCATAAAGTCGTAAGTAGAGCCACCAATGTCAGTAAAATAAAAATCAATACCTTCTTCTGGGAGGTATTCTTTTATTTTTTGAACTTCATCCAAAGCAACAGCTCTAACGTGTTCTAAATCGTCACCATACGAAACACCGCTTTTTAATATAATACGACGTTTTCCCCAAGTGGAGTAATTGGTAAAAGTTCCATTATAAATAATTTGGTTAGGAACAAATACTTCCTGTCCGGGTACGGTTTTAATTTTAGTAGTAAGCCAACTAATATCTAACACAACACCATATTTGCCGTCAATTTCAACCCAATCACCCACTTTATACGGACGTTGTAAATCAACTAACAGTCCAGAAAACATATTAGAAGCGATATCTTTTAAAGCAAAACCAGCAATAATTCCTAGAACACCAGCACCCGCCAATAACTTTTCAAAAGGTTTGTCTAAGCCTAAAATGTGTAATGCTAATAATACACCAGTAGCAAAGAACAAAGCGTAAAATAGTGAGGCGATGATTCGTTCAATATTTAAATAATTTTCTTTAAAAGCTTTTCGGTAAATACGAATACATATTTTTTTAACACCGTTAGCAATAAATGCAAAAATAAGAACGACGATAAGTGCTAAGATAACTTTAGGAATATGCTCTAAAATGTTTTGTTGAAACTCTTGCCAAATTTTGGTTATGTTCGATAAAAATTGATCCATAATAGATGAATTTAAAGTTTGTTTGTAGGAGTTTCATTTTTCTTATAAAGCCACTCAAGAATAAAACACAGTACAATAATGCTTAAAGAAACAAACACACCAACAAGATTTGTTTCTAATTGTTGTTTTATAAGAATAATTAGGGCAACAGCACATAAAATACAACCGAATAAAGGAATTCCTTTATTAGAGTTTGTTTCTTTTGAAAGCTTAAAGCCTACGTAATTCACAATTCCGAAAATAAGGATAAAACCAACACTACCAGCGGTAGAAATACTCTCTAAATTCAAGGTGTTAACTAATATCAAAGTTGCTATAGCTGTAATAAGCAACCCGATAGGTTGATTCCAAAACTTGGCTAGAAAGTGATGTGGTAGTTCATCATCTTCTGCAATTTCATAGTTCACTTTACTTCCTCCGTATAATGAAGCATTAATAGCCGAAAATGTAGATATTAATGCGGCTATGGTTATAATGGTAAAACCTATTTGTCCTAACATTGGTTTAGCGGCTTCTGCTAGTACATAATCCTGTGCTTTGGCAATTTGATTAAATGGGAGAGAACCTACAGTAACAAGAGCAATGATAATGTACAATACAATTACAAATATTACAGAGTAGTAATAAGCCTTTGAAATGTTTTTTTCAGGATTTATAATATCTGGAGCAGCATTGGCTATTAATTCAAAGCCTTCATAGGCAACAAAAATAACCATACCTCCAGCAAATAATTTGATAGGGTTTTCCCAGTTACTAATGGATAGTTGCGCTATGCTAGGGTTTCCTATTAGTCCATAGGCTCCTATAGCAATAAAACCAATAAGAATTATAAGTTTTATAACTACTGCGTACGATTCAATTTTTCCTACTACAGCAATACTGTAATAGTTAATAGCAGTAGCTATACAAATAATAGCACTGGCATATATGTGAAAGTTGAGTGTTTTGTTTTGAGTAATTTCCCATAGGTTAGGAGCATAAGAGCCAAAAGCAGAAGCATATAAAGAGAGCATTACAATATAACTTATCCATAAAAGATTGTTAATTGCTCCACTAAAAATAGTTCTTCCAAAACCTTGATTGATAAATTTTACGGTTCCCCCTCTATCTGGGTATTTCTTAGAAAGATGAACGTAGCTGTATGAGGTTAATAAAGCCAATATACCTGCAAGTAAAAAAGCAATTGGAGTTCCTCCTTTGGCAAGTAAAACAGCAAGACCTAAAACGGCAAAAATACCACCGCCTACCATACCACCAATTCCTATTGAAATGGCTTCTTTTAATCCTATTTTTTTAGACATATTTAGTGACTGTTAGTTAGTGTAACAGTCACTAAAATAGTTATTTATTTTGAAATATTAATTAATGAGAAGTATTAGGAAATAATAATAATTTACTCAAACTTATTTTCTGAAAATGTTTTTGCAATATTTTGAAGTGTATTTCCATTTACTTGATATTCGTAGTCAAGTTTAGTAACTAATTGGTTACCAAAAGTTACATTTTTAATATATTCAAGAGCTTTAGGAGTTAATTTATTTACAGCGTTTTTATTAATTAAAATTGTAGCCTTGTCTTTACCACCTAATAAACCCTTAGACTCCTTTAAAGGTCTTATAGTATAGGTATGAAAAAGATATTGTGGTTTCCATAGTGGAATAATTAGCCATTCTTTCTTTTTATAGCCATCAATGAAGGTATTAGTACAATCTGAAATGGTTCCAGTCTTAAATTTAAAACCTAAAGAATCTAAACCATAAGATTTTATAATATTTCTAGAAAACCTCGAAATACCTGCACCTTCATTAATCCCTTGAATAGTTTTATTAAATTTTTTTGCAATTGCAGGGTTTGTGATATCGCTTATTTTTTCTATCTCCTTTGGAAGATAATCTGGAACTCCCCAAATACAGAAAGGTGTATATAGTGTTGAAAATTCATGTGTTTCATTTTCTACTTCTCTTATGTATTTTCCATGAGAGGAAGGTAACCAAGCGCCCAAAATCATATCTATCTCCTTTTTTCTATATTTTTCAAATAATTTTTCGTGAGGCTGGGTGTGTAATTGATAAGCTTGTCCTATAGTATCAAAATAAGCTAAAATAATAGCAGCAGTAACTTTATGAAAGCTTAGATCAATTTGACCTATTTGCAAAGGAGTAGTATTCATGGCTAAAGAATTTATTCAATTTCGGCAAAAACATAAATTAAAGTACTAGCATTAAGGGGCGAAGAATTCATCCCTTGTGCTGTTCTAGTATGTCTCCCTTTTTCTCCAAATACCTCATTAAAAAGGTTGCTAGCACCATCTAATACTTGTGAGTGTTCACTAAAATTTGGAGCGGCATAAATAGTACCTTCAACTCTAATAATTTGTTTAACTCTAGTTAAATCACCATTAGTGGCTTCTTTTAATTGTGCAATAGCGTGTAAAGCGCATAATTGAGCAGAAAGAGCTCCTTGTTTTGTCGTTACTTGATCTCCTAATCTGCCTGTAAAAGCTATTTTGTCTTCTTCCCATGGAATTTGTCCTGATGTACAAACAATATTATTTGAGAAAATAGTCCAAGCTTTATAAGCTCCAACTCCAGGTTTGGGAGTTGGTAGTTTCAGACCTAATGCTTTTATTTTTTCTTCAATAATATTCATAGTTTACTTATTTTAAAAACGGATAATCTGTATAACCTCTCGCATCACCGCCACCAAATAGGGTATGTGTGTCACTTATTTTGTTTAATGGAGCATTAAGTTTTACTCGCTTTGGATAATCGGGGTTGGTTAAAAAATTGCGTCCAAATCCAATTAAATCAACCAGTCCTTTTTCTAATAAATCTTCCCCTTGTTCAGGTGTTTTATTTCCTGTAGCAATGATAGTTTTGTTAAATGTTTTGCGTAGGTTCTGTCTAAAATCATTAGGAATTTCAGGAGCATCATCCCAATCTGCTTCGCTTAGATGTAAATAGGTAATTCCAATGTTTTCAAGTTCTTGAGTAGCAATCATTATAGTGTCTAATATTTCAGGATCGTTCATGTCTTTAAAACTAATAAAAGGGGAGAGGCGAACCCCAGTTTTTTCATTACCTATTTCCTGAGCAACTGCTTGAGTGATTTCGGTTAGTAATCGAACTCTATTATCTTTAGTTCCCCCATATTCGTCAGTTCGTTGGTTAGAATTACTTCTTAAAAACTGATCTATCAAATATCCATTGGCTCCGTGAATTTCAACACCGTCAAAACCTGCTTTAATAGCATTTTTTGCCCCTGTTTTAAATTCTTCAATTACTTGATTGATGTCTGCTTTTGTCATTGCTCTAGGTTCTTCTACAGGTACAAAAGTAGCATCACCATTAGGTGCTCCATCAAAAATATAAACATTGGTGTCTTTGGCTGCTTTTTTAGAAGGAGCAATAGGCTGTAGTCCGTTTACTTTTGAACTAGATACGCGACCAACATGCCATAGTTGTAAAAATATTTTACTTCCTTTTTTATGGACTTCGTCAGTAATTAATTTCCAACCTTCCATTTGTTCCTGGGTGTAAATTCCGGGTGTTTTAGCGTAGCCTTTTCCTTGTAATGAAACTTGAGTAGCTTCAGATATAATTATTCCTGCGGAAACTCTTTGTCCATAATATTCAGCCATTAATTCATTAGGAACATCACCAGGCTGTGAACTTCTAGAACGTGTCATGGGAGCCATTAAAAACCTGTTTTTTAATGTCAAGCCATTTTTATTATAGGGTTGATATAATTTTTTAAAAGCCATGATTTACAAAGTTTTAATTGTTTAATAGTACAAATTTACTACGGTTTTAAAATATTGTTGTTGTATAATTTTATGTTTAATTTGTGAAAACACATTGTGTTATTCCGCAAACTCTACAGTTGTAAAATGTAGGGTGGTAGTACCTATGTTTTCTAGATTATGTATAAAGAAATTTTTAGTGTTTAAATTGTTAAAGTACTTAACATCATTAGGTTCATAGGATGTTTCAATTACAGCACCATTAGAAAAATAGGAACGAGAGCTACCCCTTGTATGACAAACATAAAAATAAGGTTTATCATGTTTATGAAACGGAAGAGTTTTTCCGGGTTCCAATTCAATATGCCATATTTTAACACGTTTATTTTCTAATAATAATTGTTGTCCAATTTTATGACTATTAACTCCTAATTGAATGGCTTTTTTTAAGGATTCTGTCCAATGTACAGACCAATTTCCAGCGGTGTTTATGGTTTCTACTTTCATTAGAGTTTAATTATTAATTTATAGTATATAATAACCATTCTTGAAACTCATGCTTAGGAAGAATGATGCCTTTTTTGAAGCTAAAACCTAATTTATTGAGTAATTTTTGAGAGCCAGTATTACTAGGACGTGTAATTGCCACTAGGTTTTGAATTCTGAACTCATTTAGAGCTACTTCTTTTATTTTTGAAGCACTTTCAAAGGCATACCCTTTACCTTCAAATTGAGGTAAAAAAGCAAAGCCAAAATCAATTCCATCAATTCCCTCACGATCATAAAGTCCCACAGTTCCTATTTTTTCATTATCAGATTGTCTAATTACAGTATAGCTAGAATATCCTAATTGCTTGAGTTGTTTAAGCATAACTGTTTCAATATATAGTTTTGCATGAGTCGTTGAAGTTATGTTTCTATCTCCAATGTTTTCAATCCATTTAGGAGAGTTAAATAAATTGAAAATAAAGTCAGCATCTTCGGTAGTTGTCGGTCGTATGATTAACCTCTCAGTTTGATATTGTGAACTCATTTATTTTGATTATTTACGGGGTGTAACTTTTGGGTGCTAACAATTTATTATCGAGAGACCATTTATTTTCTGATACTTGACTTATAATAAAGAAATAAAACAAGGCATATAACATTTGACCACCTGCCCATTCCCAGTGCTCTGTTAAACACGAGCCAAGAATCAATATTACAATGACAATAGCGCCTATTATAGCTGCTCTGTAAGTAAATAGACCAATGATTAATAGGAACCCTATAAAAAACTCAAGAAAGGGGAGTACGGTAGCCCAAGCATACACAAGAGACTCTGGAAGTATGCTTTCTTGAAATTGACTTAGCATCCAGTCACGGAATGAAGGGATTTTTGGCAATCTTGCTAATCCATGTCCGAAAAAATTGATCCCCATGGTAATACGTAGCAATGTATATGCTGTTTGTTTAGGTGTGGTTTTCATTTATTTACTTTTCTTTAAATATGCTGGTAGTTCATTAGTCAACCAATCTTGTCTTACGGGTACATGTACATCTAAATCAAGTGTGTTTTCCAGTGCAAAAAATTCGTGAGATACATTTTCTGGAAAAACAATTACTTGACCAGCAGAGATGATATAGGTTTTTCTTTTTCCTTTATCAATAGTGTTAATTTTCACTTTTCCTTTAAGGATATAGGTAATTTGCTCATTGGGATGTTTGTGCATAGGAATATGCGCACCTTTTTTTAAATGAAAATAGGCCATTTGCCCTTTGGCACCATGAAACCATTGTCGTGTAATTCCTTCGCTAATGGTATCATGTGGCATGGATTCAAAGTTTATAACTTGAATATTTTCTACTTTTTTACCTAGAAGTGTAGTAGTTTCTTGTGCAGCTATTTGTCCGAAAAAAGTTAAGAAACTACCTATGAATATTAGTTTTATGTTCATGATGTTACTTTTTAAAGTGATACTTCAATAATTTATGATTCAACATTAAAGGGATGTATAACGTTTTGGTAGCTTTGTCAAAGTAGGTATCAGCACTTCCTTGAGGTAAATCAATTACAAACTGCCCTGTATCATTTCCTTTTTTTAAGTAGAATAGGCTTCCTGCTAACCAATCAGTAATGAAAAAACCGTGTAAGGTTTCGCTCAGTCCATCTAAGTTTCCAAATGGTTGGCTTATGGGTTTGATTTTTTTTGTTTTTAAATTGATTTTAACCAAATGCCCTGGTGTTTTAGTAGCAAATGTTTTAGCATCTAAATCTACCCCCCAGCCAGCAGTTATTAGATTATTTTTTGATAGAGATAAGCCATTAGGCATGTTTAATTTATCATCTTTTAGCCATAGTTCAACTTTTCTTGTTCCTTTAATTGGTAGTTTGTAAATAGCACTAAATCCAAAAGTGTTAGAAGCATAAATATTTCCTTTTTTATCAGCAATAATATCATTGAGAAACGTAGCATCTTTGGCTGTAAATCGCTGGACTTGTTTACTCGCTATATCAACTTCAACAATAGTATTAATATCCGTAACGTATAATTTTCCTTTGTGAATAATAAGTCCTTTAGGAGCATCCAGTCCTTTAAGCCATTCTAGTTCTATTATTTCTCCATCTAAACTTATTTTAGAGATAAAACCATTACCATCTTTATCAGTAGGGGCACCGTTTACATTAGATACATATAATACTTGGTTTGTTTTATCAAAAACTACACTTTCAGGATTTTTTAAGCCTTCTAGTTCCCAGTCTTTTTCTAATTGAAAAGGTAATTTGTTTTGTGCATTTATAATCGTTAGTGTACTAAGTACAAGGTATAAATAGATTGCATGTTTCATGTTGGTACTCTTAGTTGTTAAATTTTAATTCGGCGTTATCAATTGGGGTATTTGGATCGTTTATCACCATTTTAGCAATATCATCTTTACGCATAAACACGACACCTTCATGTTGTTTTGCATACTCAATAAACTGATCGACTACATTCACTACTGCTGGAGTACCTCCAATTCTATCGTGTAAACTCACACTCATCATTCTTCTTTTAGAGGTACTTTCTTTATAAAGCTGATTGAATTCTGTTTTTAGTTGGAATAAGAATTGATCTGGCGACCAGTTTTTACCTGCAATATTTACAATGTCGTTATTACGTAACGTATAAGGCATTACAACAAAGTTTTTACCTCTTACTTTAGTAATGAACGGTTCATCACGACTTACATCATCAATATGATATAAAAAGTCAAGTTCTTGTAAAACCTTAAGAGTGTTTGGGCTTCTACGTAACCAGTTGGCATTGTATCCACGTCCTCTTTTTCCTGTAATTGCTTCTACTGTGTCAATTCCTTTTTTAACAAAGGCAAGTTCCTCCTCGTAGCTTAAATTCCATTGATCGTCCCATGCAATTCCGTGAGCAGCTATTTCGTGTCCTTTGTTAGCTAAAGCCTTAGCGATTTCAGGATATTTTATTGCAGCTTCACCTACCACATGAGAGGTTACTTTTATGTTATGTTTATCCCATAAATCCATCATTCGCCACATTCCTTCTCTTGCTCCATAACGAAACCAACTTTCAGCAGGTAAATCAGGATTTCCTTTAGGTAATGGGTTTCCTGAAAAAGGGCTTTCAGCTCCTTCAGGCTGTCCTCCTGTTTCAAACTGCATTGAAAAAGAAATAACTAATTGTGCTCCGTTAGGCCAATAGCTTTTTTTTGCTACAGTTTTTGTTGAAGTAGAACTTATTTTACGTGTCTTTTTTTGCTCTTTTTTACAGGCATTTAATGTTAAGCTTACTGCGATGATAACTAGTGCTATAATGCTATTATTTTTCATTTTATATTGTTTAATTGACTGTTGTGACAGCAAAATTAATAGCTATTTTAAGCTATATTGTTGTATGAATACATTGTATATTTGTATAAAAACATTCTGATGACGCAACGTTTTTATATTACCAAGAATTTAGATGTATTTGAGTTCGATGCAGAAAAGGAGTGGGGCTATCCAAAGCATAAGCACCATTTTTTTGAGTTAACTTTTGTTTTAAAAGGAAGGGGAAAACATGTTTTAAACGAAAGTGTTATTGATTATAAAGAGGGAGATTTGTTTTTTTTAACCCCAAAGGATGAACATGAGTTTATTATTGGAGAACCAACAAGGTTTGGGGTGCTAAAATTTACAGAACAGATGTTTTTAGAAAAGGCTACATTTTCTACAAGTACTTATTGGAGAAAGAATTTAGAAGCAGTAATTTTTCATCAGAATATTGTTGCTAAAAGTGTAATTAGTTGCGCAACAGATAAAGAGCAACTTTTTAGGCTTTATCATTTGATAAAAAGTGAATTGCATAGTCCGTTAACCTACAGTCGTAATGTATTGTCTGAGTTGTTTGGAGCTTTGTTGATTATACTGTCGAGAAACTTAAAGTCTACATTAAAAAATAGCGGACATGTTTACGATAAGAATAAGGTAGATTTAATATTGACGTATATACGACAAAATGTACAAAATAAAGAGCTTATTAAGGTTGATGTTATTGCAGAAACGTTTCATTTATCACCAAACTATGTCGGTGTTTTTGTAAAGAAACATATAGGTATATCCTTACAGCGTTATATCATGGAAACCAAAATAAAAATGGCAGAAAGCTTGTTAAAACAAAGTAGTTTAAGCATAGGTGAAATTGCTGAGAAAACAGGTTTTACAGACTCAAGTCATTTTAATAAAACATTTAAAAAGTACGCGGGTAAAAATCCGAGTGAATATCAGACTTCAAAATAAATATACGTGTATTAAGTCGCTTATAGCGCTCAAGCCTTCATAGGCGAACAAATTTCTATTAAAAAACCATTAATGTCTCTTACATAGCCTACTTTTTGTCCCCAAGGCTTTTCTTTGATTGGTTCAAATTCAATAGCTCCCATATCAATCGCTTTTTTAAAATCGGCTTCTATATTTTCAGACACAAAAACCATTTCTATTCCAAAAGGTTTACTAGATGTATTTGCTTTGATGAGTTCTTTTTTAAAGTTAGATTTTTCTAATTCATAAGAGGCAAAAGCAATGGTTGTTTCTCCTGAAATTAATTCTCCATAATCATTTTCAGGCGTGATAAATTTAGGGGTAAAACCGAAAGCTTTTTCGTAAAAGTTACTTGTTTCTTTTACGTTTTCAACATAAAGTATAGTGTATCCGTATTTCATAATAGCTTTTTTATGATATAAATAATATAAACCTCATTTTTCAGTTTGATGTAAATGTGTTTAGGTACTTAATTGTAGCAAATACAAACCAAATTGAAGGTCCGAAAAAAATAGAAAAGTAGGTAAGAACAATTAATTATTTATAATCAATGTTATGGGTAGTATTGTACGAAATGTCAAATCTTTTTAAATAGTCTTCTATTGGCTCTAGTCCCATCTCTTGTCTTCTTTTATCAACAGTTTCTGGCGATTCTAAGTCATATAATTTACCGTTCTTAATTTGACTTCCAAATATTTGAGGTTTCCCCTCATGCATTAAGATTCTATCTTTCATTAGGGCATATTGCTCTTTGCTCAAATCACCATTTTTTACAGCTTTTTCAATAAGAGGAAAATATTTTATTCTATATTTATTTTCAGCGTTATGTTGCAATCCTAACCAGATTGCATTCATTTGTTCCTGCGTTACTTCATTTAAAGTTGGCATTCCGCATTTTTCAATTATACTTATAACTAATTCTTGATTTCTGTGGTCTTCTTTAGCGTACTTAATTAACTCACCTTCTCGTCTAATTTTTTGGTCACTTTTATAGACCTCACTGAGAATTTCACTTTTTTTATTGCAGTCTACTTCTATATAGTCAACAGAGCCAACGTAAGCAAATTTGTCTCTGTTTATAAATAAGAATATAGACACAGTTAATACTAGTGTTATAAAAATGGTTAGGAATACTTTCGTCTTTTTCATTTGTTTTTTCATTAATGTTGACCAAGATAGAACAAAATAAAAAACCGCACAAAAATGTACGGTTGAAAGTAGCTTGTTTTTTAGCTTTCATGCTAAGTTTATGAATCCGTTGTAATTGCGGTTATACATCTTAAGTTAGCAATTGTTTAAATTTAGTAATAAAAACCAGAAAGAAAAAAGCGTAGAGTAAGGTTATGATATACGTT
>NZ_JBLWTZ010000018.1:0-74790 GCF_048269885.1 Tenacibaculum sp. | reverse complement strand
GGGTGATTTTAATAATCTACCGACAGGAGA
Source organism: Tenacibaculum sp. (assembly GCF_048269885.1). Taxonomy (NCBI): domain Bacteria; kingdom Pseudomonadati; phylum Bacteroidota; class Flavobacteriia; order Flavobacteriales; family Flavobacteriaceae; genus Tenacibaculum; species Tenacibaculum sp. The sequence goes on along the minus strand of NZ_JBLWTZ010000018.1, from coordinate 74,760 downwards.
TTATGAAATAACGATAGCAAATCCAACAACAGGATGCGAGTTAGTAAGCTATTACACAGTTGATGAAGAACCGACCTTTGATTTATTAATTACGGATGTTCAGAATGAAACTTGTAGAGCTAATGATGACGGTAGTGTGTTAATGAGTTTTAGTGCATCAACGCCGTATGGAGGTAATTATGATTATAGCGTATATAATGCTAGTGATGATTCTATTTATAGAACACTAACAGGACAAACAGGAAATTCACCTATCGCTAATTTAGAAGCAGGGACTTACTATGTAATTGTAACGATGAGAAGTACGCCAAACTGTGAAGTAAGAACTCCAAACTTTACCATTTACCAACCAGATGCAGAACTCCAAATTTCAGCAGTTGTAAACCCACTGGTAAGTTGTACAAATAATTCAGATGCTACAATTACAGCAACAGCAACAGGAGGTTGGGGTACTTATGAATATCAGTTAGAAGATTACAATACAGGAGCAGTTATAGCAAGTTACACATATAACACAAATAACATTTTCACCGGAATTGCCTCAGGTGATTATAGAGTTAGTGTAAGAGATGGTAACGGTTGCCCTCGATCTACAAGAGTAATAGTAGATAACCCAACACCAGTAACATTTACAGTTACTGAGTTTGATAATGTATGTGATACTTCAGTGGGAGGAAGCATTGAAGTAAATGCAGCAGGAGGAACAGGTACTTATACCTATACATTATCAAATGCAGGTGGGGTAGTGTCTTCTCAAATTTTGACAGCTACTACGTATACATTTACTAATTTACCAGCAGATACCTATACCGTAAATGTGGTAGATTCAAATGGATGTGATGCAGGAACCCCAACGAATGTAACGATTAATCCGGATGTGAATTTCTCATTAGCAGAAACAAAGAAAGTAGACTGTTCAGGATCACCAGATGGAATAATAACTGTTGATTTAGTGAATTGGATTTCAGGAACTAGTAATTACGAGTATGATGTTTCAGGTTCTGTAGATGGCTCATTAGCTACCAATGTTGTTGTAACTAGTGACCCGTTCACAATTACAATTCCAAGTACCTATACCACACCGCAAACATATACAGTTACGGTGCGTGATTTGGACGCAACACCAGTATGTGATGTTTCAAGAACTATTGAAATTCAACCAGAGATAAGACCTGAATTTATAGCAACAGCATCAGTAAATAATATTTGTTTTGGAAGTACTGATGGAGAAATAACCCTTACGCCAACGGATAACGGAATTTTACCATTAACATATACAATAAGCCCTGATCCTAATGGAGAAAGTGGAGTTTCATCGAGTTCTAATGTGGTGTTTGCGAACTTACCAGCAGGAACGTACGCTATAACAGGAACTGGTTCTAATGGGTGTGCTACAACAACGAATGTAACAATTGATGAGAATCTTGTAATAGATATCTCAAATGCTATTACAGTAACGCAGTTTGCTTGTACAACAGGTAATACAACTAATAATGCGATAATAACGGTAGATAGAAGTGCAATCACAGGAGGAACAGGGAATTATATTCGTGTAGTATTTTTAGATGCAGGAGGTAATGTATTACAAGATGATAGTAACTTTACATACATCTCTACAGATATTGCAGGAGGTACTTACACAGTAAATGTATATGATGAAAATAGTAATTGTTTCGGTTCAGATACAGCAGTAATAACTCCTTTTACACCAATGACAGATGCTACTATTACAGTAGACAAAGCAATTGATTGTAGTACTGGAGAGAATATTACTGTAAAAGTACAGCCAGATGTTGCAAATGCAGAGTATACAATAACTGGGGCTAATACTGGACATACAGCCACACAAGTAGTTTCACTAGGAACTGATTCAGCTGTGTTCATCGATTTACCAGAAGACAACTATACAATTGAAATCCTAAACCCTGTTACAGGTTGTATTTTTGAAACATATCACGCAGTAGAGCCTGCTCCCGAATTTGATGTATTGGTAAGCAATATTCAAAGAGCATGTTTTGGAGGAACGGGAAGTGTAGATATAAGCTTTGGTACAGAAACTCCTTATGCAGATGTGTATAATTACGAAGTTTTTGTTGTAGGTGGAGGATCTGTAGCAACAGGTTCAGGAACAGGAGGAACCCCTACTACTATTTCAGGGTTAGCGCCAGGAGAATATTATGTAGTGATTACAATGCCAAATACACCATTCTGTACATCTCAAACAGAAAACTTTATAATTGAGCAACCAACGTTAGATTTATCTGTATCAGGCACGCCAACATATATTAATTGTAATATTTCTGATTCAGGTGAAATCTTATTAACAGCCGAAGGTGGTTGGGGAGTTTATCAATATCAGTTAGTAAACAATACAACAAGTACTACTGTTCGAAACTTTAGTAATGTAACAAGAATTACAGGCTTAAGTGCTGGTAGTTATACAGCTACAGTTCAAGACAGTAATGGATGTACCGCTACATTTGATTTTACACTAGACAATCCTGTACCGATGAATGCAGATGTAAATGTTGTAGAAAATCAATGTGAAGGAGAGTATACAGCAAGTATTGAAGTGACTAATGTAACAGGAGGTCAAATGCAAGACACAACGATTAGTTACACATATATATTAATGTATCCTGATGGAGTTACAAGAGTAGAACAATCATCTAATATTTTTACTAATTTACCAGCAGGAGCTAATTATCAAATAACAGTAAGAGATAATAAATACAGTTGTCAATACATAACAACTAGAGATATTGTTGATCCAACAGAAGTTGTTGCCTCTGCTAATATAACCGCCGATATTACATGTAATAATCCATTTGCTACAGTTGAAATGTCAGCTATTGGAGGTACTGGAGTATATGAGTTTAGTGCAGATGGAGTAAATTATAGTGTTGTAACTATTTTTAGTGTAGGAGCAGGAACTCATACCTTCTATGTAAGAGACGAAAATAACTGTGAAGATACAGTTGTAGTAACAGTAGACGCTTATGAACCATTAGTGCCAACATTACTTATTGACTCTGGATTCGTAACTTGTAATGGAGATGCAAATGGAGTATTATCTGCAAGTGTTACTGGAGGTTTTGGTAACTATGAATACCAACTACTAGATGATAGCAATAATATCATTGTAGACTGGCAAGCGTCAAATAGTTTTGGAAGTTTAGATATAGGAACCTACAAAATTAATGTAAGAAGTACCAATAGATTTGGAGAGCAGTGTATTGAAGAAACAACAACACATACAATTCAGCAGCCAGAACCATTGGTAGTTGATGAAAACCATACTAATGTAAGTTGTTTTGGAGGAAATGATGGTACGATTACAGTCTTAGCTTCTGGAGGAAATTTAACAGGATATGAGTATAATATTAGTACAGACCCTACAAATAAGTTTGTTACAGATAATGTATTTAGAAACTTAACAGCAGGTACATATACCATTACCGTTAAAGATAAATTAGGATGTCTTGATGTTATTGATGTAGTAATTGATCAACCACAAGAGTTTACTGCAACCTTAGTAGGAGTAACAGAACAAGTATGTATTGACGATGCTACACCAACAATAACCTTAGACGTACAAGGAGGTACACAACCTTATTATGTAAGTATTAATAATGTTGAGTTATCTACGCAGTATACTACTAATACAATAGTATTAGGTGCTACTGAAAATATTCAAGCAGGTACATCGTACTATATAACTGTGAGAGATGAAGCAGGTTGTAATGTTGTAGATCCTATTCGAGTAACTACAGGAGAACCGGTAGACCTACAGTTAACAGTAGATTTTGAATATACGTGTCCAACAGGCAATATTATCTTAGCGATAGTAGATGATACTTACAGAAATAACATGTCGTATACATTATATGATGGGGCAAATACACCAATAGCGACCAACACGACAGGTGAGTTTATTGATGTGCCAGCAGGATCAGGTTATTATGTTACAGCAACACATACAATAAGCTCTTGCTCTCAAAGTTCTACTAGTAGTCCTATTGATATAGTAGATTATCAACCACTAACCTTAGATATAGACGATTCGGTTAAAAACACGCTAATAGCAAACGCTTCATTCGGATTACCACCTTATGAGTACAGTGTTGACGGAGGTGATTTCGGACCAGACAATGAGTTCTTAATTTTACAAACAAAAGACTATACCATTACAGTTAGAGATGCTAGAGGTTGTGAGGTTACGGTAACTGTAAGAGGAGAGTACATATCTATATTTATTCCAAACTTATTTACACCAGATGGAGATGGAATAAACGATTACTGGTACCCTCGTGAAGTGGAAGATTATCACGATATTAAAGTGTTTATTTATGATAGATATGCACGTAATATTGCAGACTTTAAAGGAACCGTTGAAGGATGGGATGGTACTTATGAAGGTACTCCGTTACCATCAGGAGATTATTGGTATACTATTTACTTTAAAGAGTTATCAGGTCAAGAGAAGAAAATAATGGGACATTTTACACTATATAGATAAAAGAGAAATGAGAAAAATATTAATAATTTTAAGTGTAGTATTTAGTAGTGTAAATATTGCTGCACAAGAAGTAGAATTACCGCAATATGTGAGTCATTTAGCAGATAATCCGTTTTTAATATCTCCAACGTATGCAGGTATTGGTACAGGTTTACAAGTTAGGTTAAATGGTGTAAGTCAGTGGATTGGAGTTAAAGATGCCCCAGATACACAGTCATTAACTGTAGAAGCCCGTATTGCTGATACTTTTGGTGGAGGTATTACATTATTTAATGATAAAAATGGATTTACAACGCATAAAGGAGCAAAATTATCGTTCGCAAGTCACTTAACATTAAGTGACTTTCACGATAGCTTTTTATCATTCGCTTTAAGCTATAGTTTTATTCAGTTTGGTATTGATACTTCTGAGAATAATTCAGGGCAAGTAGTACCCAATAGAACATTAAATAACTCAAATTTTGATGTAGGTCTATTATATCGTTACGAACGATTTAGTATAAGTCTTAACGCGATAAATATTCTAAATAAAGAAATAGAAGATTTTCAAACAGGTGAACCAGAAGTGTTGAGAAAGTATACTGTCTTTACCTCATATACTTTTACAAGATTAAGTAGAAATTTTGAATTAGAACCATCAATGTTAGTAGAGTATAGAGAAGCAGATAAGCGTTCTAGAACCGATATGAACATTAAAGCAAGAAGAGGAATTAGAGATGGGTATGTTTGGGCTGGTTTAAGTTATACGTTCTTAAACGATCAGTTTTTTCAACCAAACGCTATTGCACCATTATTTGGTTTGAAAAAAAATAATTTATACTTGTCGTATGGGTTTAGTATTAACATGAATAAAACACAAGATTATAATTATGGTACTCACATGATAACACTAGGGTTTGATTATGAAAGAAGACCAAGTTTAGCACGTTGTACTCAAAAAATGATCATGTTTTAGTTAAAAAAACATATAAATTATGAAATCCTCAAGTGCTAGCTTGAGGATTTTCTTTTTCTTTGTAGGTGATTAGTTTTTAGTATCTAAAAGTAATACAGTATAAATAAACTCAGTTATGTGTTACATTTGTTTGTGTAGCTATAACATAGATTCTATGTAATGGAAAAAAATAACGACACATCAATAAATCTTAATAAGTTCATAAGTAGTACAGGTATTTGCTCACGTCGTGAAGCAGAACGCTTTATTACTGAAGGAAGAGTAACCATAAATGGAAAACCTACGCAGTTAGGAAATAGAGTTCATGAAGGAGATGTGGTAAAAATTGATGGAAAACCGTTAAAAGCAAAACCCAAAACCCTTTATATAGTATTAAATAAACCTGTAGGAATTGTTTGTACTACCGATAGTAAAGAGCGTAAAAACATCGTAAAGTTTGTAGGGCATTCACAACGACTATTTCCTATTGGTCGATTAGATAAACCATCAGAAGGATTAATATTTTTAACCAATGATGGAGATATTGTTAACAAAATTTTACGTGCAGGAAACAACCACGAGAAAGAATATATAGTTACAGTTAATAAGCCAATGAACGAACGTTTTATGCAACGAATGAGTAATGGAATACCAATTCTCGGAACTGTTACGAAGAAGTGTAAAGTAGAACGTGTAAACGATACTGTATTTAAAATAACTTTAGTACAAGGCTTAAATCGTCAAATAAGGCGTATGTGTGAATACTTGGGCTACGAGGTAAAAAAGTTAAAACGTACACGCATTATGAATGTTACTTTAGGGACTTTAAAAGTAGGAGAATGGCGTGAATTATCGTCTAAGGAAATGGAAGAGCTTAATAAGCTTGTAGCTGATTCTTCAAAAACATATGAAGGAGCAGAGCAAAAGAATAAAAAATCTCCTCCCCAAAAAACTCAATCAAAGAAAAAAACAGAGGTTAAATCAAAATTTGGAAGAAGAAGAAAGAATTAAAAATCAGTAATAAGAAACTTTTAACTTTCTACTTTTAAACATTCAACTTACATGTGTATCTTTGCCACTTATGCAATTTGACTTAAAAATAACCGATCCAAAAAGTAAAGCACGAGCGGGTGTTATTACAACTGATCACGGAACTATAGAAACTCCAATTTTCATGCCTGTAGGTACAGTAGCTACAGTTAAAGGAGTACATCAATCAGAATTAAAAGACGAAATTAATCCTGATATTATTTTAGGAAATACATATCACTTATACTTACGTCCAAAATTAGAGACTTTAGAAGCCGCAGGAGGGTTGCACAAGTTCATGAATTGGGATCGTAATATTTTAACAGATAGTGGAGGATATCAAGTATACTCTTTATCAGGAAGAAGAAAGATAAATGAAGAAGGAGTAAAGTTTAAAAGTCATATTGATGGATCAATGCATTTTTTTACACCAGAAAATGTAATGGATACCCAACGTACCATTGGCGCAGATATAATTATGGCTTTTGATGAATGCACACCATATCCTTGCGATTACAATTACGCAAAACGATCGATGCACATGACGCATCGTTGGTTAGATCGTTGTATAAAACACTTTGAGAAAACTCCTCCAAAATACGGATACAATCAATCTTTATTTCCAATTGTACAAGGAAGTACTTACAAAGATTTACGTAAACAATCAGCAGAATATATAGCAAATTCAGGAGCTGAAGGAAATGCAATAGGAGGATTATCAGTAGGAGAGCCAGCAGAAGAAATGTATGCAATGACCGAAGTGGTTACTGAAATTTTGCCAGAAGACAAACCCCGTTATTTAATGGGAGTAGGCACCCCTATTAATATTTTAGAAAATATCGCTCTGGGAGTTGATATGTTCGATTGTGTAATGCCAACTCGTAATGCTCGTAACGGCATGTTATTTACAGCGCACGGAAGTATAAATATTAAAAATAAAAAGTGGGAAAATGACTTTTCCCCAATTGATGAAATGGGAATTACTTGGGTTGATACCATGTATTCTAAAGCCTATTTACGTCACTTGTTTGCTTCAAGAGAAATGTTAGGAAAACAAATAGCATCTATTCATAATTTAGGATTTTATTTATGGTTAGTTCGTGAAGCACGTAAACACATCATCGCAGGCGATTTCGCTTCATGGAAAGACAAGATGGTAAAACAAATGGATAAACGTTTGTAATTTGAAAATACTAGACTGGTACATATTAAAACGTTACTTAACAACTTTCTTGTTTACGTTACTTATTTTAATACCTATTGCAGTAGCTATTGATATTGCAGAAAAGGTAGATAAGTTTTTGCGAGAAGAAAATCTAACACTGTTTGAAATAGTTAACGATTACTATAAAAACTTTATTATTTATTATGCTAATACCTTTATGCCATTAGCATTATTTATAGCAGTTATTTTATTTACTTCTAAGTTAGCGAGTAATACAGAAATTGTAGCAATTAATAGTTCTCAAGTATCATTTACACGATTTTTATACCCTTATTTTATAGGGGCAACTATTGTTTGTGCTGTAGCACTATCTATGAACCACTTTTTTGTACCGTCAAGTAGTAAAACACGAAAAGCTTTTGAGAAAAAATACTTAAAGAAAAGAAAATATGCAGATACATCTATCCGAGAATTTAGTTTACAATTAAACGATAGCACTTATGTGTATATCCAAAACTTCGATTTAAAAAGAAACTCTGGGTTTAATTTTTCAATAGACCTATATGATGGTATTCAATTAAAAAAGAAGCTTACTGCTGATAATATTAATTGGAAAGAAAAAGATAGTACATTTAAATTATACAACTGGAAAGAACGAAAGATTTTTAAAAAAAGAGATAGTATTTTTTCAGGTAAAAGTTTAGATACCACATTTACTTTTACACCAGAGGATTTTAACTATAAAAATATCATGGCACAAGAAATGAGTTCACCAGAATTGGTTCGGTTTATTGAAGTGTCTAGAAAAAGAGGAATAAAAAACTTAAATGCTTACTTGGTAGAACTGTATAAGAGAACAAGTTTACCAATTGCGAGCTATATACTAACATTAATTGCAGTGGGGTTAGCACATAGGAAAAGTAGAGGAGGAATAGGAGTTAATTTAGCCATAGGTATAAGTGTTATGTTTATTTATGTTTTCTTTTTAAAAGTAGCAGAAGTATTAGGAGCTGTGGCCGGAGCAAACGCATTGTTAAATGTATGGATGCCTAATATAGTATTTGGTTTATACGCTATTTATTTATATTTCAATGCAAGAAGATAAATTAAAAAACTACCTACACTTACATTTAATCGTTTTTATTTGGGGATTTACAGCTATTTTAGGAGCATTAATATCTATTGATGCAGTTCCTTTAGTTTGGTATAGAATGTTGTTAGCAGTGGGGTTTATTGCACTGTATTTTGTAATCCGAAAAAAGTCGTTTAACGTAGAAAAAAAGGCAATAGCTAAGTTTGCTATTTCAGGAGTAATTATAGCAGTACATTGGATAACCTTTTTCAAAGCAATAAAAGTATCAAACGTATCTGTAGCTTTGGTAATGATGAGTACTGGAGCTTTTTTTGCCTCGTTTATAGAGCCTTTCTTCTTTAAGAGAAGAATAAAACTCGTCGAAATAGTTTTAGGATTACTAGTAATTGTGGGGTTGTATATTATTTTCAATTTTGAAAGTCAGTATACACTAGGAATTGTTTATGCATTAATTTCAGCCTTTTTATCAGCGTTATTTTCTGTACTAAATGGTGTTTTTGTTAAAAAATATGAAGCCAATACCATTTCATTTTATCAATTGCTATTTGGAGTTTTAGGAGTAACTATATACTTATTCTTTACACAAAAGTTTTCTGTAGAATTTTTCCACTTACAAACAAGCGATTGGATATATTTATTAATTTTAAGTAGTATTTGTACAGCCTATGCTTTTATAGCTTCGGTACGAGTAATGAGGTATTTAACACCTTATACGGTAATGCTTACAATTAACTTAGAACCTATATATGCCATTATTTTAGCACTATTAATATTTGGAGAGAAAGAACAAATGAATCCAGAATTTTATTATGGAGCCTGTATTGTTTTAATAGTAGTGTTACTAAACGGAGTGCTTAAAAATGCGTCTTCAATAAAAAAGAAAATTGTAAAAAAATAGTATTTTAAGAAAAGGGATCAAGGTAAACTGTACAATTTTTTAGTATGTTTGCCTTTACAAACAACTAACTAGAAAATTAGAAAATCAAACTATATACAAGAATACAATGGAATATTTAGATTTTGAAATGCCAATAAAAGAGCTAGAAGATCAGTTGGCAAAATGTTTTGATATAGGAAAAGAAAGTGATGTAGACGTAACAGCTACATGTCAAAAAATTGAAAAGAAATTAGAAAAAGCTAAGAAAGATATATATAAGAACTTAACGGCGTGGCAACGTGTACAATTATCTCGTCACCCAAATCGTCCTTATACTTTAGATTATATCAAAGCACTTTGTGGAGATACATTTATGGAGTTACACGGTGACCGTAGTGTAAAAGACGACAAAGCAATGATTGGCGGATTAGGAAAAATTGGAGAACAATCTTTTATGTTCATAGGTCAGCAAAAAGGATACAATACCAAAACACGTCAATACCGTAACTTTGGTATGGCAAATCCTGAAGGATACCGTAAAGCATTACGTTTAATGCGTATGGCTGAAAAATTCGGAATACCAGTAGTAACCTTAGTAGATACTCCAGGTGCTTACCCAGGATTAGAAGCTGAGGAACGTGGACAAGGAGAAGCGATTGCACGTAATATCTTTGAAATGACTCGTTTAAAAACGCCTATTATTACCATAATTATTGGAGAAGGAGCTTCAGGAGGAGCTTTAGGAATAGGAGTAGGAGATAAAGTGTATATGCTAGAAAACTCTTGGTATTCAGTTATTTCACCAGAAAACTGTTCTTCTATTTTATGGCGTAGCTGGTCAGAAAAAGAAAAGGCAGCAGAAGCATTAAAGTTAACAGCTGAAGATGGAATGAAACTAAAAATAGTTGACGATATTATAAAAGAGCCATTAGGAGGAGCCCATTCTGACCGTGAAGGAACCTTTAAAGCTGTGAAAGAACAGATTATAAAAGCATATGAAGAGCTTAAAGAGCTTAAAGAGAGCGAATTAATAGCGCATCGTATGGAGAAATATGAAAATATGGGAGTTTATAAAGAATAACTTTATCCCCCAAAAAACATACTACTTAAACTCGTCAATTGACGAGTTTTTTTGTTTTATAAATATTTTACAACACTATTTGTTTGTCAAGTGAATATATATCTATAATTTTGCCGGTCGAAATGAGTAATACATTTAATAAATATTTATTTTTATTAATACTTTTATTAAAAGGATGGTCTACATCATATGCAGACCAAAAGACTTTTGATACAACTACCTCAGTGGCTACTTTTAAATCTGTAAACGTAAAAACAGCGCCACAGACTATTACTCAAAACACCAGTAACCTGGCTTTTGATAAACAGCATCAAGATTCTGAAAGGGAGAATTATTTTGAAATCAGCGAGATTGAAGACAAAACCCAAGACGAAAATGAAGTAGATGAAAGTTTATCAAAATTCGGAAGTTACTTATCAGCCATCTTACATACGCAGTTTTTTGAGTGTCAGTTTTGTGTAGTAAAAGAAAAAGCACAACGCTTTAAAGAGTACACTTTTAGCGCTATAGTAAAACTCCATGTAAAATTTCAAGTTTTTATAATTTGATATCCACTTTGGTAAAGTATGCCTAAACCTATCATTTAGCCTACTTTATCTATTCACACATAAGAATTTAATTAAATTTTTAGAATAACCATTGGTTTTCAATGGTTATACACTCACTCTAACTTTACAAATACATACAAAAAAATGAAAAAAATCTTCATTTTCATGAGCCTATTTGCGCTATTAATTAACATTAGCTGCGAATCAAAAAAGGAATCTAAACATCCAGAAACTAAGTTCCTTGTAACCAACCCTATTAAAAAAGATACATCAATAACTAAAGATTATGTAAGTCAAATACATGCCATTCAGCATATAGAATTGAGGGCACTAGAAAAAGGATATTTAAAGAAAGTATTTGTTGATGAAGGACAACATGTAAAAAAAGGACAACACATGTTTCAAATTTCACCAAATGTTTACAAAGCCGATTTACAAAAAGCAAAAGCAGAAGCAAAAGCTGCTGAAATTGAATATAAAAACACGGAATTATTAGCAGATGGAAACGTAGTTTCTAAAAACGAATTAGCCTTAGCAAAAGCAAACTACGAAAAAGCAAAAGCAGAAGTAATGCTAGCACAAACACACCTAGGTTTTACAAGTATTAAGGCTCCATTTAATGGTATAATGGATCACCTACACGTTAGAAAAGGAAGTTTGTTAGATGAAGGAGAACTGCTAACAACACTATCCGACAATAGCAAAATGTGGGTATATTTTAATGTGCCAGAAACTGAATATCTAGACTATATAATGAGTCAAGATAAAGACAAGAAAAAAGAAGTAACACTTTTAATGGCAAATAACAAACCATTCAATCAAAAAGGAATTGTAGAAACGATTGAAGGGGAGTTTAACAATGAAACAGGAAATATTGCCTTTAGAGCAATTTTCCCAAATCCAGATGGAATTTTAAGACACGGAGAAACAGGAAGTATTTTAATGGAAGTTCCATACGAAGGAGCCTTAATAATTCCACAAAAAGCCACTTTTGAAGTATTAGATAAGAAATATGTTTTTGTAGTAGATAAAAACAATACCGTAAAACAACGAGAAATTACTGTAGAAGCAGAATTACCACATTTATTTATAGTAGAAAAAGGACTTACAGAAAACGATAAAATATTGTTAGAAGGAATCCGTATGGTAAAAGACCAACAAAAAATACATGTTGAGTTTAAAGAGCCAAATGCTGTAATGTCTAGTCTAGACTTATATGCAGAGTAATCAAAAACTAAAATTCAGCAAAACATGTTTAGTCAATTTATAAAAAGACCAGTATTAGCAATTGTAATTTCAATTATCGTTGTTTTTACAGGATTGTTATCAATAAAACAACTCCCAATATCACAGTTTCCACAAATTGCACCAACTACGGTAAACATATTTATCGCCTACCCAGGTTCAAGTGCAGATGTATTGGTAAACTCAACACTAATTCCTCTAGAAACAGCCATCAATGGAGTACAAGGAATGCGTTATATCGCTTCCGATGCAACCAGTGCAGGAGAAGGAACCCTACGTGTAATTTTTGAACCTGGTACAGACCCCAATCAAGCAGTAGTAAGAGTAAAAACAAGGGTAGATCAAGTAATGCCTTTATTACCGGAGTTAGTACAGCGAGAAGGGGTAATTATTACTCCAGTACAACCAAGTATGTTAATGTATGTGAACCTTTTCAGTAAAGAAAAAAACAATGATGAGAAGTTCCTATACAATTACGCATACACCAAAATGATACCAGAAATCCAGCGGATCAATGGTATTGCCAGTGCTAAAATTTTAGGAAGTAGAAAATATGCGATGAGAGTTTGGTTAAAACCAGACAGAATGAGAGCCTATAATATTTCTGCGGAAGAAATTTTAGAAGCGATGGAAGACCAAAGTATTTTGGCAAGACCTGGAAGACTGGGAAGAAGTTCAGGAATTACGTCACAATCACTAGAATACGTACTTACCTACCAAAATAGGTATAACGAACCAGATCAGTACAAAGACATTATTATTCGAGCAAATGAAGAAGGAGAAATTTTAAAGCTTAAAGATGTTGCCGAAGTGAAGTTAGGGAGTGAATTCTTTGATATTTACTCAAATTTAGATGGACATCCGTCAGCATCAATCGTTTTAAAACAAACCTTTGGAAGTAATGGTAGTGATGTAATAGCATCGGTAAAAGAAAAGCTCAAAGAATTAAAAGAAGACTTACCTCCAGGTATTGACTTTCAAATTAGTTATGACGTTTCTAACTTCTTAGATGCCTCAATAGAACAAGTAATACATACGCTTAGAGATGCCTTTATTTTAGTAGCCATTGTGGTATTCCTATTCTTGGGAGATTTACGATCAACCTTAATTCCAATTATAGCAGTGCCTGTATCCTTAATCGGAGCCTTCTTTATAATGCAACTTTTCGGGCTTTCAATAAACTTAATTACCCTGTTTGCATTAGTATTAGCCATTGGTATTGTGGTAGATGATGCTATTGTGGTGGTAGAAGCAGTCCATTTAAAAATGGAGAAAGAACATCTAACACCTTATCAAGCATCTAAGGCAGCATTAGGAGAAATAGGAGGAGCCATTTTAGCAATTACATTGGTGATGGTTTCTGTATTTGTACCAATTTCATTTATGACAGGACCCGTAGGAGTTTTTTACAGACAGTTTTCTATAACAATGGCGGGTTCTATCATTATTTCAGCAGTGGTAGCATTAACATTAACACCAGTACTGTGTGCAATGATGTTAAAAAACAACCACGGAAAAGAAAGAAAAAAATCAATAGTAGATAAATTTATTGATTGGTTTAACAAAGGATTTGAAAAGCTTACAGGAAAATATGTAAAAGTGTTAAACAGAATCGTAGCACGAAGAATGTTAACCTTTGGAGTATTACTAGCTTTCTGTGCAGGAATATTTATTACCAATAAAACATTACCAGCAGGTTTTATTCCTAGTGAAGATCAAGGAATGATTTATGCAATTATTCAAACACCACCAGGTGCTACCTTAGAACGTACCAATGAAGTAGCGAGAAAGCTACAACAAATTTGTGAAGAAACTGAGGGAGTAGAATCCGTTTCATCTTTAGCAGGATATGAAATTATGACCGAAGGTAGAGGGTCAAACGCAGGTACCTGTTTAATTAACTTGAAACCATGGTCAGAACGTCATCATTCAGTTCACGAAATCATGGAAGAACTTGAAGAAGAAACTAAAGACTTAGGAGCGGTTATAGAATATTTTGAACCACCAGCAGTACCAGGTTTTGGATCTTCAGGAGGGTTTTCAATGCGTTTATTAGATAAAACAAACTCAACAGACTACCACGAGTTTGAACGAATTAATAATAAGTTCATGGAATCCTTAGCAAAACGAAAAGAATTGACAGGGTTATTTACTTTTTATTCTGCAAACTACCCGCAGTACGAATTGAAAATCGACAATAAAAAAGCGATGCAAAAAGGAGTAACCATTGGTAAAGCCATGGAAAACCTAAACATTTTAATAGGTAGTACTTATGAACAAGGTTTTATTCGTTTTGGTAGATTCTTTAAAGTGTATACACAAGCAGCGCCAGAATACAGGAGAATCCCTTCAGATTTAGAAAAACTATATGTTAAAAATGAAGACGGAGCAATGGTACCTTATTCAGCGTTCATGAGTTTAGAAAAGAAATTAGGACCCAATGAGATAACCCGATATAACTTGTATAATTCTGCCGCTATTAGAGGGTTGCCAGCTTCAGGGTATACCAGTGGAGATGCCATTAATGCCATTAAAGAAGTGGCAGCAAAAGAACTTCCTAGAGGGTACGATGTCGCTTGGGAAGGACTTACCTATGATGAAGCACAAAGAGGGAACGAGTCGGTGTATATTTTTATCATTGTACTAGCCTTTGTATACTTTGTGTTAGCAGCACAATACGAAAGTTTTATACTGCCATTAGCAGTGATTTTATCACTTCCAGTAGGAGTATACGGGTCATTTACACTCTTAAAACTAATGGGCTTAGCGAATGACGTATATGCACAAATTGGTATTATCATGTTAGTTGGTCTCTTAGGTAAAAATGCAGTGCTAATTGTTGAATTTGCGGTACTAAAACGAAGTCAGGGAGCTACAATTTTTGAAGCAGCTATTGAAGGAGCTAAAGAACGATTCAGACCCATTTTAATGACTTCATTTGCATTTATAGCAGGATTAATACCATTAGTTATAGCTCACGGAGCAGGAGCAATTGGTAATAGAACTATTGGTGGATCGGCTTTAGGAGGAATGTTAATAGGGACTATTTTCGGGGTTTTAATAATACCAGGTCTCTATTACATATTTGCTAAAATGAGTGATGGAAGAAGCTTAATTAAAGACGAAGCTAATGAACCAGTTTCTGAAGAATTTATAAGAATAAATGAAGTTGAAGGAAGTAAAACAAAAGCTAAAATAGCAGAGCTTAAAAAACTTCTAAAGAAAATAATTAAAAGAGAAAACGATGAAAACTAAACAAAGAAGTTCATTTGTAATAAAAAAGGCACACTTTTTAAGTGTGCTTGCCCTCTTAATTTTGTGCTCTTGCGTATCAAATCAAGTAGTAAGAGAAGAAAATAAGGCGGTACCAGAGAATTTTAAGAACCAACCTATAGATTCATTAAATACAGCGACTATTCAATGGCGTGATTTTTTTTCAGATTCACATTTGATTTCTCTGATAGATACGGCTTTATCAAACAACCAAGAGTTGAACATAATGTTACAGCAAGTAGCTATTTCAAAAAACAACATCAAAGCAAAAAAAGGTGAGTATTTACCATTTGTAAATATATATGCGGGAGCTGAAGTAGAAAAGGTTGGGAAGTATACTAGAAATGGTGCTGTAGAAGAAAATTTACATATCCGTGAAGGTGAAAAGTTTCCAGAACCATTCACCAATTTTTCAATAGGACTTTCAGCTTCTTGGGAATTAGATGTTTGGAAGAAGTTACGAAATGAAAAGAAAGCAGCAATGTTGGAGTACTTTGCTACGGTTGAAGGTAAAAACTTTATGAAAACTAATTTAGTTTCAGAAATAGCAAATTCATATTATGAACTTTTAGCATTAGATAATGAATTGTCTATGGTTTCGCAAAACTTAGAAATTCAAAAAAATGCATTGCAAATGGTAAAGCTTCAAAAGCAGGCCGCAAGAACCACCGAGCTAGCTGTACGCAGGTTTGAAGCAAGTGTGCTTAAAAACCAAAGTCACCTATATGAACTTCAGCAAGAGATTGTAGAAACCGAAAATAAAATTAACTTTTTAGTAGGTAGGTATCCACAGCATATAGAGAGAAATGCGGAAAACTTTATTGATAAACCTATTGAAGGAGTAAAAACCGGAATCCCATCACAACTGTTACAAAACAGACCCGATTTAAGAAGAGCTGAATACGAATTAGCAGCAGCCAAATTAAATACTAAAATAGCACGAGCTAATTTTTATCCGTCAATAGGAATTAAAGCAGGAATGGGGTTACAAGCATTTAAACCTAAGTTTTTAACATCAACACCAGAATCGTTAGTGTATTCTTTAGCAGGAGATATGATAGGTCCTTTAATTAATAGAAATGCGATAAAAGCAGCTTATAAAACCGCCAACAATAAACAATTACAGGCTGTTTATGAATACGAAAGAGCTATTTTAAATGCGTACTTAGAGGTAGCCAATGAGCTTTCGAAAATTGATAACTTAAAAAATAGTTACGATTTAAAAAAGCAACAAGTTGAAGCGTTAAACGAATCTATAGACCTTTCAATTCGTTTGTTTAAATCGGCAAGAGCAGAATATACAGAAGTGTTGCTAACCCAAAGAGAAGCATTAGAATCTAAAATTGAAATCATAGAGACCAAAAGAGACCAATTATTAGCAAACGTAAAAATATACAAAGCCTTAGGTGGAGGCTGGAACTAATTTTTTCATTCGTTATTAACTATTAATTGTTGTTAAAGCGGTAGTTTTATAAACTATCCAAAAAGACTCGCTAATTGGCGAGTCTTTTTTTAGTAATAGACTTTCTATTGTATAATTTGGGGTTTTTCAATACTTTTCAAGTACCTTCGTACTACCTCATAAAAAGAGATTGTAATATTATAACTTCATGAGTAAAGAAGAATTAGCCATCAAAACCACCTATTTTAGTATTCTTAGCAATACCAGTTTAGCAATTATTAAAGGATTAGCAGGTATTTTCGGAAACTCATACGCATTAATAGCAGATGCAATTGAATCTACGACCGATATTTTTTCTTCTATTTTGGTGTTATTAGGATTGAAATATGCGAAAAGACCCGCAGATAAGAATCATCCCTACGGACACGGAAAAATAGAACCCTTAATCACTTTTGTAGTAGTAGCCTTTTTAGTAACTTCAGCTACAGTAATAGCCTATGAAAGTATACAGAATATCCAAACACCACATAAAACTCCTAAACCGTGGACGTTACTCGTTTTAGGGGCAATTATTATTTGGAAAGAAATATCTTTTCAAATTGTAATTAGAAAAAGCAAAGAAACGAACAGCTCTTCCTTAAAAGCAGATGCGTGGCACCATCGAAGTGATGCAATTACCTCTGTAATGGCATTTATAGGAATTTCTATAGCTCTTATTTTTAAAGAAGGTTATGAAACAGCTGATGATTGGGCAGCTTTATTAGCTTCGTTTTTTATTCTATACAATAGTTATCTAATTTTCAGACCAGCGCTGGGTGAAATAATGGATGAACATGTATACGATGACTTAATAGATGAAATAAGAAAAAAATCTATGGAAGTAGCAGGTGTTTTAGGAACCGAAAAATGCTTTGTTCGTAAAGCAGGAATGAAATATCATGTAGATTTACATGCCATTGTAGATAGTACTATTACAGTAAAAGAAGGACACGATATTGCTCATAAATTAAAAGACTATTTAAGAGAAAAACTTCCGGATTTAGGACATATTTTAATTCATATAGAACCTAATGAATATTAATTATTAAACTTAAGAAGTATGCAAACAGTATTAGGAGCTAACGGTCAAATAGCGGAAGAATTAACGAGAGAATTGTATAAAAACTATACAAAAAATATTAGGTTAGTTAGTAGAAATCCTAAGAAAATACATGAGACAGATGAGCTCTTTTCTGCGAATTTGCTAGACCTTAAAGCGACTAAAAAAGCAGTAGAAGGATGTGAAATAGCATACCTTACAGTTGGGCTTCCAATGAATTCTCAAATGTGGGAAGACCAATTTGAGATAATGATGAAAAACGTTATTGAAGCTTGTAAAAAACATTATTGTAAACTGGTGTTTTTTGACAATACTTACATGTATGCAAAAACAAGTGAACCTCAAACAGAAGAAAGTCGATTTGAACCAATAGGAAGAAAATCAGTTGTAAGAGCAAAGATGGCTGAAATGCTGTTGAAAGAAATCAAGAATAAAACTATAGAAGCTGTTATTTGCAGAGCTCCTGAGTTTTATGGACCTAATAAAACACAAAGTATCACTAACACGTTGATTTTTGATAACATTCAACAAAACAAAAAACTAAAAGTACCCTTAAAAGATATTACTAAAAGAACATTAATATGGACACCAGATGCTAGTAGGGCAATGGCTTTGATAGGAAATACACCAGAAGCATATAATCAAACCTGGCATTTACCTTGTGACGATAGTAGACCTACCTATAAAGAATTGATTGAAATAACATCAGAAGTTTATAAAAAAAAAATTGCATATACAGTGGTAAAAATGTGGATGTTTAAGTTGGGAAGTCTATTCAAGAAGCAAATAAAGGAATTACAAGAACTCTTACCTAGGTATAAATATGATAATATATTTATTTCAGATAAGTTTAAAACAAAGTTTCCAGATTTTAAGATTACGACTTTTAAGGAAGGAATAGAAATAATTAAAGCAGAGAAGAGTTTATCGTAAAGTATAAAAAACAAAAAGCAACCTTTAGGTTACTGAGCGTAGTCGAAGTAAGGTTGCTTTTTTGTTTACGGTATATTTAAATATTTATGAGTTTGTAAGGAAATTTTCCATTGTGGATGCTCCATCACATAATCAATAATTTGCGGTGTCATTTTTTCCTTTTTACTCCATTCAGGTTGTAAAAACAACTTACACTTTTTACCAACTTTAGCGGCCTGTTCCTCAGCAAACTGAAAATCATTTTTATTGTGAATAATCATTTTCAATTCATCTGCTTCTTGATAAGCACGTTCTAAAGGTAATTTTGTTTTTTTAGGAGACAAACAAAACCAATCCCAAACTCCAGAAAAATCATAGGCTCCAGAAGTTTCAATATGTGTTTTAATACCTTTTTCTTGAAGCTGTTGTGTAATATAATCTAAGCTCCACATTAAAGGTTCACCCCCTGTAATAACTACAGTTTCGGCATATTTCTTTGCATTCTCAACAATAATATCCGTTTTTGTAGGTGGATGTAAATTAGCATCCCAGCTTTCTTTTACATCGCACCAATGGCAACCTACATCGCAACCACCAATACGAATAAAATAAGCAGCAGTACCAGTGTGCGCTCCTTCTCCCTGAATCGTGTAAAACTCTTCCATTAACGGAAGCATTTCTCCTGTATTAATTAACTCTTGTACTTCTTTTTTCAACATAAGGGTGCAAAGATAGGCAACATTAAAATTTAATGAATGATTTTTGTTACTTTTACGTGTTTTTATCACAAAAAAAGGTCAAAAATAATGAGTAATACTTCAGCGTTTTTCAATTACATCAAAGAAGGCTATACAACAAAAGGAGAGTTTATTACGCTAGGAGCAGGAATGTTAGGGGAAGAAACAGTAACAAATGCTCATGTAAATATCCCTTTAAAAACATTAAACCGACACGGATTAATAGCAGGTGCAACAGGGACAGGAAAAACAAAAACCTTACAAGTGCTGGCAGAAAATATGTCAGAAAAAGGAATTCCTGTATTGTTAATGGATGTAAAAGGAGATTTAAGTGGATTAGCACAACCAAGCCCTGGACATGCTAAGATTGATGAACGTCACGAAAAAATTGGATTACCCTTTACACCAACAAAATTTCCCATAGAAATTTTATCTATCTCAGAACAAGACGGAGTACGCTTACGAGCTACCGTTTCTGAATTCGGGCCTGTCTTATTATCGCGTATTTTAGATTTAACTGAAACACAATCAGGTATTGTAGCGATTATTTTTAAGTACTGTGATGACAACCAATTACCATTATTAGACTTAAAAGATTTTAAGAAAATTCTTCAATATATAACTCATGAAGGAAAAGAGGAGGTTCAAGAAGAATACGGACGAATTTCTACGGCTAGTACAGGAGCAATACTTAGAAAAATTATAGAAATAGAGCAACAAGGAGGGGACTTATTTTTTGGAGAAAAATCATTTGATGTTGACGATTTAACCCGTATTGATGAAAACGGACGTGGCGTAATTTCTGTATTACGTTTAACCGATATTCAAGACAGACCAAAACTGTTTTCCACCTTTATGCTACAATTACTAGCTGAGGTATACGAAACATTCCCAGAGCAAGGAGATAGTGGTCGACCAGAATTGGTAATTTTTATAGACGAAGCCCATTTGGTGTTTGATGAAGCTTCCAAAGCGTTATTAAGTCAAATAGAGAGTATTGTAAAGTTAATTCGTTCAAAAGGAATAGGATTGTATTTTGTAACACAAAATCCGAAAGATGTTCCTGAAGATGTATTAGCACAATTAGGAATGAAGATTCAACATGCCTTACGTGCATTTACAGCAAAAGATAGAAAAGCAATTAAATTAGCCGCTGAAAACTATCCAGATTCTGAATATTACGACACCAAAGAAGTATTAACTCAGTTGGGGATAGGAGAAGCCCTAATTTCAGTTTTAAATGAAAAAGGAATTCCAACTCCGTTAGCCCGAACCATGTTGCGTGCGCCTATGAGTAGAATGGATGTGTTAACAGAAAAGGAACTTAAACAGGTTTTAGATAATTCGAGATTAATTTCTAAATACAACGATACTATTGATAGGGAGAGTGCTTACGAAATGCTAAACGAGAAGATTGAAAAAATAAACGAAAAGAAAACTGAAGAAGCACGTAAAAAGGAAGAAGAAAAAACAAGAAAAAGTTCATCAACACGTAGTAGAAGTACTCGTATGAATCCTGTAGTAAAGGTATTAACAAGTGCTACCTTTATTAGGGCAGCTTTTGGAATCTTAAAAAAAGTAATAAAATAAGAAATAGACGTTTTAAATATAAAAGAAGACACATGAGAACATTTATGAAACCCTTAGTTATTGCAGTAATATCAGTGCTATTTATCCAGTGTGGTAATAGTAAGTTTGATATTGCTAAAGGAAAAGTAGGAAAATTAACTACTAAAACAACTGTTAATGAAATAGAAAACGTATTTAAGCAAGATTCAGTAGTAAAAGTATTAAGTGAAGGAGCTAAGGGCGAAAATCTTTTTCAGGAAGACGATAAGTACTTGGTCTATGAAAAAGGAGGAAAGCACTTGTTAACAATTACACCAAAAGAACAGTTAGATTCTACATCAACTATTAAAAGTATAGAGATTTTTGATGATCGTTTTAAAACAAAATCAGGAGTAAATATAAAATCTACTTTTCAAGAAATTAATGCCAATACTA
This sequence comes from Tenacibaculum sp., assembly GCF_048269885.1. Classification (NCBI taxonomy): domain Bacteria; kingdom Pseudomonadati; phylum Bacteroidota; class Flavobacteriia; order Flavobacteriales; family Flavobacteriaceae; genus Tenacibaculum; species Tenacibaculum sp. The sequence continues at coordinate 52,842 of NZ_JBLWTZ010000018.1, read as the reverse complement.
AAGTAAGTAAGGTAGAGTCATCATTTTCATCAGCTACTTTATTTATTGATGATTTGAATGCAACTATAACCATTGATAACGAAGATTTAGGGCTGAAAGAATTCAGTACTCAAAAAGTAACCAAAGAGCAAATCCCAGATTTAGCCAAAATTAAATCATTTACCATTTGGTTTAACTAAAATATTCGAAGCCGAAACAGATGTTTCGGCTTTTTAATTAATAATAGCTATGTAATTTTTAAAAGATGGAAGTAATAAAAATAGCATTTTTTGTATTGGGAGTTTTCTTTGGAGAAAACAGTAGAATAGGAGCGGAGAAAACAACAGTTACCATAAACCCAAATAAGCAAACAATAACCATAGTTCAAGAAAACATATTTGCACTTATAGCGAATGAAGCAGATAGTATGCATGTTAGTTCAGAACTAAAAAAAGTGGTAGCAAGAAACTGGAGGAAAGAAATAGAAACCTATCCATCAAAATCATGTACTTTTTATGTTACTGATAAAGGGGATTTAAACGCAAAAATTACACTGAAGTATCCTTCTGAAAATGTATTAAGAGATTTTGCGTTAGATTTTAATAAAGAAGCAAAAGAGTTCTCTTTAATTAATATTCCTGATTGGAATGTTGAAACAGAAGATGGAGCATTAAAAGGAAATTATTGGCGATTTAGTGCCGATAACAGCTTTACTTTTGTTGTTACTCCTTTTAAAAACATGCCCAATAAGTTTAAAGGAGCAAAAAGAAATCTCAAACCAATTTGGGAAGCTGAAAAAGAAAAATAGGGCATTAAAAAGAAGGTTTTCGGATACTAATTGTTATTCAAAAACAAAATAATTTTTTTAAATTTGTGTTTATAATCACTAACCGAAGTGTGCAGTATATTGCCGGGGGGCTTGTAACTGCACATGGAAAAGATTGAGCATCCATTTTGGGTGCTCTTTTTTATTTTCAACATGTTGAATAGTAGCCCTCTTCATACTCTTGCTAGCAAGATATGAGAAAAATTAAGTAAGTTCGTAAAAGAATTACAGCTTTAAAAAGCGGAAAAAAGTAAGAAAAAAATGAGTAAAAAATATACCATTCAAAAAAGTCCGTTTGTAGTACCAACTACAGATGGAAAATTAATTGAGGAACACTTTGGAAATGCTACTGATGGAAATTCGAAAGTAAGTATTGCACATATGATAGCACCTCCTGGATGGAGTGAGCCATTTCAAACACCAGAATTTGAAGAGTATACTTATATAATAAAAGGGAAAAAACAATTCAATATTGAGGGGGAAATTGTGGTGTTAGAAGCGGGGCAATCTATAAAGATAGAAAAACACACACGTATTCAGTATGCCAATCCATTTACAGAACCTTGTGAGTATTTGGCGGTTTGTTTACCTGCTTTTTCGATGGAGTTGGTACATAGGGAAGAGTAAAACTAAAAGAGCACTATAAGTTCAACTCATAGTGCTCTTAAAAAATTAATCTTCATCATAAATTTCTTCAAAAACAGTATAGGACTCGATATCGTTGTTCAGTTGCTCTTGACTTTTGTAAAAAGGAGTTGCACTTTTTACTTTGTAGTTGTCAAATACCTTTTTAAAAAGTTTAGTTTTTACTTTAGATAAACGAAACATAGGTACTATTCCTTCTTTTCCTAAAATTTGTGTTTCTAAATTTTTACTATTCTTAATACTCAAGCCTAAATCGGCTTTAGCAATATCTAATTCAGAGGCAGAAAGTTCTCCTTTAGCGGTAATGTCTACTGTGTTATTTTTGCTTTTAGAAATTAAGATAGTACATGTGTCTGCTTGTGCAATTTCAGTAACAACCACTAAGTCTTTATCCCAGCGCTCACTAGGATTGCTAGATCTATATCTTCTCATAATTTCTTGCCCTAAGCCTAATTGATCTTCAATAGAATGATTAAAAACATTATTTGCTTGAAGTAATATGGAGTTTTCCTTTTCCATTTTTACACAAAAACCAGCTTCTAAAGTAGTTAAAGTACTACCAGTAATAGGAGAAACCCCTGATCCTTTTAGGGTAATTTCAACTTCACCTTTTGAAGCATGTGAAAGATTTACCGGGTCTTCATCTTTGCGCATTTCGAAATCAATTCCTAGTTGTTTAAGATTTGATTTTCTAATAAATAGTTTTCCTTTGACATACCCCACATCTCCTAATTCAATTTCAGTACCAGGTATCCAGCCTGCAAAGTAGCCAAGTTCTCTATGAATCTCTCTTGTATATTTATTTAATACTCCCATGTGATTTTGTTTAAATTAATAATTATTTTATTCAAAACTAATGAGGAAAAAGAATCAATAGTATCCCTATATGTAGGTGTTTTTAAAATATAAAAGCTAAAAATTATACTTTCTTTCTATAGCATATTTTATCAGCTCATTACCACTAGATAAATTCAATTTGCGAATCATGTTTTTTCGATGGGTATCTACTGTTGTTTTGGCAATAAATAGGGTTTCAGCAATTTCTTTTGAAGTACTACCGTTGGCTATAAGTTGTAAAATTTCTTTTTCTCTATTGGATAGTATAATTTTTTCGGGTTTGCCAACAGTGATATTTTCATGTATGTAATCATTCATAAAGTTTAAAGCTACGTTGGGATCAAAAAAAGTGTTGCCTTTTACAATAGAAGTTATGGCTTTTGATAGCATTTTAATACCTGAATTTTTCAATAAATACCCAGAAGCGCCAGCATCTAACATCTGTTTAATCGCATCAGGTTGATCGAACATCGTTAAAGCTAATACTTTTATGTGTGGAAATTCTAACTTAATTTGTTTGGTAGCTTCAATACCATCCATTTTAGGCATGCGAATATCTGTAATAACCAATCTAGGTTGCTTTAGACGAACTAGTTTTATCAACTCTTCTCCATTGTTTACCGTACCAATGATGTTGATATCTTCATCGTATTCAAAAAAAGACGTAACACCATCAATCAACATTTGATGATCTTCGGCCATGGCGATTGTTATCATGTTGTAAGCATTTGATCAAATATACTAAATGAGTTTTTACAAAAACTAACTAATTGTAGGTATTATAGTGTGGGGATGTTGATGATAATAGAAGTGCCTTTATTTGGAGTAGAATCAATAGTAAAGGTCCCTTTTAAATGGTTTACTCTTGTTTGTATAGAGGTGATTCCCATTCCGTCTTTCTCTCCTGCGTTATTAGAAGGGACAAATCCTTTTCCATTGTCTTCTACAATGATATTTAAATTTTGGTCGTATAAAGCAATATTTACAGTTGCTTCAGTTGCTTCAGCATGTTTGATAATATTGGTAATAAGCTCCTGAATAATTCTAAAAACCGTAATCTCTATATTGTTGTCTAATCTTTTATTCAATCCGAAATCGAGTACCTGTATAGTAATTTTATTAGCATCCGATATTTTTTCAGCCATGAGCTTAATAGCTGTTAACAGTCCTTTATTAGCGAGAACCCCTGCATTTTTAGCATGGGCAATATTTCGAACCTTTAAATAGGTTTCGTCTATGAGTTTCTCTGTCTTTTCATACAATTCTTCTTGATTAAAGTGTTTTTTTTCTCGGTTGAGTTGTAGGTTTTCAAAATGCAATTTTAAAGTAGCTAAAACACTGCCAATATTGTCATGTAAGTCTTCGGCAATACGAATGCGTTCTTTCTCTTGACCGTCAATCATTGCATTGATCGTATTGATTTCTTGCTCTTTTAATAAAGTTAGGTTTTTTTGTTGTTCTAACTCTTGTTGTTGTTCTGCTAACAAGCGTTTTTTGTGGGAATTTTTTAAGGTCAATAATCCAATAATTCCTCCAAAGCAAAGAAGAGAAAGTGCAGCTATAAATAAATTGCGATTTTGTTTTCTTTTTGATTCACTAATAAGGTTTTCAGCCTTTAATTTTTCATTATCATATTGTTCTTTGATTCTTGAAATTTCAGTATTTTGCTTACTATTATTTAAAAGTTCTTTGATAGAATCAAACTTTATAAAGTAGTTGTTTGCAAGTTTATATTCCTTATTAGATTGATAATTTAAAGCCAAACGTTCATATAGTTTTTTCAATAATTTTTTATTGTAGTGTTCAATCTTAACTGTTTCTGCTTTTTTAAGATACTCAATAGCTTTTTTATAAGATTTCTTTAAACGATAATGCTCAGCAATATTTAAGTAAGAAGAAAATAACTTACCATCCATGTTTAATTTGTGATATATGTTTATAGCTTTTTTATGGTTATTAATATCTAATATCGTATCGTATTCATTGTAGAGTGCTCCTAAATTGGTGTAAAAATTTGCTTGAAATAATTCGTTGTTAATTAGTAAGGATTGTTTTAATCCTTTTTTGTAAAATTTTTCAGATTTTTTAAAATCTTTTAAAAAATAATAAGAAGCAAGGTAGGCATTAGAAATAATTTGTCTGATAGTATCATTTGATTCTTCTGCGTAATTTTTGTATTTTATGAGATAGGGTAAAGGGTTTTCTGAGTTGTTTTTTTGAGAGTCAATGATATAAAATAGCTTTAAGTTACATTCAGCTACACTGTCTTTCAATTGTCTTGCTTCATATATTTTAAGGGCTTTTATAAAGCTCATATAAGCTAAGTCAGCTTTGTTTTGGTAACTATAGTTTAGCCCTTGATTAAAAAAAGAATAGGCAGAGCGCTTCTCTTTTTCTTGAGAAAATATCGGGTTTGATAAGAAAGGATTTATACTAATTATTAGTATAAATCCTATAAGTATATATGTATTTATAAAATTCATTATTAAGGAAAAGAAACAATAACTCCGCCTCCACTTTCTTTAGGTTGTTTGTCATCTATATTAAAATACTCTTGAAAAAAAGAATTTTCACAACTCCAAGTCCAATCTCCAACCCTTTCTAGTACAGCATGATGTCGATTGATGTATTTTAAAGAGTCTTTGAGAAAATTAGGAAGATAATCGTTAAAAACAAAAGTTTGTAAAGAATCTTTCATTTTTAAAGTAAGAGGTAAATTCGTTCTATAGTGTTTCAGTTTATGAGCAAATACCAGAGTGTCTAGTATATGTGTTTTTTCGCTAATTTCACAAACCTCATTTTTTGAATTGTCAGAAATAATAACAAGAATTCCTTTATTATTTCCGTTGGTTATATTGTAAATATTATAAAATTTAAAATTGTCATTGGCTACAGGAATTCTTAAAACAATTGAGTCTCGTGTATCTTTATCGAAATAACTAAAATCTCGACTACCAGTTACTATTTCTAGTTGACGTTTGTATATTTTCTTCTCTTTGGCTTTTATTTTTCGAGGTTTCTTCTTTTTAGAATAAGTTGTTAGGAGAAGAGGGGCTGTAACTTTTTTTTTAGGAGTCTCTTCACAGGAAAAGAAAAAGATGGTTATTAGGGTAATTAAAAGCACATTGTTTTTCATAATAAAATTTTGTTAGTTAGTACTTCTTCAAATTTCAGAAAAAGTTACAACATGACACTTACCTACAAGTAGGTAATTTTAGTTTTCTAAAGATAGAAAAACAAATTATAACGTAAAAACAGTCAATAAAACTCCCAAAACAATCGCTACAAATTTTTTGTAGTTGAATTTGTGATTTTCAGTACTTTCAAAGAGAATAATGGTTGAAATATGTAAAAATACTCCAACGATTAAAGCAGTAATTTCTGTATGATATTGTGCTATTAAAGGAACTTTGTTAGACACTAAAATTCCGAAGGGACTCATGAATGCAAATACCGTTAAAAAGAAAAAGATTGTTTTTTTCGAATACTTTGCATGTAGCAAAAAGGTAGTTAAAACGATTGCAATTGGAATTTTATGTACAATAATTGCCCATAATAAATTATCACCTGCATGATGAATTGGTAAGCCTTCCGAAAAAGCATGAATACACAAACTAACAAAAAGTAACCAAGGAAATTTAGACGAATCAGAATGCAAATGTATATGCCCGTGTTCAGCTCCTTTTGAGAACGATTCTAAAACTGATTGAATAATGATTCCTACCAAAATTAAAATTCCCACAGACTTGGTGTTGTCGGTATGATGATATACTTCGGGTACTAAATGTAAGATGATTACCGAGAGCAAATAAGCACCACTAAAGGCTAATAATAAACGAACGAAGGTAGTACTAGGTTTTAGTGTAAAAACAAATAAAACACCTACTAAAACAGAAATAATTAGTAATAAGTAACTCATTTAGCAACAATAATTAAGCGGTCAGAAGATTGTGAATTAAATTCATTAAGATTGTAATTGCCAAAAACATGTGTTACTTGTAGGCCAACACGATCAAAATACGATTGTAGTTTTTCTAAAGTTAGAAACTTTACACGTTCTGTATACGAGTGTGATTTTCCTTCAGCAGTAAAAGAAATATGTTTTAAGATAAACCCATCCTTAATTTCTTTTTGAATATTGAATTCAATGCCATCAATAGTTTTTATTTCTTCTTTTACAAGTGTATTTTTTACTTTTTCAACATTTAAAAAATCCAAAACAAAGACACCATTTTCTTTTAATCCGTTTTGAATACTTTTTAAAACAAGAATATCTTCATTATCATCTTCAAAATAACCAAAACTGGTAAAAAGGTTAAAAATAGCATCGTATTTGCTTTCAATAGGCTTTCGCATATCCCAAACTTCAAAACGAAGCGTGTCATTCTCAAACTGTTTGGCATGTTCAATGCTGTTTTCGCTTAAATCACCTCCCACAACGTCATAGCCTAACGAGTTTAAGTACACCGCATGACGCCCTTTTCCGCAAGGTAAATCAGCAATACGACTCAATTTAGGAAGTTGTAAAAAAGAAGTGATATTACGCATAAAAAATTGTGCATCTGCATCGTTTCTATGCTTGTATAAAATATGATAGTATGGTGTATTAAACCACGAAGTAAACCAATCTGTTGTTGTATTCATAACTATAAAGGTCTGCAAAAATACGCAAAACTTACGTTTTTTATATTCAAAGTAGAAAAGATTCACAACAACCCAAAATTAGCTGTACTTTTGCAGTGAAATTTTACAGTTACATGGAAAAAGATTTTAAGATGACCGCCATAACCATGGCAGGTTTAGAAGGAGTTTTAGCAGATGAGTTACGACTGCTAGGAGCAATGGAAGTGAAAGAAGGAGTAAGGAGTGTTGCTTTTAGAGGTGATAAGGGCTTTATGTATAAAGCCAATATAGCTTTGCGTACGGCTATTCGTATTTTAAAACCGATTAAACGCAGTAAAATTTTTGATGAAGAAGATTTATACGAAGCAATTCAACGCGTAAAATGGGAACGTTTTTTAGATGTTGATGGTACATTTGCAATTGGTTCGGTAGTAAACTCAAAGAACTTTACTTCAAATTCACATTATATTAGCTTAAAATCGAAGGATGCTATTGCCGATTATTTTATGCATAAGTATGAAAAACGTCCGAATGTAGATTTAAAATACCCAGATGTAAGAGTCCATGTGCACATTCATAAAGAGTGGCTAACTATTTCGTTAGATTCTTCTGGCGAATCATTACACAAGCGTGGGTATCGAAGTGCAACAAACATAGCACCGATTAATGAGGTATTGGCAGCAGGATTAATTTTGCTTTCAGGATATAAAGGAGAAGAGAATTTTATCGACCCGATGTGTGGTTCAGGTACTATTTTAATTGAAGCAGCAATGATTGCCAATCAAATTCCTGCAAATATCAACCGTAAGCATTTTGCTTTTGAAAACTGGAAGGATTATGATGAAGATTTATACTTTGTTATTCAAGATTCGTTATTAAAAAAAATACGAAGTTCTCATTTTAAAATTATGGGATTTGATAAGGCTCCATCGGCAGTTAGAAAAGCACAACAAAATATTATCAATGCGAATTTAGATGAGTTTATAGGTGTACATCACGTAAACTTCTTCAACTCAAAAAAAGAAGTGTTTGGTAAAACAACTATTTTGTTCAATCCGCCTTATGGAGAGCGTTTAAATATCGATGTAGAAGAGTTTTACACAAAAATTGGGGATACCTTAAAGAATAACTATCCGAATTCAACTGCGTGGTTAATTACGTCGGATATCCAAGCTTTAAAACATGTCGGTTTACGAACGTCGAAAAGAATACCGCTTAAAAATGCAGATTTAGACTGTCGCTTTGTAAAATATGAACTCTACGAAGGAAGTAAGAAAGCAAAGAAGAACTCTTCATTTAACGATGAAGAAGAATAAAAATAAAACTCCGCTGAAAGGCGGAGTTTTTGTTAGTGCTAATTATTCATAGCCAATAATTCGCGTAACTTCTCCTTTCCATTTAAATTCTCAGGGTTTATTTCTAAACTTTTTTGATAATTTTTTATAGCTTTTCTTATTTGTCCGTCCTTCATATAGGCTTCTCCTAAAGAATCATAGGCGTTATAGGATTCAGGAAAGTAAAGCATTTCAAGGGTAAATAAATCGATAGCTTTTTTATAAAAACCTCTTTTAATCATATCATAACCTTTGGTATTTAAGTCAATTTCAGAAATTTTAAATTTTGATTTTCTAACTAAAGACGTTGCTTCTTCTAAGTTTTTAGTTAGGCAAGTTTTAATTACTTTTTTGGTAAAAAAGTAATTGTCTAGTTTGGGAGTATTTCCAGAAATAGTTTTTTCTATAAAATAGCGTACATCTAAAAAGCCTTTATCAGCATCTTTATTTGTAAGAATTATTACAGTATATCCTTCTTGTTTATAAACTCGCCATTCGCTACCTACCCCATAATGTCCTCCACTATGACCATATATATTACCTTCTTTTGGGGTTGGAAATTGCATTCCATAACCATAATGACTGTTTTTATTTAAAGGAGTAGTGAATAGTTTAGTGTGTTTTTTATTAAGTAGTTTAAAGTCTTTCAAAGCATTAGAAAACTTATACAAATCATCTAAGGTGGTATATCCGCCCCCATGAGCACCACCTCTTACAGGGTATGTGTGAAAGTTTATTTTTAATTTATTTGGATAAATATCTGAAACAGTATAACCTTCGGCAGCATTATTAATAGGGTGGTCTAAATCATAGTTTCCAGTATTTTTCATGGAAGCGACAGAGTAAATATTTTTTTCTAAGTAGTCATTATATTCTATACCAGATATAGCTTCAATAATCCTACCTAGTATTAAATAATTGGTATTACGGTAGGAGAATGTTTCACCTGGCTTGGACTCCATTGGTTCATTTTCATACAGAGAACTAAAGTCATTTGTATGTCTAAATAAATCTTTAGACCTTCTTATAAAGGATTCTCTGGCAAAAAAATGAGGGATTCCACTTGTATGGGTTAAAAGGTGAGCTATTGTTACAGAATCTCTAACAGTTTTATTAGGGTAATTTGGAATAAACTTTCCGATATTATCTTGAAGTGATAGTTTTCCTTTTTGTATTAACTGTAATATGGCTACAGCAGTAAATGACTTACCAATAGAACCTTGATTGAATTTTGTGTTTGTTCTATTTTTAACTTTATGACCTAAATGAGCATATCCATAAGCTTTTTTGAATAGGGTGCTATCATTTTTAGCAATTAAAACTGCTCCACTAAATCCATCTAAAGAATCTACATAGTTAGCAATTTGAGTTATTTTTGGACTTTTAAAAGTAGTAGGTTTTTTATTAGTACAAGAAAAAGTTATTATAAGTACAAGTAAGTAGGCTAATCTCTTCATTTTAAGAATTGCAATTTTTAGTTATTTTTTTTAAAATTTTGTATAATTGTTCTAACTCTTCGTTGGACACATTATTTAAGGCAGTTTGTCTGTTTTTTTGTATTATCGGACTTAGTTTTTTTATAATTTCCTTTCCTTCATCTGTAATTTCTAACTTAGCCTTTCGCTTGTCTTTTCTATCTGTTGTTTTAATTAAATAGTTTTTAGATATCATTAGTTTCACTATACGTGTCATAGAAGCATAGTCTTTAAAAACTAAATCGGCAATTTCTGTTTGAGTTGTATTATTATTTTCTAATAACAATAAAATTAAGGCTTGGTCTACAGTAATATCAGGAACGACCTGTGAAATATTATATTGACTTAGTTTACGATATGCTTTTATGGTTTCCTCTATAGAGTAGAGTACGGTTGTTGTTGGAGTATTAAATGTCATTTTTACTTGATATATCAAGTAAATATATTATTTTATTTGATATATCAAGTAAAATAAATGATAAATATCTTGTATATGAAGGAGTTTACAGTTCTAAAATACTCTCGTTCAATACCATACTTAGGTATAGTATTAAAGTTCGTTTTTAGTTATTTCATTTTTCAGATGCATCCTTATTTTTTAATGTTTTTTTGATAATCGTAAGTTTGAAGATAAAGCGCTAGTAAATCAAGTTGCTATAAATTACCAATAAGAGTGTCAACTTAAGTTTTTTAAACAAAAAAACTCGTAATATTCATCACGAGTTTTTTGTTTTTAAGCTAAGTGTATTTTAGCCTCTTTATGGGGCGTATAGAGTTTACTTTTTCATTAAATACTTATTAAAACTTTTCCCGTTTATTTTAGTGTATTTAGAATCTATATCAAAAGCGACTTCCATTCCTGTAATGTCAAACTCTCCTGATACTTTGGTATATTTAATATTTAAGTCTTCTTCAAATTTTACATTTCTAAATGATACTCCGTCTTTAAATTCAGTGTATTTAAAAATAGCACTTTCTTTAAAAGCAGCGTTTTTAAAACTTACAAAACGGTTAAAATCTGCATATTTAAATGTAGCTGGTTCTTCAAAAGAAGTGTTTTCAAAAGTAATGTCTCTGTTAAATTTAGCATATTTAAAAGTAGAGTCTCCTTTAAACTTGGTATTAGAAAAGTTTGTGTTTCTTTCAAAGTCTGAATATTTAAACATTGCTTTTTGTTTAAAAGTACAGTCTTTAAATACTACGATATCTTCAAAATTAGCTACAAAAGTATAGCCACTTTTTTCGTGAGGAATGTAAGCTAATACATCATCATCAAAAACACAGTTTACAAAAGAAATTTTATTGGTAATTTGTTTTTCAATAGTATTAGATCCTCCGTTATTCCACCAACTTTTTCTTTTTGGTAATTTAGGTAAGGCTTCATCCATAAAAGTAAAGTCTAAGGAACCCTTAATTGTGGCGTTAGAAATTTCTATTGCTTTTCCGTTTTTAATATCTTTCATAAGATCTGATGCACTGACCGTTTTTTGTGCAAAAGCAGTTGAAAAACAAAATAAAAGGGCGACAACAGTAAGTATATTTTTCATTTTTAATGGTTTTAAGTTCTATATAATAGACAACCAGTATTTGTTTTTTGTGACACTTAAATAAAAAAAAAACAGCATTTAGTTGCCTAAATGCTGTTTGTAATATGTTTCGTGGAAAATATTAGTTTACTGAATTGCTTAAACCAGCACCAGCTTTAAACTTAACTACATTTTTAGCAGCAATCTTAATTTCTTTTCCTGTTTGAGGGTTTCTACCAGTTCTAGCAGCTCTCTTAGAAACAGACCAAGTTCCCCATCCAACTAAAGCAACTTTATCACCTTTCTTTAAAGTTTTGGTTACGTTATCAGTTAAAGAGTCTAATGCAGCTTTAGCAGCAGCTTTTGAAATTCCTGCATCAGCAGCCATCGCATCGATTAAATCTGATTTGTTCATAATTTAAATAGATTTTAAAATTAATTAATATTTTTTTGCTTCAATAGCTCAACAAATATAGACGGAATGCGGGATTGTGCAAGATTTGACTTAAAAAAAACACCCTTTTGTTAATAAGTTGCTGTAAATTGTTAATAACCACTTATTGTTTTTTGTTAAAAACGTAAAAACCGCATAAACAAAGGGCTACAGCACTTTTGCTTCTTTTTCAAATTGATAACCATTTAACAAACTCTGAGCATCCATTAATTTTTTACCAGAAATTTTAATTTGATGAATATTTAAGTAACCATCTGTAACAGCTATTTTTAACTCTTTTTTAGAGGTGACAATAGTACCAACCTCAAGATTATGGGAAGAAGGGTCTTTACTAACTCCGTATATTTTAGCTGAAAGTTCATCCTCTCCATTTACAATGGTAGTCCAAGCAGCAGGATATGGATTCAATCCGCGAATATGATTGTAAATATCATTTATGGGTTTAGACCAATCTATTTTACAGTTATGAGGATATAATTTTGGAGCCGATTTTTCTTCTAGTTCAGGTTGTTTAGTAGTGGCAACCTCTCCTTTAGCAATTAAATCTAAAGTATCTGCAACTAGTTGAGCGCCTAAGTGCATTAATTTGTCGTGTAATTCCCCAACAATTTCATCTTCTTTAATAGTTACTTCACTTTGTAAGATAATTTCTCCTGTATCAATTTTATCATCAATAAAGAAAGTAGTAACACCTGTTTTGCTTTCGCCATTTATAATTGCCCAGTTAATAGGCGCAGCACCACGATATTCTGGTAATAATGAAGCATGTAAATTAAAAGTACCATACTCTGGCAGTGCCCAAACGGATTTAGGTAACATTCTAAAAGCAACAACTACTTGTAAGTTAGCGTCCCATTTCTTTAAATTTTCTTGGAACTCTTCACTTTTTAAATTTGTAGGTTGAAGAATAGGCAAGTTTTGAGAAAGTGCATATTTTTTTACAGCAGATTGATTAAGCTTACGACCTCTACCAGCAGGTTTATCTGGAGCAGTAATAACTCCTACTACATTATAATCATTCTCCACTAAATGCTGTAAAATGGTAGCCGCAAAATCAGGAGTTCCCATAAAAACGATGCGTAAATCTCTCATTTATTTTAAAAAGTATTTATTGTTTTTTGTGTGTATTTTTTCTTCTGAAAGAAGCTCTCGCAAAAGTATTAAAATGTTCGCTTCTTTTTCATTTAATAGCGAGCAGATTTCAGTAACTGTATAGGTTTTTCCTTTTTGTAAGTTAGAAAGAATATCTTTTGGGTTTACATTAACTTTATTTTTTCTTTGTAAACAAACATCACAGATTCCACAGCTTAGAGAGCTGTGTTCACCAAAATAGGAAAGAAGTTGTACGCTTCTACAAACCGAATTGTTTTCTATAAACTGAAGTAAATCTCTATTTTTTTGTTTTTTCTGTTTAATGTATTGTTTGATGTTTATAGAAATTCGGTTGATGGTTTTATCATCTTCTCTTGGGTGTAAAAAGAAAAGCTCCGAATTATTAGTAGCTTTTGTGTAAGCTATTAATTCTTTTTGAGCTAACTTTTCTAAAGTGTCGATTACGAACCAAGAGGTAGTACCTAGCTTTTTAGCAATGTAAAATTCATCAATTTTTACAGGGCTTTCAAAAATACCACCATACATACGTAAAATTTGTTGGACAAAATTTTTAACTTGGGAGTTTTGATTTGTGTGCGATATAACTTGTTTGCTTGAGGCTAAAAACTGAACTGTTGATTTTTGCTGAAAGCTATGATTTAATTCAATAATTCCGTTATTGTTAAGTATTTGAAGAGTATTGAATGTTGTATTTGGAATCAAATTATACTTGTTACAAAAATCCAAAAAATTAAAATCAAAAGCTGTTTCTATCAGTTCTCCTTTAGCAATTTGAAAATGTTGATATAGTTTTTGATGAATCGTTTTTATTTCTTCAAGGGTTGGCAGTGCTTTTTCAAGCAATTCACTACTTAAAGAAATATCACTATCGTTTGTTAATACTACAGAAAAAGCCTTCGTTCCATCTCGCCCGCCACGACCTGCTTCTTGAATATAATTTTCTATAGAAGAAGGCAAGTTAAGATGAACAACAACACGAACATTGGGTTTGTCTATTCCCATACCAAAAGCGTTGGTAGCAACTATAATCGGTGTTTTTTCTGTCATCCAATGATCAAAAGCTAATTTTTTTTCTACAGGAGAAAGACCTCCGTGGTAAAAAGAACTTTTAAAACCATGAGCATTTAAGTAGCTGCTAATTTCCTTGGTTTTACTACGGGTGTTTACATATACAATTGAAGGAGCTTTTGTTTTGGTAAAAATCTGGTTGAGTTTACCAAGTTTGTCTTCAATTTTAAAAATTTGATAGGCTAAATTCTCTCTAAAAAAAGACTTTTTAAAAATCGTAGGTGTTTCTAATTGAAGAGAAGAAATAATATCTGAAATTACTTTTTGAGTTGCCGTAGCTGTCAAAGCAATTATAGGGCTAGAGGGATGAAGCTCTTTTAAAACAGTGATGTTTTGGTAAGACGGACGAAAATCGTGTCCCCATTCAGAAATACAATGTGCTTCATCAATAGCTATTAAATTGACATTTAGTTGCTTAATTTTTTCTTGGATAAAATGCGATTGTAATCGTTCGGGAGAAATGTATACAAATTTGGTATTTCCAAACCGAATATTGTCAAAAAGCGTAATAATATCATCTTGTGTGCTTCCAGAAGGGATTAAAGTTGCTTTTATACCTTTATCAGTAAGGTTTGTAACTTGATCTTGCATCAAAGCAACTAAGGGAGAAACTACGATGCAAACCCCCTCTTTAGCCAATGCAGGTACTTGAAAGCAAATGGATTTTCCACCACCTGTAGGCAGTAAAGCAACAACATTATTTCCTGCTAAAACTTCAGTAATTATTTCTTGTTGCGGTTTTCTAAAAGAAGTATATCCCCAATAATGTTTTAATATTTGTAGCAATTTATCATACATCGTGTTTTAACGAATGTAAAATAAAATCACAACGTTCATGCACCGATCCAAAAGGAACATCAATAATATTGTAGCCTACTTCCTCATACGCCTCTTTTAAAAAGGCATCTATTTTCACCGATTGTTCGAAGGTCTCGTAACGTTCGTTATCCGATTTATAAATAGTCTCCCATGGGGCACACATAAACACTTTATTGTATAAATATTTATTGCTTTTTTCAATAAAAAAATCGGGGTAGTCAGAACCTAAATAATTCATATATGCATGTACATCAGGAATTCCTCTATCAAAAAAGATAATCTCAGCATCACTTTGATGTGCATCTATATACTGTTGCTCTCTTCCTTCCAATAGTAGTTGGCTAAATAATAAAGGTTGCTCTAAAAAAAGCTGATCAATTCCATCTTTTTGAGCTTTAAGTGTAACCTCTCTTGAAATCTCTGGCATACATTCATAACCACGTCTAATAAATTCTCTTAAAATAGAGGACTTACCCGTACCAGGACCACCTATTAAAACTATTTTTTGTTGCATGGGGCAAAAATAAAAGTTTCAAGTTATAAATATAATAAATAGTGTAATTTTGTGCTTCATCATTACAATTTCTATATTTTTTGATGTTTTTTAATACAAACAGTAATTTTTGAGTTATGCAAGATAGAGAAGCTTTTTACGCAAAGTTAAAATCACAATTAGAAGATACGACAACGTTTCCCGCTAAATATTTATACAAGTTTATAGTTCCTACAGATAGCAATCAAGTACAAGAGGTACAAGATTTATTTGACCAAGGAGGAGCGGTTATTGATACTAAAAAATCTAAAACAGGAAAGTATGTGAGTGTATCAATACATATAACGGTTAAAAGTTCAGAAGAGGTTATTTCATACTATAAAAAAGCGGAAGCTATAAAAGGAATTATTTCTTTGTAAATTTATAGCATGAAAAAACTACTTTTCTCAATAGCTATATTTTACGGCACCCTAGCATCTTTTAGTCAAAAAGATTCGGAATTGTTCCGCATTAATGATACTCCTGTAATGGTTTCTGAGTTTAAGCAGATGTACGAAAAGAATTTAACCATTGCAGAAGACACAGAAGCTACTAGTGTTGAGAGTTATTTAGAATTGTTTATTAATTACAAGCTAAAAATAAATGAGGCTTATAATTTACAATTAGATACTGTAACGTCATACCAAAGAGAATTAGAAAGCTATAAAAAAGAATTGTTAGTACCTTATTTGCACGACACAGAAACGTTACAAGCACTGGTGAAAGAAGCGTATGATCGTACTAAAAATGAAGTTAAAGCAAGTCATATCTTAGTAAGGTTTCCAGGCAAAGGATTGGCTGTAGACACCTTATTTTTAAGAAATAAGATTGTAGGATATAGAAATCGTATTTTACAAGGAGAAGACTTTGAAAAAGTAGCAAAAGAGGTTTCAGAAGATCCTTCTGTAAAAAGAAATGGAGGGAATTTAGGTTACTTTAAAGCCTTTCAAATGGTATATCCTTTTGAAACAGTAGCTTACAAAACAAAAGTAGGAGAGGTTTCTGAACCTTTTAAAACAAAATTTGGTTGGCATATTGTAAAAGTAACGGATATAAGATCTTCTAAAGGAGAATTTGAGGCTGCACATATTTTAGTTAGAAACTCACCTAAGAGTGAGGCAAATATTCACTCGTTATATAAACTTCTTGAATCTGGAAAACCATTTGAAGAAGTAGCAAAGGAACATTCAGAAGACACCAATACAGCCAAAATAGGAGGTAGGTTACCACGATTTGGAACTGGAAAAATGGTAGACGAGTTTGAGAATCATGTAAGGAGTTTAAAAGTACCTGGAAGTTACAGTACTCCCTTTAAAACTATATTTGGTTGGCATATCGTTAAGCTTATAAAAAGCTATCCAGTACCTTCTTTTTCTGAAATGAAAAACGAATTAATAAGAAAGGTAAAACAATCTAAAAGAATAAAAATATCAGATAAAGCATTGCTAAATAAGCTAATGGATACATACGAAGTAAAAGAATATCCTGAAGCCATGGTAATTTTTCTAAAAACAAAAAAAGAAGCCCTGAAAGCAAGTGAATTACATGCTACTATACTCTCTGTGAATAAGGAAGAATTTACACAGAGAGATTTTTTAGAATTTATAAAATTTACAAACAAAACAGTAAAAGAAAATTTTAAAGACTTTAAAAAGAACGCATTGCTAAGTTGTTTTAAGAAAAATTTAGTTCATACCAACCCAGAGTATAGAAATACCTTGTTAGAGTATAAAGAAGGCTTGCTTTTATTTGATTTAATGCAGCAAAAAATATGGAATAAAGCTTCTAAAGACACTTTAGGGTTAAAATCTTTTTTTAGTGCAAATAAAGTAAAGTATGGCAAAGAACTTGATGCTATAAGGGGACAAGTAATTAGTGATTATCAAGATGCCTTAGAGAAAGAATGGATTAAAGAGCTACGAAAAAACAATACGGTTAGAGTAAGAAAAAGAGCATTAAGAAAATTAAAGAATACGTATAACCAATAGTAGAGTGAGAACATATATTTTTTTAATTACATTATTAATAATAGTTTCATGTGATCTGGTAAGTTTAAAAACTAAAAAGGTTACGAATGAAAGACCAATAGCTACTGTTTATAATAAGCATTTGTATAAGAAAGATATTGCAGGCTTATTACCCAAAAATCTTTCACCTAAAGATAGTTTAGTAATAGTAAAAGGCTTGATCAATTCGTGGGCAAAGCAAGAATTATTATATATAAAAGCTGAAGAAAATATTTCTGAAGTAAACAGTGAAGAAATACAAAGCTTAGTTAACGACTATAAAAAAAGCTTGTATATCAATGGCTATAAAGAGCGTTTGATAAAACAACAACTAGATACGGTTGTTACAGAGGAAGAGATAGCATTGTATTACGAAGAAAACAAAGAAAATTTTAGGGTAAGTGAGGAGCTTGTACAATTTGAATATGTACATTTTGGTAAAAATTATTTAGATAAAAAAGAAACAATAAAGCAGTTCAAATCAGAGAAAGATGAAGACAAGGAAGATTTAGAACGACATTTGTTAAATTTTAAATCATACCGCTTACAAGATTCAACTTGGGTAACTTTTGATTATTTAAAGAAAAAAATTCCACCTTTTCGTAATGAAACGAAAGAAAACTTGTTAAAAATATCAAAATTCATACAAAAAGAAGATAGTTTAGGAGTATATTTGGTCGCTGTAAAAAATATGTTGCCACAAAATGCTACGGCTCCATTAAGCTATGTAAGCCCTAGAATTAAACAAATTATTTTACATAAAAGAAAATTAGAATTAATACGAGATATTGAAAAAAAGCTGATAAATGATGCAATTGAAAACAAAAACTTTAAAGAATATTAGTATAGTATTTATGTTGTTTTTAACTGGTTTAACAACATTAAATGCGCAAAAAACAAAAGTAGACGGTGTTGCTGTTGTGGTGGGTAAAAACATTGTTTTAGATTCTGATATAGATAAGTTTAAGCAAGAAGTAGAACTTAGAAGTGAAGGGAAAGTAAAGATTTCTGACTGTGAAATGTTAGAAGAATTAATGCAGCAAAAACTATTAGCTCACCATGCAATTATCGACAGTGCAACCGTATCTCAATCAGAAATAGACAGTAGGGTAGATAGAAGTATAGCTTTTTTTACTCAAGAGTATGGAAGTGAGGATAAAGTGGTTGCAGCTTACGGATTTAATGATATTGAAGATTTAAAGAAAGAGTTAGGAAGAGTTCAAAGAGAGAACTTGTTAATAGAAAAAGAACAGAAAAAAATTACAGAAAATATCGATGTAACTCCTGAAGAAATACGCATCTATTTTAAAGGATTACAAGATAAAGATGAGCTTCCTGAAATACCTGCTGAAGTTCAATTACAACAATTAGTAGTTAAGGCTGAACCAACAGAAGAAGAGAAAGAACGTATAATTAACAAGCTAAAAGAAATTAAAAAAGAAGTTGAAAACGGAGCTAGTTTTAAGTTAAAAGCAATCATTAACTCAGAAGACCCCGGAGTAGCACAAAACGAAGGAAAATACGTAATAACTAAAGATAGTCCATTTATTAAAGAATTTAAAGAAACAGCCTTTTCGTTAGACGTAAATCAAATTTCTGAGCCTATTAAATCAGCTTTTGGATACCATATACTTCAATTGCATAAAATTAAAGGAAATCAACGTGAAGTATCTCATATTTTAATGCAACCTGAAGTTTCTGATGAAAAATTAAAAGAAACCAAAGAACAAATAGAAAAGATAGTAGCTGATATAAAAGAAGGAAAGATAACTTTTGAAGATGCGGTAAAAAAGTATTCTGAAGATGAAGAAACAAAAAATAGTGCGGGTATCATAATGAATCCGTATACTCAAGAACCTACTTTTGAGTTAACAAGAATGCCGCCAGACTTATTCGCAAGAATTAGTGAATTAAAAAAAGGAGATTTATCTGATATTTACTATGATGAAACCCGTGAGGGAGAAAAAATGTATAAAGTAATCTTATTAAAAGAGAAAACAGATACTCACAAAGCAGATTTGGTTGAAGACTATGTAAGAATGCAACAATTTGCTTTGGCCAAGAAAAAAGAGGAAGAAATTACAAAATGGACAAAAGAAAAAATCCAAGAAACGTACTTAAAGTTAAGCAACGATTATAAGAAGTGTACGTTTAAGAAAGATTGGAAAAAAGAAAACAAATAAAAAGTAATAAATTTAGTATATTGTCATTCCCGCGAAAGCGGGAATTTCATTTTATAAAAGTTTGTAATTAAAATTATTGAACAAAGAAAAACTTTGATTTATGTCTGACGTAACAGCAGTAAACACATTAGTAGAAAAATACAGTCAACTACAACAAGAAATAGGAAAGGTTATCATAGGTCAGCAAGAAGCGGTAAACTATACGTTACTTTCGATTTTTTGTGGAGGACATTCGTTGTTAATTGGAGTACCAGGATTGGCAAAAACCTTATTAGTAAACACAATTTCTAGCGCATTAGGGTTGCATTTTAATAGAATTCAGTTTACTCCAGATTTAATGCCTTCTGATATTTTAGGAAGTGAAATACTAGATGAAACACGTCATTTTAAATTTATAAAAGGACCAATTTTCTCAAACATCATTTTAGCAGATGAAATAAACCGTACACCGCCAAAAACACAAGCAGCTTTACTAGAAGCAATGCAAGAAAAATCGGTAACTATTGCAGGACATCACTATAAATTAGAGCTGCCATTTTTTGTATTAGCAACTCAAAACCCAATTGAACAAGAAGGAACGTATCCGTTACCAGAAGCCCAACTAGACCGTTTTATGTTTTCAATTAACTTGGAATACCCAAGTTTTGAAGAAGAGGTACAAGTGGTAAAAAACACGACGTCAATAACTGAACAAACTGTCAATGCTATTTTTTCTTCAGAAGAAATTATTGAAGTTCAAAAGTTAATACGTAAAATACCTGTAGCAGATAATGTTGTTGAGTACGCCGTTGGTTTGGTTGGAAAAACACGTCCTAATTCAGACAAAGCTACTGAATTAATTAAAAAATATATTGATTGGGGTGCAGGACCAAGAGCTTCACAAAACTTAATTTTAGCAGCCAAAGCACATGCAGCTGTACATGGAAAATATTCTCCAGATATTGAAGATGTGCAGGCGGTAGCCATTCCTATTTTATCACACAGAATAGTAAAAAATTACAAAGCAGAGGCTGAAGGAGTGACCGTAAAAGAAATTATAAATGCTCTATTTTAAAATGAAAAAGTTTTTAAGTATTGTTTTTTTAGTGATACTATTTGTTTCATGTAAGCAAGAAGTGGCCAAAACCGTTTCAGAAGAAACAGAAAAACAAGAGATTTTATCGGTGATGAAGGCACAAGAAGAAGCTTGGTCTAATCACGATTTAGAAGGTTTTATGCAAGGGTATTGGAAAAGTGATTCATTAAAGTTTTACGGACGAAATGGAATTACTTTCGGTTGGCAAAAAACCTTAGATAACTATAAAAAAGGGTATCCAACAAAAGAACACTCAGGAACATTAACGTTTAAGATTAATGATATTTCTAAAATTACTGAAGGCGCCTATTCTGTAATGGGTGAATATCATTTAAAAAGAACAGTAGGAGACGCTAACGGCGTTTTTATGATCATCTTCAAGAAGATACAAGGCGAATGGAAAATCATTGCGGATACTTCGTGTTAAGCCCAAAAAAGGCTTTTAGCTAAACGTATAATTTAGGAAACTAGTTCTTTGTTTACTTTGATGATGCGGTGTAATCATCTTTTTAGCTATGTTCAGGAAAAGGAATTTTTTTATGCTCCATGTAGTCAATTCCCCAAGCATGTAATGGAGCTAAAGCATTGACTAAATCATTGCCAAATGGAGTGAGAGAATACTCAACTCTTGGCGGTACTTCAGCATATGTTTTTCTAACAATAATTCCATCAGCTTCTAACTCTTTTAATTGGCTAGTTAACATCTTTTCTGAAATTGTTTCACATGCAGTCTTGATTTGCCCATACCTGAGTGGTTTTTCAACAAGTCTAGAAATAATAAATAACTTCCATTTTCCACTTATAACTTTTGTCGCATAAGTTAAAGGGCAATAATCAGGTAAAAAATTTTTCATTTTTTTTCAATTCTATCTTTTTGGTACTAAAAAAACTAACCAAAAGGTGCGTAAGGTACAAAAATGTAACGTATTGTTTCTTGTTTAAAAGTGCTTTAGTTTCGTAGCTGCATAAGAAAAAAACATATAAAAATGAAGAAAGGGTATCAATTACTACTCGTAATTTTAACCGTGATTAGTGCGTGTCAAACAACTAATAAAACTAGAAAACACAATAGAATAAAACTGGAATACATACGGCAGGCTACGGTGCTTTTAGAAGTAAATTCAAAAAGCATATTAATAGACCCTGTTTTGTCTGATAAAGGAACACAAGATCCGATTCCTTTTTCTAATGATAAACGGATTCCAATGAATGATTTACCGATACCTAAAAATAAAATTATAGAACAAGCCGATGCGGTTTTGATAACACATTATCATCCAGATCATTTTGATGAAGATGCGGAAAAATTACTTCCTAAAAACATACTTATTCTTTGCCAGCCTTTTGATGTAGAAAAATTAAAATCAAAAGGATTTACAAATTTAAAAAGCATAGAGCAGGTTGTAAATTGGTCTGGAATATCGATAAAACGCTACGAAGCACATCATCATGAAGGAGCAACGGGAGCAATGCCTTTTGGTGAATCATCTTCATTTTCTTTGACATTTAAAGAAAATAGAATATTTATTACAGGAGACGCCGTTTTAGATGGTCTTTTAAAGAATGCCTTGAAAAGTGAAAAACCTACTTATATTGTTGCAAATACAGGGGAGTGTACTTTTAGCAAGCCAAACCCTGTTTTAGAACCAGGTAAACATATGACGTTAACTAAAGAAGAAGTACTAAGGATAGCTGTTGAGAATAAGAAGGCTACTTTAATAGCAATTCACATGGACGCAATAAATCATTGTGGATTAACAAAAGAGGAGCTTCGCTTATTTTTAAAAGAGCAAGAAAAATCTATTCAAGATAAAATTGTAATCCCTAATGAAGGTGAAGTATTGCAGTTATAAAACAAAAAGAAGCCCAAAAGGCTTCTTTTTTTATTTTATATTTTTCTTAGTTTTTAAGAAAACATCTTCGCAACTTTCTCTGCTTTTCTACTTTCTGAATAATCGTAAAAACCTTCACCAGATTTCACTCCTAATTTACCTGCTGCAACCATGTTTACTAATAACGGACATGGAGCATACTTAGGGTTTTTAAATCCGTCATACATAACGTTTAAGATAGATAAACAAACATCTAATCCAATAAAATCAGCTAATTGTAGTGGTCCCATTGGATGTGCCATTCCTAATTTCATTACAGTATCAATTTCAGCAACACCAGCAACACCGTTGTATAACGTTTCAATACTTTCGTTAATCATTGGCATTAAAATACGGTTGGCAACAAAACCAGGGTAATCGTTTACTTCAACAGGAACTTTATTAATTTTCTTAGTTAAATCAACGGTAAAGTCCATTACTTCATCAGAAGTGTTGTACCCTCTAATAATTTCAACCAATTTCATAATTGGCACAGGGTTCATAAAGTGCATACCAATTACTTTCTCTGGTCTATTGGTAGCTGCAGCAATTTGAGTAATTGAGATTGATGAAGTGTTGGTAGCTAAAATAGTATCTTCAGCACAAGCTTCATCTAAATCTTTAAAGATCTTAAGTTTTAAGTCAATATTTTCAGTAGCAGCCTCAACCACTAAATTGGTATTTTGCACCCCTTCTTTAATAGAAGTGTAGGTAGTAATATTGTTTAGGGTATTATTTTTATCGTCTTCAGTAATTTTTTCTTTCGCTACCATTCTGTCTAAGTTTTTAGTAATGGTTGCTAAACCTCTATCTAAGGCAGCTTGCGAAACGTCGATAAGTTGAACATTGTATCCAAATTGAGCAAACGTATGCGCAATTCCATTTCCCATGGTTCCTGCTCCAATTACGGCGATATTTTTCATGTTGTTGTGTGTTTTAATAGGAGAAATAAACTCCAATTACTTTATTATTTTGCGGATTATTATTTGAAAGTTTTAGTTGTAAACTATCATTTTCTTGAATCGGCTCCCACATTGTAGCCTTATTTCTAAAGTTTGAACTGTATATCTTATTTTCAAATTTATATTGATAATAAATTTTTTGATGATATCCCCTTCCAGCAGTTCCATAAACAACTTTTATAGAATCAATTTGAGCATTTACTTTTGTGGTTTTACCAAAAAAGAAAGCTATGTTTCCGTAATTCCATAAAAAATACAATCCTCCAAAGAATATTATAAAGTACAATAAAGAACCAAATGCTCGAAGAGAATTCATTTTCTAAAAACAGTCTATAATCTGATGTGCTACACGTAAAGCCTCAGTACCTTGACGTAATGAAACAATAGGCGTAGTATTATTGTGAATAGCATCAGCAAACGACTCTAATTCATCTAAAATAGCATTGTTAGCTACCACTTCAGGGTTATCGTAATAAATTTGCTTTTTAACTCCTTCAGCATTTTGTAAAATCATAGCAAACTCATCAGGTTTTTCTGGTACATCTTTCATTCTAACAACTTCTGATTGCTTTTCTAAAAAGTTTACAGAGATATAAGCGTCTCTTTGGAAAAAACGGCTCTTACGCATGTTTTTCATCGAAATTCTACTTGCGGTTAGGTTTGCTACACAACCATTTTCAAATTCAATACGCGCATTAGCAATATCAGGAGTTTCCGAAATTACCGATACACCACTAGCATGAACACTTTTTACTTTTGATTTTACTACCGATAAAATAATATCAATATCATGAATCATCAAATCTAAAACGACAGGTACATCTGTTCCTCTAGGATTAAATTCAGCCAAACGATGTGTTTCAATAAACATGGGCGTGTCAATTAAGTCTTTTACAGCCATGAAAGCAGGGTTAAAACGCTCTACGTGCCCAACTTGCCCACGAACATGGTGCTGGCTGGCTAAAGTTCTTATAGCTTCAGCTTCTAATACTGTATTCGTAATAGGCTTTTCAATAAAAATATGTTTTCCTTTTTCAATGGCTTGTTTAGCACAATCAAAGTGAGAAAGCGTAGGAGTAACAATATCAACTACTTCAACAGCATCAATTAATGCTTCTACTGAATCGAATAATTTATAGCCAAACTCATCAGCTACTTTTTGTGCATTTTCTGTAAAAGGGTCATAAAACCCTACTAATTCATATTTATCTGATTGTTGTAACAAACGCAAATGGATTTTTCCTAAGTGACCTGCGCCTAAAACTCCAGCTTTTAACATAAGTGAAAGATTATTAGTTATTTGATTGGTTTGTTGAAAAAGAAACGATTTCTACAAAAAATCAACGCAAACAAAGATACACTTTTATACAGATTTATTACTACTTTTATCCTCCCGAAATTTTATAATTAGTAAGCCCCATAATGGGTATTTTAAATAAGAGATAATAGGTTTTATAATCATTTAATTAGTAATTCCTATTGGTAGCGTAATGTAAGAATGAAGGACACAACCAAACACCAAGGACTTAGAAATCAGTTAGCAAATATTTTAGAAGCAAAAGGAATTAATGATGAAAAAGTATTGAAAGCCATCAGAAAAATTCCAAGACACTTGTTTATGGATAGTAGTTTTGAAGCGCATGCGTATCAAGACAAAGCTTTTCCTATTGCTGCTGAACAAACAATCTCCCAACCGTATACGGTAGCGTTTCAATCACAAGTATTGGAAGTAAAAACAGGTGATAAAGTATTAGAAATAGGAACAGGATCTGGATACCAAACAGCAGTATTGTTAGAGTTGGACGCAATAGTGTACTCCATAGAAAGACAGCATGAGTTGTTTAAAAAAACTTCAATGTTTTTACCGAAATTAGGCTATAAACCTAAGCGGTTTATTTTTGGAGACGGTTATAAAGGATTGCCAGAAGAAGCTCCTTTTGATAAAATTATTGTAACAGCTGGAGCACCATATGTGCCTAAAGCATTATTAGGGCAGATTAAAGTAGGAGGTAGGTTGTTGATTCCTGTGGGAGATAAAGAACAAGTAATGACTTTGTTTATTAGAAAGTCACCAAAAGAATTTGAAAAGCATGAACTAGGTGGTTTCAGGTTTGTGCCTATGTTAAAAAAGAAGAATTAGTTTAAGGTTTTAAGATTTCTGATATATTTTTCGCTTTTAATTAAATTCTCAACGATATCTTTGTAAGCAATCTTTATATTATTTGATTTTACATAGATTAAATTTTGGTTATTGTAATTGAAAACAGGGAGGTAAAATTTTAAATTGATACTGTCTCTCTTGGATATGTCATTTCGTTCAAAAATTTTCATTACTTTATCATTATTAAACAAAAGAGGTTTTCCATGGATTAAATCCATTATTGTGTCATTTTTTATTTTTTGATGATGGTAATAAGGCCAATAAACAAGGTTGACAATTTGTTTGTAATTTAATTTATTTTGAAAAGATTCTAAGGGGTTGATTGTGAAAGTATTTAAGCCTGTACTACAACTAACACTGTAGTCAAACTCATCTTTATGTTCAGGGAAATTAGCATTGAACCTATAATGAAAGGAGAAAATAGAATCATTAACAGGAAAGTACACGTTCCACCTATATGTCCAAATAAAGTAAGGTTTTAGTGTTTTATTCTTGAAATTGATTTCATAGATGTTTTTTTGCTTAATGATTTTTAGTTCTAAATCATTAGATATTATTTCTTCTGTCTTTAAATTGTTTTCATAAAAAGGTCCCAAATATAAGTCTGAGAAATAGCCTCTAAAAACATATAGATCTACTAAAATAAATATAATTAAAAAAGATAAAATAGTAAGCGCAAATTTTATCAACTTTTTCATATTTTTAAAAGTAACAAAAAAATCCGCCTAAAAAAGCGGATTTATTGAATTTGAATAAAGAAACATCAACTTATTCAGCGATTGCTACTTCAGTTGCATCTGCCACTACAATCTCTTGTTGATGTTGTTTTTGTTTGTTTTGATTAGTTTTTGCTAAGCCGCATGGACTAGTACTTCCACAAGAAGAAAAACCTAATAAACTAACAGTACAAATTGCAATAAATACTACTTTTTTCATCATTATTCCGTTTTATAAAAATCAAATATACATATTTCTGATTAAGTCACCAGAATTTTCCTTCTTTTCAATAACGTTGAACTCTACCATTTTATTTTGTATGTCCGTAATTATATTCTCAGAAATAGGTTCACCATCATTCCATTCGGTAATTGATAGCCATTCTTGAATATCCTCTATTTGTTGTTCATACCTATGAGAAAGAATTTTATCAATATTATCAAAGTCTTTAAAATCTTTAGTACAAGCGTTAATAATATCATGTACTTTTTTTACTTCTTCAAAATGATTTTCTAAGATTTCATCACGAACAGCAATCACAAAACAAGGCCATGGGGTAGGGCAGTTACCAACTCTTCTAAAAGTACCATTATCTACCAATGGTTTCGTGGTAAAGTGTTCCCACATAAAATAATCGGCTTCTCCATTCGTTAAAGCATCTATTCCTCCCTGTAAATCTCCAACTACTTTAAACTGTAGTTTGTTAATATCCCAACCATTATTATGGGCATTAACAATTGCCATAAGTTGAGAGCCAGAACCAAATCGGCTAATGGCTACTGTAGCATTCTCTAAATCATCTATAGTTTTAAATTTAGAGTTGGCAGCAACATGAATTCCCCACACAAGTGGACTTTTTACAAAAGTTTGTGTAATTTTAGAAGGGTTTCCGTTAATGATATCTTTAATTATTCCTTCAGTAAGTACCAAGGCAATATCAACATCACCAGAGCGTAAAGCTTTCGCCATGGCTCCCGTACCTCCGGGGTAATCTTTCCAACGTAAGTTAATTCCTTCTTTGGTGTATTCTTTGTTTTTCAACGTGATGTACCAAGGATAATTAAAATGTTCTGGAACACCACCTATTTTTAATTTCAGCATTTATTCAACTAATTTCTCAAGAGTATATTCAATCAAATCATTTACTACTTTGTACGGATTTTCACTAAATGTTCCATTAGCTCTGTTAGCAATAATAGCATTCATGGAAGCTGCATTATGACCTAGTAGTTTAGCCAACCCATAAATAGCAGATGTTTCCATTTCAAGGTTGGTAATTCGATTGTTGTTATAGTTAAAACTATCAATCTTCTTATTTAAATCAGGATCTTGTAGGGGTAAACGTAAAACACGTCCTTGAGGTCCGTAAAACCCACCAGCAGTGGCTGTAATTCCTTTATATACCTTGTTAGACATTAATTTGTTTTCTAACATCTGTCCGTTAGAAACAATTAACGGATATGATTTTTTTACACTCCAATTGGTGTGCTTTATAAAAGCTTCTTCTATATCAGGATGTGAGATTTTATCTACTTGATACGATTGTAGCATTCCGTTTAAATCCAGTCCATGAGAACTTAATAAAAAGCTATCAACAGGAATGTCGGCGTGTAAAGAACCAGAAGTTCCAATTCTTGTAATGTTTAATTGTGTATGCTTTTCTTTAGCTTGACGCGTGTTTAAGTCAATATTAACTAAGGCATCTAACTCGTTTAAAACAATATCAATATTATCAGGACCTATTCCTGTAGAAATTACAGAAATTCTCTTCCCTTTATAAGTACCAGTAGTGGTTTTAAATTCTCTTTTTTGGGTGCTAAACTCTATAGTATCAAAGTGTTTGGTAACTTTATCGACGCGATATTGGTCTCCAACAAAAATGATATCGGTAGCAATATGCTCAGGTCTTAAATTCAAATGGTAAATACTACCATCTGGATTTAAGATGAGCTCAGAATGTTGTATACTCATTTACGATGTAATTTTTAACAGCTTATCAGTAGAGTTTACATAGAGATAGCTGTATTTTTTTGCGCCACCAAGATACGAAAAATCAGAACGAATTTTAGCATAATAGTTTGTTTGGTTTTGCAATACTTTTTTGCCTGTTTTACTGAGTTTTACAGGATCAAATGAGGTGAAAAGCTTTTTGAGGTTTTCAAGTTTGTTAACGTATTGAATGTCACCAAATCCGTAGTTCTCTTGATGAGTTAAAAGGTTGGTTATAAATTCGTTTTGGGTAGCAAAAGTATGCTCGTTCGCAGCTTTTAAAATATTATTTTCTATATGATTTAATCCATTTTCAATAGAAGGGAAGCGAAGTAAATGCGCTTTGATCGCTTTTTCTAAATATACAAAAGGAGATTGTGGATTAAATTTATGTGCATTTTCAAGCGCTAACGGACTGTCTGAGCAATATAGCTGCCATATATAGTCAGCATACTCTATGTCGTCTTGAGAAAGTGCTATTTTATTTTTAAAGTGCTCTTTTAATTGGTTGTCAGATAGTTCACCTAAGCCATATAATTTTTTAGAGTCATCTATTTTACCACTAGTAACTAAAGATATTTTATGGTTTTTGCGGTATCTTTTTAGCCAGCTTATTACGGCTAACATGTTTACTTGACAAAACAAATCATATTCAAACCACAAAACAATTTCTTCTTGTTGTTTTTGGTTACAAAGGTTACGATATTCTTTAAGGGTATAATCTATAAACTTCTTCTTCGTAACTTTATAGGTAGTTTTTAAAAAGTCAAAGCGGGTTTTCCAAAAGTCTTCACTACCTACGTCTACTGATGTTTTTCCTTCACACAACATTTCACGCCACGTAATAATATCACCTTCAATATTTAATTTTTGAAGTCTTTGAGTTGTGACGTCTCCATTGGTTATGTGTAATAAAGAATGTTTCATGATTTTTAGGGAATTGGTTGATTTCTTTATTTATATAAAATAAACGGTTTATTTTATACGTTATTATTTATTAATTGATATTTAACACTTTACAAAAGTTGTAAATATAAAAAAAATGTCGAAGAATAAAATTCCCGACATTTTTGCTTATCCACCAACGCGTTTTACGTTGAATCCTTTATCTTTTAAAAGTTGCATTATAGTATCTCTATAATCTCCTTGAATTATGATTTTATCATCTTTAAAACTACCACCAACACTTAGTTTAGTTTTAATTTCTTTAGCAAGTTTTTTAAAATCTTGGGTAGCTCCATTATAACCGTCTATTATAGTTACAGGTTTCCCTTTACGTTTTTCATACTTACAAAGAATAGGTTCATCTTGTAACCAAACATCAGGCTTTTTTTCTTCAGGTTTTTCTTCAAACTGATGATCTGGGAATAAATTTTTTAATTGATCTTGTAAATCCATTAAATTTATTTTTTCAATCCTAATTCGCGTAAACGTTCGTCTAAAAATTCACCTGCAGTAATGTCTTCAAATTGCTTTGGGTTGTTTTCGTCAATACAATTATCTAACACGTCTAATTTCATATCAGAAACAGGGTGCATGAAAAAAGGAATTGAATAACGAGATGTTCCCCATAATTCTTTAGGAGGATTAGTTACACGGTGAATTGTTGACTTTAATTTATTGTTGCTATGACGTGATAGCATATCACCTACATTAATCATTAATTCGTCATCTTCCGCTATAGCATCAATCCAGTCTCCTTTGTGGTTTTGTACTTGTAGTCCTTTTCCTTGAGCTCCCATTAATAAGGTAATTAAGTTAATATCACCATGAGCAGCAGCCCTTACAGCTCCTTTAGGTTCTGTAGTAATAGGAGGGTAGTGAATTGGACGTAAAATACTATTTCCATTTTTAATGTAGTTGTCAAAATACGTTTCTTCTAAGCCTAAGTGTAGGGCCAATGAGCGCAACACGTATTTAGCTGTTTTTTCTAACATTTGGTAAGCTTCTTTACCTACCTTGTTAAATTCAGGTAATTCTTCAACGATTACATTTTTTGGGTATTCTTTTGCGTATTTCGAATCTGTATCAACATACTGACCAAAGTGCCAAAACTCTTTTAAATCTCCTTCTTTTTTTCCTTTAGCACTTTCTTTACCAAATGAAACATATCCTCTTTGACCACCAATACCTGGAATTTCATATTTTTCTTTTACATCTGTAGGTAAATCAAAAAACTTCTTGATTTCAGCATATAAGTTATCCACTAATTCATCATCTAAAAAGTGCCCTTTTAATGCTACAAATCCTATATTCTCGTAAGCGTCACCAATTTCATTGATGAATTTTTGTTTTCTTTCAGCATCGTCCGATAAAAAATCTGCTAAGTTTACGCTTGGAATTTTATTCATTGTTAATAAGTTTTATTATTCAGGCAGTAAAGTTAGTGAAATCAAGCGTATGCTGATAATTTATTTATTAACAAAAGGGATTAAGTACGATATTGTATAGTTAAATCCGAAGCCTGTACTGCTTTCAAAAACACGATTAAAACCGGGGGTGTATAGTGTTTTAAAGCCTTTTTGATCGTCAACACTTAACATTATTTTATACGAAAAGCTAAAACCTATAAACAAGTTTTTAAAGGTTTCTGCTTTTATACCTAACTGTAATTCAGTCCAATGAGCGGTTAGCCCGTCATCAGACATAGGTGTTGTAATTGGGTTTGATGGAAAATAAGGAGGTAAGTTTTCGGTACCCGAAGAAACATTAGGTTGGTAGCTATTTAAGGTATGATCAAATATGGCAAAACCGTAACGCATACCCACATAAATTTCGTTATTCATGTCTAACCAATTCTCGTAAGCATTGTAATTTGCTCCAAGTCTAATATAACTCCCTTTTGAACTAGAAGAAGAAAAGTCTTCATAAGTGGTTTCATCTTCAAAACCTAATTCAGTAGCGATATACCATTTTTTAGATACTCTGTAATCACCCACTAATTCAAGTCCGCTATAACTTTTATCAATAATAGCAAGACCAGGTTTACTAATATCTAATCCGATACGTAAGCCATATCCTGTTTTATAGGTAATGGTATCTTTTTTTTCTTTGGTTTCTTCTTTAGATGTATTTATTTGTGAGTATCCGTTGACAAATACAAAAACGAAACATAGACTAATGAAATACTTGTACATGGGCGCTAGCTTGATTGTCGATTAATGGAATTTCTGTAGTAGATAAACTGTCTATCCAACCAGTATGGTTTAAGGTAGCATTTTCAAAAATAACTCTGAAACCACAAGAGCGAGATACAAAATCTTCCTTAGGATTGTACTCTATAGTAAGCGTGGCTGTTTGGTTATTGGCCATAGTACCATCTACATTATTCATTTTTAATGTATATACTGTTTTTTGAGACAAACTGTTTAACGGAATAGCAATGCTGTCTGCTGTTCTATTGGTAAAAAGACTGTCAGTTTTTCCTTCTGCAATTACAGATAAGCGTTCTACATTTTTTACATTATTGGTTTCGATTTTATCATAAAAGCGTAGTACTAAATTAGGAGTCACAGGATTTTGTGTACAGAAATCATCTTTTTCACAGGCTGTTAAACCTGCTATAAGTATGAATAGAGCAATGTATTTTTTCATGTAATTGTTTATCTGTTTAGTTGTTTATGGGTTTAGTTGTTTAGTTGTTTATGGGTTTATACGTTTAGTTGTTTATACGTTTAGTTGTTTAGTTGTTTATCTGTTTAGTTGTTTATGGGTTTAGTTGTTTATACGTTTATACGTTTAGTTGTTTATGCGTTAAGTTGAGATTTTCTTAATGCGTTTAACATATTGGTTATCTTTTCTAACTTTTTTCTGACTAAAATATAATCTTTTTCAGAAATATAGTTTAGTTCTCTTGAGATTATGATTTGATTTAACACTTCCATTGCTGAACTATAAGAAATAGTAATAAAACGTGCTTTATCTTTATTACTTTTTCGTGCTGTACCTTCTGCTAAGTTAGAGGCTATTGAAACTGTAGCTCTTCTAAGTTGTGAGATTAATCCGAATTTTTCATTTATGGGAAAGCTATTAGTTAAACTATATATATTTTTAGTTAGTGAGATACTTTCTCTCCAAACTTCTAATTTTTCAAAAGAATAAATTTTCATAGCAAATAAACTTTTAAACAATTAAATGAATTAACTCAACCATATTACTTCTCAAACAAAACTACCGTTTCTATATGTGATGTATGTGGAAATTGATCTACTAAACTAATCTTTTTTAATTGATACCCGTTTTTCATCAATTCTTCAGTATCACGAGCTTGCGTTGCTGGGTTACAAGATACATAAACCATTCTATCTGCGTTTAAGTTTATGATTTTCTTAAGCGTTTTTGGCGCAATTCCTGCACGCGCTGGATCTAAAATAATGGTTCTTATTTTGTTTTTATATTGTGGATGTTCATTTAAAAACTTTCCTACATCAGCTGCATAAAATTGTAAACCTTCAATATTGTTTCGTTCTGCATTCTTTTTAGCATCTTCAATAGCAGAAACCACAATATCTACACCAACAATTTTAGTGTTATTCGACTTTGAAGCAATAATTTGCCCAATAGTTCCAGTACCACAGAATAAATCCATGACTACGGTATTGTCAATTGCATCTTTGTTTTCTAACGCATAATCAACTACTTTGGTATATAGTTTTTCGGCAGATTTAGGATTGGTTTGAAAAAAGCTTTTCATGCTGATTTCAAAATTTAAGCCTAATAATTCTTCTACAATCTTATCTTTTCCGTATACCAACTTCACACTTCCAGAGGTAGCAATGGTTCTATCACCAGTTTCGTCGTTAATAGTGTGTAACAAACCAGCTACTCTATCGCCAAAAAGTTCTACTAAATAGTTGGCGAATTCTTTTAAATCAAATTTTGATAACTCGTGAGAAGTGGTTACTAAGTTGAATAATAGTTCGTTGGTTTTGTATGATTTTCGTACCACAAAATACCTAAAAAAACCTTCTTTTTTAGGTCCGTGCCAAGGAGCTAAACCAGTTTTTTTACAGTATTCTCTAATGTTTTTGATGTTATCTTCAACTTGTTTGTCAAATAAACCAGAATCTTTTTCAAGATTATCTCCCATCCACCAAACACCACGACGTTTAAAACCTAAGGTAAACTCATCTATATCGGTTTTGTTTTCGCGATCGTAACCAATGGCAGAGAATCCGTATTCCATTTTATTTCTGTAATGGAATACATTAGGAGAAGCGATAAATTCATCAAACAAATCTTCAATATTTTCAACTTTACCAATGCGTTTAAATAAAGATAAAGTACTTTCTTGCTTGTATTGGTGTTGTAAATCAATAGGTAATTGAATGTACGGTGCTCCAGGAATATCTTGATAAGGAACAGTTACTTCATCATCAGAATGTTTTAAAACATCAATTAACTTACACTCGGCATATTTTTTCTTTGATTTGTCTACACGTGCTTTTACTAACTGTCCCGGTAAAGTGTTAGGAACAAAAACGACAAAAACACCTTCTTCTGAACGTATTCTTCCAATCCCTTTTCCGCCGAAGGCATAATCTTCAATTAAAATTTCAATGATTTGTCCTCTTTTTACAAATTTATTTCGTTCTCTTCTTGGCATTCTATACTGTGATTTATAGTGTGCAAAATTAGGAAAAGATATGGTTTGTGTAACTTTAAACTCAAACATTAATTCTTATTTTTAATAGAAAATTGAACCTTTTTATTTTTTCTACGTCTATGAGGTGTAATCAATTATGAAAAACTTGGAAAATATAACCGACACAGAATTGGTTTTAGCATATCAATCAGGAAACAAAAAGGCACTCAATGCTCTGGTTAAAAAATGGCATTTACAGTTTTGCAAATTTGCTTTTTGGATGGTGAAAGATGCTGATGTTGCTAAAGATATAGCACAAGAGAGTTGGAAGGTGATTTTTGGAAAACTCAAGGATTTGAAAGATCCAACAAAGTTTAAATCGTGGGCAATAAGTATTGTAAATCGAAAATCGATAGATTATTTGCGCTCAAATCAAAGAAGAACTAAAAGCTTAAAAAAATATCATCAAGAGCAATTTAGGGTAAATCTTAGCGAAGATAATGGTGATATTACTATTTATAAGAAAAAAATAAAAGAGGCAATAGTAGCGCTTCCTAAAAATCAAAAAATAGTTATCGAGCTTTTTTATAAACAATGTTATTCTTTAAAAGAGATAGCAGAGTTGTTAAACATATCAGTAGGAACAGCAAAATCAAGGTTGTTTCATGCAAGAGAAAAGTTAAAATTAATTATTAAAAAATAGAAATCATGAGTAAATTAGAAGATATTGATGCATTAATAAAAGAAACATTATCAGAAGAAGAAGCAAAATTTTATGATGAACTAGAAGAACAAAATGTTCTAGAAATGGTAGGAGGGTTGTTTGAAGGAAAAAATAAATGGATTATGTATATGATGAATGTTGTTACCTTGGTGTTTTTTGGGTTGTTTATTTATTGTATTGTGCATTTTTTTCAGGCTGAAGAAACTAAAGAGTTACTTAAATGGGCAACAGGTACTATAGTTTTTTTAGTAGGGGTAAGCATGTTAAAGATTTTTGCTTGGATGCAAATGGATAAAAAAGCAATTATTAGAGAAGTAAAAAGGTTAGAGTTGCAAGTGTCTTCGTTGTCTAGTAAAGTATAGACGGTTAGAGTTTATATAAATAAAAAGACTACTCATTTAGAGTAGTCTTTAAATCTTGTTGTGAAGGCTTTTTATTGGCCTGCTTCTTTTTTAGCTTCTTTTATCATTTGCTCATTTGCAACAATAGCAAACTCAACACGTCTGTTTTTACTTCTTCCTTCAGCAGTATCGTTCGTAGCAATAGGATCTTTAACTCCTAGTCCTTTAGTTTCAAAACGACTGTTGTTCAGCCCTTTGTTAGCTAAGTAGTTTTTTACTGAATTGGCTCTTTTTTCTGAAAGTTTTTGGTTGTAATCAACAGCACCTGTACTATCTGTATACCCATAAATTACAATATTAGTGTTCTCATAATCTTTAAATACAGGAACTAACTTATCTAAGTTAGCTTGTGCTGTAGCTGTTAAAGTCGCTTTGTTAGTAGCAAAACGAACAGCATTTTCACCTAAAGTAAGTTTAATACCTTCACCAACTCTTTCTACTTCTGCACCTGGTAAAGCTTCTTCAATTTCACGGGCTTGTTTGTCCATTTGGTTACCAATTACACCACCTGCAACACCACCTACAACACCTCCTAAAATGGCACCTAATTCAGAGTTGTTTTTACTTCCTACATTGTTACCTATTACAGCACCTATTACAGCACCAGCAGCTGTACCAATGGCAGCTCCTTTTTGAGTGTTGTTCGCATTTTGAACAGATTTACAAGAAGTAAAAATAGTTCCTGCTATAAATAAGATTGATAAACTATAAATGATTGATTTTTTCATAATGTCTTTGTTAGTTATTGTCTTTGAAATGAGTATGTTATGTCTTTTAGTTGTCCTGCAACGTTCACTTGATCAATTAAATCAAAACTAGTTTCGGTAATGTTACGTACGCTTAAAATATATCCAGCATTAACGTCTTTAGCTTTGTGATTATTAATAATTTTTAATACAAAATTACCATCTGTATTCACATACCAAGTAATGGGTGAGCTGAAGTCTTTACATTCTGTACTAGGGGTATTTAAACTCATTTCTCCTTTGTTGTTGTTTGAAACAAAACTCCAGTTACTACCAATAAAACAACTCGAATCTTCTAAGTTAAAAGAATTGACTTTTAAGTAGTCGGAACCTGAGAAATTAACCGCAGTAATAGTCCAGTTTCCTTTTAACATTCGCTCAGTTTTATTGTCAAGTTTGGTGTTCGTTACAGAAGTAGATTTACACCCTATAACCGCAAAAATTAATAGGCATATGATTGAAAGTTTTTTCATAATTAAAAGTTTAGTGTTTTTTATTTAGACCCAAAGCTACGAACAAAGTCACTAAATATTTAACTCATTACAATTTTTGTTGTGCTCATTTATTTATTAATTTGCACCTTTTTAGGGATGATTTCTTTCCCACGCTGAATTTTCGAGCTTTCGAAAGGATAAAGGTAGACAAGGAATGGTTATTTTATTCACATATTAAAAAATATTAAAATGGCTGTTTTAGACCAATTAACTTCGCAACAAGCGATTGACTTAGAAAACAAATACGGAGCGCATAACTATCATCCATTACCAGTAGTATTAAGTAAAGGAGAGGGAGTATATGTATGGGACGTTGAAGGAAAAAAATATTATGATTTTTTATCAGCGTATTCTGCGGTAAACCAAGGGCACTGCCATCCAAAAATAGTGGGAGCTATGGTAAACCAAGCGCAAACATTAACATTAACGTCTCGTGCTTTTTATAACGATATGTTAGGGAAGTATGAAAAGTTTGCAACTGAATACTTTGGTTTTGATAAATTATTACCAATGAATACAGGTGCTGAAGCTGTTGAGACTGCCTTAAAGATTTGTAGAAAGTGGGCGTATGAAGTAAAAGGAATCAATGAAAATGAGGCCCAAATTATTGTTTGTAAGAATAACTTCCACGGAAGAACAACTACCATTATTTCATTTTCAAATGACCCGGTAGCACGTAAGAATTTTGGACCATTTACTGACGGATTTATCAAAATTGAGTACGATAACTTACAAGCTTTAGAAGAAGCCTTAGAAAACAACGATAATATTGCTGGTTTTATGGCGGAACCTATTCAGGGTGAAGCAGGAGTTTATGTGCCTTCTGAAGGGTATTTAGCAGCAGCGAAAGCCTTATGTGAAAAGCATAATGTATTATTTATTGCTGATGAAGTACAAACAGGTATTGCACGTACGGGTCAGTTATTAGCAGTAAACCATGAAAATGTACAACCAGATATTTTAATTTTAGGTAAAGCATTAAGTGGAGGTGCGTATCCAGTATCTGCTGTATTGGCAAATGATAGCATTATGAATGTGATTAGACCTGGTAACCACGGTTCTACTTTTGGAGGAAACCCAGTTGCGGCAGCAGTAGCAATTGCAGCTTTAGAGGTAGTTAAAGATGAAAAATTAGCGGAGAATGCTGAGCGTTTAGGTAAAATCTTTAGAGAAGAGTTAGCTGAGTTTGCTAAGAAAAATGACTTAGTAACGTTAGTACGTGGTAAAGGATTGTTAAATGCTGTGGTAATTAACGATACTGAAGATAGCTCAACTGCTTGGGATATTTGTATGAAGTTACGCGATAACGGATTATTAGCAAAACCAACACACGGAAACATCATTCGTTTTGCACCACCATTAGTAATGAATGAAGAGCAATTAAGAGACTGTATTAATATTATTAAGAAGACTATTACTGAGTTTAAAAAATAAGCTTACAGCATTGTATATAAATAAAGGAACGATTTAATCGTTCCTTTTTTTGTTGTTATTTATTGGTTTTTTACTTACTAAAATAAGAAACTAACATTTTTCTAAATGTTATTAAAAATGTTTAATAGCAAGTTAGGTATTTTTCTGTACACTTTTTAAGTTGATAATTTTTTTGGTGTACAAGTGCTGTACACTATTTTTTTTATCAAATTTTTTAGTGTACAAGTGTTGTACACTTTTTAAGTTGGTAATTTTTTTGGTGTACAACAACATAATTAGTTAGCCATTTCATAAATGTTTAAGTGTCTTTTTAAAATTCCAGAAGGGGTGTTTTTGGTTTCATCAAAAATTCGAGTGTCTCCAAAAAGAATAAAGCTTTCTTTGGCTCTAGAAACTGCTACATTTAACATGTTAGGTTTGTTGTCTTTTTCAAAAAACATGGTTCCTTCATCATCATTAGAGTATACAGAACTGAACAAGATAATGTTTCGTTCTGCTCCTTGTAAAGCGTGCACGGTACCTAGTTTAATGTCGCTAACTTTATAACCCGCATCGGTTAAGGCTTTAGATAATTCTCCTTTCTGACTTGCAAAAGGAGTAATAATTCCTAAAACAGGTTCAATAGCATCTACATCGTATGCTTCTTGAATGGTTTCTTTATTTTGTTGTAGCCAAGAAATAATAGCTTTTACTTCACTCATATTTTGACGACTGTTGTATTTGCGTTCACTAACTCCTTCTATATGATATGCCATCATTGATGGAAATGCTTGATTTTCTTTCGCCTTTCCTTTCATAGGTTTTAAAATACCATCGTAGGCCAATTCGTTACAAAAACTAATAATTTCATCATTACATCGTCTGTGTTCTAATAAAACCAATCCTTGTTCTTTTTTTGCGGGTAATGGCGTTTCAAATTCGCAGGCATTTTGAGCCATTTTCATAATACTTCCGCTAGAAGCTAAAAAACCTAATTCGTCTAAATGTGCGTCATTTTGATTTTCAATAATATCAAGGCTTGTTAAATTTCCTTGGTCAATTTTTTTAGGAATAGACCAAATAGGTTCAATTTGTTGTAAATCACCTACTACAAAGGCTTTTTGAGTTAATGAAAATACAGGGATGCTTACTTCTGGAGTAACCTGACCTGCTTCATCAATAATTAACAAATCTAAAAAGTTGTATAGTGGTAAGTATTCAAAAATAGGTTTTCCGTTTTCGTTTTCTCCTTGAAATTGACTGTATAAAAAGTGACTTGGTGCTGTATAAAAAGTAGCTACAAAGCAAGGAGTAAGCATCGCTCTTCGTTTCCATTTTGCTTTAATAGCATATTCTCCTGTTCCTTTTTCGGTGTTCTCTTCTAACATTTCTCTGGTTTCTAGTAACCAGCGCGCTTCCCAATAATGGGTTGCTAATAAGAATGCTTTATGACGTAAATCAATATCTAATTCATCATAAAAGAAACGCTGGGTTGCATCGTTAGTTTTAATTTTTTCATATTCATACGCCCACATTTGTTCTTCTGAAACAAAAGGAAATCCTTTAATATTGTTTTCATACTTCCAATTTTTTAGGCTTAAATGTGATTGCAGTAGCAGGTTTACATTGTTGGTACATTCTTTTATATATGCTGCTGCTTTTGTAGCATCCAACAGTGTTTCTGCTGTAGCTTTAAAAATATGTTCAGCATTTCTTGTTTCAAACTGAGCTTCATCAATAAAATAGTGTTTTACTTTATCAATAAAATCAGTGTCTTTTGTCGATGTTTTTAAATCGTTTAAAACAGTTCTCCATTCTTGTAGTTTGGAGATTTTAAACGTACTTTTTTGAACAAAATCTTCTTCGTGTACAAGTATGCTGTTAATGTAATTTACAGCATTTATATAGTTTCTAGAGAAATCAACACCATCGGCTAAAATAGTTTGAATACCCATAATTTCTTCTTGTAGATGGTTACACACATCGTCAAGTGAATTTGTTTGGGTATTGAAATACTGACAGTAGTTTGTTAAAAAATAGTATTCTGCTTCAGAGATATATTTTTCATTCTCCAGATTACAAAGTGTTCCTTCATGACCAAATAGGTTTCCTTTTAAGTAATTGATATTGGCTAGTTTCTTCTCGCTTTTTGAACTGGATGGGAGGTAGGTTGCATATCCGTTAAAATCAGGAATCCAACGGTTGGCTAATTCTCCCATAGTACTTTCAGAGTTGATAAAGCTATCAATAATATTGGTTACTGCTTGGTTGTTGTTAGAACAAGCTAAGATAATCGGTGCTTCTTCACCGTTAATAGCGGCTTTTACAAACTCGGTAGCAACCAAGCTTTGCAATAGGGTAGTTTTTCCAGTTCCTGGAGGTCCGTTTACAGCGGTAACTGCATTTTCTTCGGCTACTAAATACGATAGTAATGTTTTTCGCTGACTAACAGAAAGCGGGAATTTATTCGACATTTGCCCTAAATGCAAATGATTGTAAACTAAGAATCCGTTATCGGTAATGGCTTCTTGTCGCTCTCTAGTATATGGATTGATGATTTTGGAGAGTACGGGTAATTCATCCGTGTTTTTAAGTAGGTTTTCGTACAGAAATAAAATACTTTTTGCGGTAGAAATTTTAGAACTTAATGCGAAATAAGTAAGCTCATATTGTGTGGTATAGCGTTCTACTTGGTAGCGATATAGATTGCTAAAAGTTATCGCAGAAAATACTTCGTTAATATAGTTCCAGTATTCATCCCAAGGTATAGGTTCTTCGCTATTTTCAAAATCGGGAGCGTCTAGGTCTTTGGCATCTAAAACGGTGTCGATAGAAGAGAAGATAAAATCATTCTTAATATCTGCCATAGGAGTTAGATAGTTACGAACAATTAAAGGAAAGCCATCTTTTGGAGCTGATAATTGTCCTGAACGATTTACAATAGCACTCACCCAAAAAGGATGAATAGTGCGTTGTTTAAATTTTGTATTATCGGTTTGATATACTAAATGAAAAGGTGCTATTAATAGTTTAGTTTCTTCTACCTTATGCCACTTAGGGTTGTCTTTTTTAGTAATTCCTTTTAACCGATTAATTCTACGTTCTTCAACATCTAGCAGTTGATTTGCTTGTTTAGAGTTGATGAGTGCGTTACTTAAATCGGATGATTTTTGATGAAAAAGGTTTTTTATTTTACTAATGTCGATAGCTAGGTTTTCACTATCAGATAAGCTGTTTTTATAATATTGTAACCAGTTTTTTTCGTCGTTCATAGTTGTTCTCGTACCCTTGAAATGTGATTTTTTCTGTAAGAAAGGGTGCGAAAATACTATATTCAACGGGTGAAAAAATAGTTTTTGTTAGCTTTTTATTAACGAAAAAAGAGGAGAGAGGATAGTGGGTTTGTTTTCAGTAAATTAAAAATTGTTGTTAAGATGTTGTTTTACACTATGCATAGTTTTTCCATAAATATAGCTAGTTTAACTACGAGAGTTTATAATAAAATTTAAGTAGTAAAAAAAAAGGTGTTTATATAATTTAATTTATTATATTCGTAACCAAATGGAAAGTAATCGTTTAAAAAATAGCATTGCATATTTATTTCTTGTCCTGTTTCTATCAATGAAAGTAGGCGGGTTGCACGTGCTATCCCATACAGACGATAAAGACCATACATCACACTGTACTATATGTGATCATACAGTTGCAAGTGATTTAACTCCGTTAGTTACTCCTGATACTCTAGATTTTTCAGTAGAAAACACCGAGCACGTTGTTCAGAGAGAAGTAATTAAAAGTTATAATTTTATTATTTCAGGTACTATTACTGCGGAGCAACTTTTTTCTAGACCTCCACCTTTTTTAGTGTAAGAGTTTTTATTTTTACATTTAATCTTTCTTATTAATGTTTTTTTATTCAAGTATTTGAGCAGTTATAGAATATTAGCTTAAATAGTGCTTGTAATGAATATGAGATACGTTGTTGTGATGTCTCAGTTTTAAAGAGGAGAAAAATACAAGCTTAAAAGCTCTTACCACCACTTTGTTTTTATTTTAATAACCTAATTTTCTTTATAGCTTTAAAGGAATAGCTCATAGTATATTTAGATGTAGGATTATCATCTAAAACATATTACAGCAGCTTAGATGTCTTTACATGTTTTTAAGGGTTTTACAACAGTTATAGACATTAGATAATATAAGAAGAGAGAAAGCCTCCTAAATATACTAGAGCATAGGTTATTACTAAAATTTAAATTTCAAAAGAATCTTTACAGAAATCTTTTAGTTTTTCAAAAGACTAAGTCTCATTTTGAAAAGCCTAGGGATTCTATTGGATTTATGTACCATAATATTAAAGAAGTTGCAACAAAGGGGATGCTGAAAACCTTATAGAATAGAGTAGGCCAAACTTTAAAATTTTTAATTATGAAAACCAAAGAATCAATGATTTCAGAAATTTTAGCTGATAAGTCTAAGCAAGCAGCTGGAACTACACATTGTAGTAATTGTGGACACTGTGTTAACACTTTATAGTCTGCAAATTTATTGCGGTAGGAATTTATCCTACCGCTTTTTAAAAAGTAAAAACAGTTAAATATAATGGAAGGAAAAGTTACAGAAGAACAATTAGATAAACTCCTAACTTTTAGTGATGAAAATGTAATATCTAGGTTTTTAGATATGTATGATGTTACAGAAACTGAAGCTGAAGATATATTAATGGAAACCTTGAAGTTTTTGTACATAAGTCAAATTCCGGGAGTCTTCATTCCAGATGATTTATTAATTATAGATGAAATGTGGCACAACCTTATACTGTTTACACCACTTTACCATAAGTTTAGTAAAGAATACTTAAACACCCCTTACTTTCATCATCTTCCTGCAACTAAAAAAGAAAAAGATGAAAGAAGTGAGGCTATGAGAATTGCACCAGATGAAGCAAAAGAAAAGTACCTCAAGAAATTGGAATTTTTGTTGTCTACAACCTACGATTATTTTGGAGAAGAAACCATGGTAAAATGGTTTAAAGTATATCCTCAAAAATACAGCAAAGAAAATATTAAAAAATTGAAAAAATAAGGATGAGCATTTTTCCCAAAAGAAC
Organism: Tenacibaculum sp.; assembly: GCF_048269885.1. Lineage (NCBI taxonomy): Bacteria > Pseudomonadati > Bacteroidota > Flavobacteriia > Flavobacteriales > Flavobacteriaceae > Tenacibaculum > Tenacibaculum sp. The sequence continues at coordinate 10,175 of NZ_JBLWTZ010000018.1, read as the reverse complement.
CATTCAAGGTAAAACCGTTACCATACACTGGAATTTTAATACAGCACACTTAAAAGGTAAACACTTATGCCCGTTGGTAAAAATAGGAGTAAAAGATCCTAAAGGTAATGTAACAATGCTTTTTGAAAATCATGTTGTTGCATTTCCAGAAGAAAATGAAAATAAGGAAGTAGTACCACAAAAATTAAAATATTTAAACAAAAACACTCCGCTTTTAGTGTTGGCTTCATATTTAGAAGGAGCTTGTAAACGTGAAAAACTTGTAGAAATTCTTACAAATATACAGGCGGGTCGCCATTATTATTTTACATATAATATACCCGATAATGCTCCTTTAGGAAAATATACTCTCGTATCTGAGGTACATAATAATGGAAATATAAAGTACTCAAAAACTCACTTAGACGATCATTTTTGGGTAGAAAAAGTTTCGCTAATCAATGTAAAAAAAGAAGAAAAAATAGCAATGGTTTACAATCATTCAGAAGAGAAAACTCCAGTAAAAACAGTAAGGTGCTTTATCAACTCTGAAGGTTGTATGAAAACAGAAATGGAAGCTTTTGAAATGAATCCAAATGAAACAAAATCACTTTCAATTTCAACAGGAAAAACTTTTTTACTCTACAATGAAGAACGAGAAATAGTGCCTTTATTAGAAGAGAACCCCGCACACTTAATAAAGAATCACGAAATACTATTAGTTAGTAAATCACCAGAACTTAATTACCTCATGAAAAAGGATACTGATGAAGCTTTTTCTCTTAGATCAGAAGCAAAAGAATTATGGGATAAAGCCGACGGATTACTCACTAAAAACAGTTTATCAAAAAAAGAATTAGAGGTATTTAAAGAAATGGAAGCAGAAGGACTGATAAAGCAAGTAAGGTTATAATGGCTAAAAATTATTTTAAATCAGAGATGTTATACTTTGAAAAAGTAGGAAGTAAAAAAGTTATATGCATACTATTTTTTAGCCTGTTAACAAGTAGTTTTTTGTATTCGCAAACAGTAAAAGTTTCAGGAGTAGTAACTGACAATTTAGGAATTCCTTTATTTCAGTCTCATCTCCAAATACAAGAACTTAATAAAAATGCAGTAACCAATGAAGATGGGAAATTTACATTTAAAAAGATTCCGAAAGGAAAATATAGCTTAAAAGTATCTTATATAGGTTTTAAAACAAATTACCAGACGATAGATGTTTTAGATGAAAAAACGAATATAAAACTTACGATTCAATTAAAGCCTGAGCAAAATCAGCTAAATGAGGTAACTCTTGAAGGAAAATCAACAGTTCAAAGATTAAGGGAGAGTACAGCTAACGTGTCAGTTTTACAAATGGAAAAGTTTCGAGAGAGGAACATTAATACAAGTGATATTGTAAAACAAATTTCAGGGGTAAATGTACGACAAACAGGAGGCTTTGGTAGTGATGCAAAAATCTATGTAAATGGGATGACTGGAAAATCGGTGCCCTTTTTTCTAGATGGAATTCCTTTATCATATTTTGGAGCGGGATTAGGGTTAAATGTATTGCCTTCAAACTTAATAGAACAAATTGAAGTTTATAAGGGAGTAGTACCTGTAGACTTAGGAGCAGATGCTCTTGGAGGAGCGATTAATATAGTTCCTAGAAAATCATATTCAGATTATTTAGATGTTTCCTATTCAGCAGGATCGTTTAATAGCCATAAAATGAGCGTAAATGCGCAATTGATGAGTTCAGACAATCAATGGATGTTTGGGGTAAATTCATTTTTTAATCACTCTGACAATAGCTATAAAGTAGATGTTGAAATACCAAACGAACAAGGAAACCCAAAACCAGCAAGAGTTAAACGCTTTCACGATAAATACTCTAACCATCTTTTAAACATTTATGCAGGAGTTTTAGATAAAAAGTATGCAGATCGATTGGTTCTCAGTGCGCGTTATTCAGGACTTGACGATGATATACAGCACAATGCTATTATGGCTCAACCTTATGGGGAAGCCACTTATAGTGAATCAACCGTTGGAACTTCTTTAGAATATGAAAAAAAGAATATTTTAAAGAAAATGAACATGAAATGGTATAGTGCTTATAACCGTACCAGAGGACATTTTATTGATACTACCCTGAATGCCTATACTTGGGATGGTAAAATATATCGTAAACGGACAGATGGTGGGGAAATTTCTACCTCACGAAATTCTTTAAAATTAACCTCTCAAAGTGTTTTAAATCGAGTTAATTTAAACTACCATCCTTGGAAAAAAGGAAAGTTTACGTTGAATCTTTTTTCATCTTGGTTCAGAAGAGTAGGAGAAGACCCAATTGCGGCTGAGTTTTATGGAGAAGACTTTTTTAAGAATCCAACCCAGCTTTTTAAAAATGCTTTAGGAATAGCTTATGAGCACCGTTTTTCAAAAAATTTAACGAGTTATACAGCAGCAAAACATTTTTGGTTAGATGCGGATGGGTATGAAATAAAAAACCTTGATTTTGTTCCTAACCAGCAAGAAACATCAAATTTTGGATTTTTACAATCGCTTCGTTACCATCTTACAAAATCTTTTTTAGTAAAGTCTTCTTACGAGTATGCTACGAGACTTCCTGATGAAGTGGAGCTTTTTGGAGACTTTACCTTAATAAAATCCAATCCATTTTTAGAGCCAGAACAAAGTCATAATCTTAATTTAGGTTTTCAGCTAAAAACAAAAAAGGTTAATTGGGATACGAATCTTTTTTATCGAGGAACAAACAATGTTATTTGGTTGCGAACCTCACAGTTTTATTCCCAATATCAAAATTTACTAAAATCACGTACGCTTGGGGTTGATATGGAGCTGCACTATCGTCCGGTTGATTTTCTTGATATAAAAACAAATGCTACTTATCAAGATTTACGAAATCGTTCACCGAAAAGTATTACTGGTGCTGTGGATAATCGTTATTTTAATGCAAGACTACCTAACATTCCTTATTTTTTTGGAAATGCAGAAGTACGTTATCACAAAGAAAATTTCTTGCACACAAAAAATACTATTTCAGTATGGTGGTCTGCAAACTACGTAAATGAATTTTATCTGTTTTGGGCTGTAGATGGTAATAAAGATTTAAAAAACACCATTCCATCTCAATTTACTCAAAATTTAGGGATTACTCTTTCTCGTCCAGAAAATAGATGGACGGTTACTGCCGAAGCAACCAATATATGTAACGAAAAAGTATTCGATAACTTTAGTGTACAACGTCCTGGAAGAGCATTTTATATAACACTTAGAACATTTATAAATTAAAAATAAACATCAATAAATAAAAAATGAAAACACAATTCTTAAAAAAAATAAGTTTAGTATCACTTTACACATTTGTATTAGTTTTTACATTCATAGGGTGTAGTAGCGATGATAATTCACCAGTTGACGGAACCGATCCAGTAACTATTAATTTTGGGATTACAACAGTAAGTGGAGCATTTCCTAATCAGACCTCTTATATTCAAGGAAAATCAAGTTTAGAATTTTCAACGATAGGAAATGACAAGGCGTTAGAATTAACTGGAAATACAAGAACAGTTTCTTATAATAAAGAGTTGTATGCATTGCCTTTTGGAGCACCTGCAACTCTTGCAAAGTATTCATTTAATGAAGAAGGAAATGCAGTTGAAGATCAACGTATTGTTGTTCCTGGAGCAAATACTTTTTCTGCCCTTTACTTTGAAAGTGAGGAGGTAGCGTATGCTTCAGTAGCAGGGGGAATTTCAAAACTTATTATTTTCAATCCAACTACGATGCGCATTACAGAAGAAGTAGCTTTAACATTAATTAAAGAAGAATTTCCTGAAGCTACACGTACCTATTATACAGATATGATTGAACGCGATGGAAAGTTGTTTATGGGAGTGCATTATGAGAAGAATTTTGCTCCAGTAAACGATTGGGCATATGTAGCGGTAATTGACTTAAAAGAGAAAAAGGTAGAAAAAATAATTTCGGATAAAAGAACAGGAATGGTGTTTGGCGGACATGCAGCAAATGCAGGAATGGTTAAAACTACTAATGGAGATATTTATGTACAAGGTTTAGGAACTACAATGAGTAGTGGAAGTAGCCCTAGTGGTTTACTAAAAATACCTAATGGAGAAACTTCTTTTGACCCAGATTATTTTATGAATATGCAAGAAGCAACAGGAAATGTATGTTATGGAATTTATCATGCACCTAATGGAAGAAGCTTTACAGCAAGAGTAGAGGAGGTAAGTGATTTTTATGAGTATCAAACGGGACAACCGCAATTCAAATATTTTGAGATTGATGTTCAAAAAAAGTCGAGTTTAGGAGCGGTACCAGGGCTTCCTATCACTTATGGATCTCGTAGTATGATTATTCTTCCTTATAAAGATCAAAAATTATTATTTACAACTGCAACCAATGATGAAAATGCGGTGTTTAGTTTTGACCCCAGTTCAAATACATCTAGTAAAATGTTTACGTCTACAGGAGGTTACATATCAGGTCTTGAAGATTTTAATAACGAATAGAATACACCATGTTAAAAGCACAAGACCTCACAAAAAAATATGGTGATTTTACCGCCTTGAATAGTTTAAATTTAAATATTAAAGCAGGAGATATTTTTTGCTTGCTCGGTGCTAACGGTGCGGGAAAATCAACAACTATTAATTTGTTTTTAAATTTTATTGAGCCTACATCTGGTAGCGCTTTTGTTAATGATTTAGATGTAACAAAGAACCCACAAGAAACAAAAAAATGGTTGTCTTATATTCCTGAAAATCTCCAGTTGTATCAATATATGACAGGACTGGAGAATCTTCACTTTTTCTGTGGTCTACAAGGCGTGGATATAGAAAAAGAAGCATTAGAAAACTTATTAGTACAATCAGGTTTACAAAAAGATTTTATTAAGAAAAGAGTTCGTAGTTACTCTAAAGGAATGAGACAAAAAGTAGGGATTGCTTTAGCGAGAGCTAAAGGAGCGAAAGTATTACTTTTAGATGAGCCTACCTCTGGATTAGACCCTAAAGCAAGTAATGAGTTTTCTGAGCTCCTGCTTAACATGAAGCAACAAAAAGTTGCCACCTTAATGGCAACACACGATCTTTTTAGAGCTAAAGAAACAGGAACACATATTGGTATTATGAAAGAAGGAATTTTGGTTGAAAAGATGGAATCAAATCAAGTTTCTTTTCATGATTTAGAACAAAAGTACTTAAAACACATGCATGAATAGTGTGTAATAAGTCATTACATCTAAAAAATAAAAATGTAAACAGATGATACATCAAGTATTTTTAATAGCTAAAAAAGAACTTACCAGTATAGCAAGGCAAAATGCTTTAAAAATTTTGTTTCCTATTATTTTGTTCCTCTTAGGCTTTTCACTTTATGCTGGGCATATAGCTTATAAACAGGAAATGGATATGGTGAAAAAGGCTCAAGAAGAAAGAAGAACTGAGTGGTTAGAACAAGGAAATAAGCATCCGCATATTGCGGCTCATTACGGGACATATGTTTTTAAGCCTAAAACGCTTTTAAGTCTTTTTGATTTTGGATTGGATACGTATACAGGAACCTCCGTTTATTTAGAAGCACATTATGCCCATGAGTTTATGTTTAGACCTGTACAAGGATATGGTAATATGGCTCGTTTTGGAGAATTAAGTGCAGCTTTGGTACTTCAGTTATTATTACCACTTCTTATTATATTCATTACTTTTCAAACCTTTAGTAAGGAAAAAGAAACGGGAACCTTGAAGTTGTTAATAGGACAAGGAGTTTCAATGAGATCCATTTATTTAGGTAAAGTTTTGGCTTATTTTTTAATAGTCCTACTCATATTAATATTATTTTTTACAGGACTTTATATTGTAGGAATAATTGAAGATGATAGCTTAGTAATGCAAGATGTAGGCTTACGAGTTTTATTTCTCTTTTTTCTTTACGTTGGGTATTTATTTGCTTTTACAAACTTTTCTGTTTGGGTTTCTTTTAAGTCTTCAAATGCGCGAAACTCTCTTCTAACTTTATTAATGTTTTGGATTACGACTGGTATTATTATTCCAAAAACCTCGGCTAATATAGGAGAGAGTTTATATCCTTTACCATCTCTTAAAGCATATAAAGAGAAAATTAAAAAGGATATAGATAAGGGGTTGCCTATGGATGGCTCTAAAGAAGAGAGACTTGTTAAATTAAAGGAACAGTACTTAAAAGAATATGGAGTAGACTCTTTACATCAATTACCACTAAATTTTGAAGCAATACGAATGCAAGAAGGAGAAGAATATGCTTATAAAGTACAAAAAGTTCATGATTCTCTTCTTAACAGAAGGTTTGAATATCAAAATAGAATAGGAAGTATAATTGGGTTTGTTGCACCGTACATTTCAGTAAGAAATTTTTCAATGGCTTTTGCTGCAACAGACGGGTACAGTTTTAATGATTTTCAAGAAAAAACAAAAGCATACCGTCTTAAACTAATGAGAAAAATGAATTATGATATGGCTGTAAATTCACGTTATGGCGAGTTTTATGAATACAAAGCAGGAAGAAATTTATGGGAAACGGTTTCTGGGCTAGAATATCGTACACCTAGTGTAATGAAAACCTTTAAAAATTACAGAATAGAATTAATGTCATTAATTTTTTGGGTTTTAATAATGTTCTTACTAATACCTTCTTCTCACAAAAATAAATTGATATGAAATTAACGATATTATTATGGAGGCGTGAAGGTATTTCAATCGTTAGAAATACGTTTCAAATAATTTTGCTTACCATCGTATTTTTATTGGGTATTTATGCTGTTTATTACGGGCATTCAAAAATAACGGAGCAGCGTAAAATAATTGAGAATGTTAAACATATTGAAAAGAAAGAATTTGAACAGTATAAAGAGAGTTTTTATACCAATCATACTTCGTTAAAAGATAAACAATTATTTGACATAGCTTCTAAGCCTGCTTATGCATGGTATCGACATGGATATCATGCAATTTTACCTCCTCATGGTTTAGCACACATGTCTTTAGGACAAAGAGATATAGAACCTTATTACTATAAGTTAACGGGAATGAGCTTATATTATCAATTGTTTGAAAATGAATTAGCAAATCCACTTAAACTCTATGTTGGAAATTTAGACCTATCGTTTGTTTTTGTTTATTTGTTTCCATTGCTTATCATAACTTTTACTTATGGATTATATGCAGAGGAGAAGGAAAATGGAATGTTACCCTTATTAAGGTTACAATCTATAGGGCTAAGAAAAATCCTCTTAATTAGAATTGCTTTTTATTATGTTTTAGTTTTAGGATTAGGAGTCCTTTTATCTATAATAGCCTTTACGGTTGCTGAAAAAGTAAGTATTTTAAGTGCTTGTTTATGGTTATTAGCAGTCTTGAGTTATTTCAGCTTTTGGTTTGTCTTAATGTTTCTTTTAATAAGCTTTAAAAAGAATTCTTCATTAACAGCCATTACTGCTGCTGGTTTATGGTTACTTTTTTTAATAGTTTTTCCAGCAATATTAAATGTATATGCAAATATTGTACATCCGATAGACAATACTTCATTAGCTGATATAACCCGAAGAAGAAGTCTTGAAAATGAAGAGAATATAGAAGAAGCTAAAGCTGTAGTTGTTGAGTATTTAGATTACCGAGATGATTTAAAAGGAGCAAAATCTTTAATAGATGTAAATACAATGGCCAAGGCTTATGCATCTTTTACTGCGCTTAATGATAATCATCACAGAGAAGAAGTACAGGAGTATTTTAAACAAATTGAGTTAAGACAAGAATGGGTTTCTAAATTTCGATGGGCAAATCCAGCAGTAAATGCTCAAGGAATGTTTAATGAAATAGTTGAAACGGATTCTGAAATTTTTCAATCCTTTTATCAATCAATTGAAGTTTTTCATAAAAATATTACCAATTTTTACTTCAACAAATTGTTTTTGGGCAAGCAAATAACAATAAGAGATTATGAAAGGTTGCCTAAGTTTAAGTTGAATGCTGATTATACTAAAGGTCAAAGAATAGGAAAAAGTTTACTAGAAGTAATACTTATAACCTTTATAATTTTTGGAGTATCACTAGTTTTTTTAAAAAAAATAACTTCTTAAAAGAGTGGTGCAAATATGAGTTCCAAAATAAAAAATAACACAAAACAAAAGCTTGATTTTATTAATGATAGCCTTTGGGGGCTTATGTTAAAACTATCTGTTCCCAGTATTTTGGGTATGATGGTTATATCTATAAACGGGCTTGTAGATATATTTTATACAAGCTATTTTATAGGAATAAAAGCTTTTACAGGAATTTCAATGTTGTTTCCTTTAATGCTAGTTGTTACAAGTATTACTGTTTTTATAGCTGCAGGCTCTGCATCTGTTCTTAGTAGAGCTATAGGCGCCAAACAAATTGAAGTTCAAAAGAAAATAATTCCAAACATGATAGCCTTATCTCTCATAGGGGCAATTTTAGTAACTGTTTTTGGAATTGTTTTTTCTCATGAAATAGTTTCAGTAATAGGAATTTCAGGAGAACTATTTACCTATGCTTTAGAATATTTTAAAGTATACGTTTTGGGAGCATTATTCAGTATTTATGGTCTGTCAGCTAATAGCTTAATACGGGCAGAAGGAAACATAAAAGTAGCAATGCAATTCACAATAGCTTCAGTAATTTTAAATATTTTACTAACTCCCATCTTTATTGGTGTTTTACATATGGGAGTAGCAGGTGCTGCATGGAGTAGTATTATAGCAATGTTTATTTATAGTTTGTTAACATCTCTATATTTTATCCGTGGAAAAGCAACATTTAAAACAGGGGCTTTTCGAATAAGGTTGGAGTATAAGATCCTCAAAAATGTTTTAAGTATTGGTTTTTCAGCATTTACAATGCAACTATCTAATTTGTTTAGACAGTTTTTACTTTTCAGATTAGTGGTTTTCTATGGAACAGTAGAAGCTATGGCGTTTTTTAATGCTGTTTTTAGGTTGTTTACTTTTTTAGCTATTCCGCTTTTAGGACTTTACCAATCTATGCAGCCAATTATTGGAATTAATTTCGGAGCCAACAAGCCGTCTAGGTGTTTAAAAGGAGTAAAAATATACAGGTTAACAGGAATTGTTCTTGGTGCTGGACTGTTAATTCCGATACTGATTTTTCCTGAGGCAATGGTTAATGTTATATTACCTAATGTAAAACTTAATGATACAGAAATTTTTAATGTACGAATGCTATTGAGTATTTTATTGGTTATTCCAATATCTTCTAGTAGCATAGTTCTTTTTCAAGCTATAGGAGAAGCAAAATTAGCAACGTTGTTACCTATTGGAAGACAATTATTATTGTTTGTACCGGTAGTATTACTTTTAACTAAATACTTTGGAATAGAGGGGATATATTACAGTTTAGCTTTAGAAAATATATTATACGCTTTGGTTTTATATATTGTATCTAGAAAAACACTTAAGCAAATATCTAAGGGAATAATACAGGAATAAGTATAAATGTGGTAGCTTATTATTTTTGAAGGTGTTTCTTTTTTGCCACAATATGAAAAACATGCCAAAACTTTTCTTTTCCAGATAATGTTTTTCCTTTTTTAGAAACTTCATTAAAATAAAGAAGCTCAAACTTATCAAATAAGTTTTTTACATCTTGTATATTGTGAAAAGTCATGTCAGAATTAGAACTCCAAGAATCTTTTGGACCAAAAAAATGTCCACAAAAAAATCCTTCAGGAGGTATACATTCGATGATATTCAACCATAATTTATCAAATTGATTAGGAGGACAAAAAGGAAGTGAAAAAGAAGCATTAACCAAATAAGCAGAAGGTAACTTTTCTAAATTCTCAAAAGAAACGTTACTAAATTTTAATAATTTAGAATGTTTAGGAGCTAAGTTTTGTTGCAGGTAAAGTAATGAGTTAGGATTACTGTCTATGGCAACTACAGAAAAATCATTTTCTAACAAAGCAAATGTATCTACCCCATTACCACAACCCAAGTCTACAGCTGTTTTTTCTGTTATATTATTTTGGGTGGCTATAAAATCTAAAGCTTTACGAAGTGTATAAGCTGGGGGATGTTTTTCTTTTTTAATTTTATTATAATGCTCTTTCCACATTCATTATACTTTTTCTGAGATAAACAAATA